>JANMIF010000259.1:0-4220 GCA_031375695.1 Planctomyces sp.
CTCACGGTCGCGGCTCGAATTATTCACGACGCGGAGCGTCGTGCCACATCGCCTTACGCCTTACGCCTTACGCCTTACGCCTTCGCGGCGGCGGCGGCGGCGGCGGACGCGGTCGCCGCGGACGGGACGACCCAGACTTTGACTTCAGTCTCGACTTCCGGAGCGAAGTGCAGCTTGACCGTATACATGCCCAACTCCTTGAGCGGGCCTTCGAGCCTGACATGTTCCGGTTCGACGGAAAAGCTGGCTGATTTCAGCGCCTTGCTGATGTCGGCCGCGAGTATCGAGCCGTACAAATGCCCTTCGGTCGTTGCGTTGGCTTCGAGAGTGACACTGTACTTGCTGACCATCGAAGCCAAGTCGGCCAGCTTCTTGATCTTGTCGACTCGCACGGCCGCTTGAGCTGCGCGGTGCTTTTCGACTCGCCGTTTGTTGGCATCCGTGGCGACCGTAGCCAAGCCGTACGGCAACAAATAATTGCGCGCGTAGCCGGGCCGCACCCGAACAATCTCTCCCTGCTTGCCTAGCGAAGGGACTTCCTCAGCGAGCAGTAGCTCGATGACTGACCGATGACCCATTCGCACTTCTGCGTGCTGATGTCGCTTATTTGGCATCTTCGCTGATCGCTTCTCGTAGCACAGGCGGCCCGCCTGTGGATTGAACTTGAATTACACAGCACAGGCGGGCCGCCTGTGCTACGACAAACTAAAACGGGACTTCGTCCCCTCCACCGCCAGGAGGCGGCCCATCAAAACCGCCAACCGGTTCCGAATGATGTTCTTGATGATCAAACCCGTCGCTGCTTTCCGGGGATGGTGCTTGCGACCCCGATGGCCCGCGACTTCCTCCTCCTGCCCCCGGTCCATCTTGTCGGCTGCCGAGCATCGTCAGATTTTCACAGACGACTCGTAGTTTACTTCGCTTCTGACCAGTTTCCTTGTCATCCCATTGATCCAATTGCAAACGCCCCTCGATCAGCACTGGACGACCTTTACCCAGATATTCTCCTGCGATTTCTGCCGTCCGACCCCATAACGTAACGTCAACAAACGTGACTTCTTCCTTTTTTTGGTTGGCGTTTTTGTCAAACCAAGTCCGATTGACCGCTAACCCAATCTCCGACACGGCTTGTCCACCCGGGGTGTACCGCACTTGCGGGTCACGAGTCAAATTTCCCATTAGAATGACACGATTAAAACTCGCCATGATCGACCCTCCACGTCAGCTCCAACGATTTGGTAGACGGAGTCTCCTGTCCGTCGATCGAATTTCACCGTCACAACTCACAACAATGCGTCCACATCTTCAAGCGCGTCGGGGAGCACATCTTCTTCGCGTCCGCGTCGTGCAGGACGGGGGGCTTCGTCGACATTTTCGACATGCCGGAACGTCCCTTCCTTGCCGCTCAACGCGCCCACCATTGCGTCAAATAAAACTTTGGGATGTCGCAACACCATGTGCCGCAACACCAACTCGCTCAAGTGAACTTGCCGAGTCACTTCGGTCAAACCAGCTGAGGGCATCGTGAAATAGGTCAGCAGGTGCAGGCCTTTCTTGTGCCCCTTTACGGGATAAGCCAACTTGCCGTCCTGCCACGGACGATGAGCGACCACGGTACCGCCCGCCTTCTGTAGAATTTCCAACACATGATTCGTGGTGCTGTCCGTGTTGGCGGCATACTTG
Organism: Planctomyces sp.; assembly: GCA_031375695.1. Taxonomy (GTDB): domain Bacteria; phylum Planctomycetota; class Planctomycetia; order Planctomycetales; family Planctomycetaceae; genus SXKJ01. Next base: position 1,684 of record JANMIF010000259.1, read on the forward strand.
CCACTGTCCAACAGGAACATGCCTTCGTAAAGATTTTGAGCCAACTCCAAACTCCCCTGCTCGCTAGAAAATAGTCTTTGCCAATTTCGTTGGCGATTCCCATTCGGCGGCGGATTCCCATTCACCGACGAAAGGGGGGACTTTTTAGCGTCTTGGCCCAGATTTGCAACGCAGTTTCGGCTCCTGTGAAGGGAACTTCCGACCGGCCTTGCAAATGTGGGCGGATTCCTCTCTCTTATGCCACGAAATGAAAAGTCTGTCGTTCGGGCCAATGGATGGAATGGCCCTTTTGTCTCTGCGAGCCATTGAGCAATGAGTGAAACCCCTCAGCGAGCCGTGATCACCGGGTTGGGAATTGTCAGCCCGCTGGGGATTGGCTGGGAGCCATTTGAATCGGGGCTGCGCGCCGGGAAGAGCGGCGTCGCGCCGATTACGTTGATTCCCGCCAGCGCGATCCCCGGCCACATCGGCGGCGAGGCGCGCGACTTCAACGACGAGACGGCGAAATCCAAATGGCTCAAGAGCCAGCGGAAAAACCTGAAGGTTATGAGCCGCGAGATTCAGATGGCCTTGACCTCAGCCATCGTTGGGATTGAGCAGTCCGGGCTGAACATGGCCGATCTGGAGCATGAGCGAGTCGGAGTCGAGTTCGGTTCCAACCAGATGTACAGCCCTCCCGATGTGCTGCAAGATCCCGCGTTCGCGTGCTCGGACGAGAAGCTGAATTTTGATTTGAGCCGGTGGGGGGCGACCGGCTTGGGGAAGATGGAGCCGCTGTGGCTGTTGAAATATCTACCAAACATGCCGTCATGTCACATCAGCATTCTGGCGGATGCGCGCGGGCCAAGTAATTCGCTGACGATGATCGAGGCCTCGGGGAACGTGTCGATTGGCGAAGCGATTCGGATCATGCGCCGCGGACAGGCGGACGTGATGATCACGGGAGCAACGGGGACTCGGACGGCGTCGATCAAAGCGCTGCACGCTCGGATGTACGACGAGCTGGCGAACTTTCCGGGCGAACCGCCAGAAACGTGGAGCCGTCCGTTCGATGCGACTCGCAACGGACAGGTACTCGGCGAAGGGGCCGTGACGATCATATTGGAAACCGAGGCTCATGCGGCTGCGCGCGGAGCGAAAGTTTACGGAACGATCTTAGGAACTGGTTCGGCATGCGTTGTCGAACGAAGTGGCAAACCGAATTTTCAACTCGCGTTGGTGAATGCCGCTCGCGCGGCTTTCCGAGATGCGGGAATTGGCCCTGACGACGTCGGGCATGTGAATGCCTTTGGCCTAAGCGACAGAGTAGCCGATGCGGCGGAAGCGGCGGCGATTCACGATCTATTTGGTGCTCGAGGGGCGGCGATTCCCGTGACAGCGTTCAAGAGTTACTTCGGAAATTCGGGAGCGGGATCTGGGCCGCTGGAGTTGATTGCGTCGCTGGTCGGACTTCAGACCGGCGAGGTCTTGCCAACATTGAATTATCGGACACCCGATCCGGCTTGCCAGTTGAACGTGATTCACGGGTCGCCAGCCAGAGTGGTGAACAAAGTTTTCTTGAAGCTCAGCCTGACCTGCATGGGCCAGGCCAGCGCGCTGCTCGCGGTAGGAGCCTGACGCACATGACGGCCCGGCTGCGATTCGCCGATGCCGCAGCAGGAATTCGCTGCGTGGCGCTCGATGCCGTGGGAACGGTAATCTTCGCCGAGCCATCGGTCACAAAGGCTTATGCCGAGATCGGCAGGCAGTTCGGTTCGCAATCCGAAGTCTCCGACGTGCGGAGCCGATTGACTCAAGCCATGCAACGAGCGGAGGACTTGTCGATCAGTCGATTCGGTGAGCCAGGGCGCACAGACGAAGCGACCGAGCGATTCTTTTGGGAACAGGTCGTCTCGGATGTCTTACCCGACGTGGTCGATCGTGCCGGCTGTTTCGAGTCGCTGTTTGAATATTTCGCTCGGTCCGAGTCGTGGCGCTGCTTTGATGATGTCGGGCCAACAATCACAGAGTTGCAACGTCGTGGATATCGAGTCGTGCTCGCATCGAATTTTGATGCGCGGCTGAATTCAGTATGCGACGGACTGGCAGATTTGCGTGATGTGACTCGGCGTGCGATTTCGTCGCTGATCGGATATCGAAAAACGCATTCGGGGTTTTATCGCCGGTTAGCTGATTTGGCCGAATGTGCTCCACATGAAGTGTTGATGGTCGGCGATGATCTGGAAAATGATGTCGTGTCTGCCGAACAATCGGGGCTGCATGCGCTCTGGTTGAATCGGAACGGTGATGCGAAATCGCAGGCGAATCAGATTCATTCTCTCGCTGATGTACTGGAGTGGCTGCCATGACTGGACCGTGGGTAGCGATTCAGCGGAATCCAACTTCTGGAAGCGGCCAGCGGCGCGGGGTGTTGTTAGAACTGGTCAGCGAACTGAAGCGATGTGGTTTGCGGCCGAGATTGTTTTCGAATCGTGAACGGCTGCAAACTCGGTTGGCTGATCCACAGGCTCGCGAACGGCTCGTGGCCATCGTGGCGG
>JANMIF010000282.1:0-23355 GCA_031375695.1 Planctomyces sp.
ACGGCTCCGTTGATTCACGGGGTCAAGACATTTGCCAGTGAAGACTTCTTGGCGAAGTTTCCGTGCTTCGTGATCGCGCCGCAGGTTCCGAATGACAAGCTGTGGGTCGATGTGCCGTGGACTGTGACGAAGGTCGATCAACCGGAAAAAGAATCTGAGACAGCGCGGCTGTCGATGCAGTGTCTGGATACGTTGGAAAAAGAATTCCCGATCGATACGGGACGCGAATACGTCACCGGTTTGTCGATGGGTGGATTCGGAACGTGGGATTTGATCGCGCGTTATCCCAAACGCTTCGCCGCAGCCGTGCCCGTCTGCGGAGCATGCGATCTGACGAAGGCTTCGGTCATCGCGTCGACACCAATTTGGGCTTATCACGGAGCGAAGGACCAAGTCGTGAAGGTTGAGCGATCACGCGAAATCGTCGCTGCACTGAAGGCTGCCGGTGGATCACCGAAGTACACCGAGTTCGCTGAAGTCGGTCACGACAGTTGGAACGGAGCTTACGGCGATCAAGCGATGTACGAATGGTTGTTCGCACAGCGAAAGAACAAATAATGTTCTCTGACACTTCGCGTCGTGTGTTGCGACGCAGAGCGTCGCATTACAACAAAAGGGGCACAACATGAGTGCGTCGGTCTGTCGTTGGGGGATTCTCGGCTCGGCTGGGATTGCTCGGAAGAATTGGGATTCGATCAAGAATGCTGGCAATGCGACCCTGGTAGCAGTCGCCAGTCGCACGGAAGCGCGAGCCAAGCAGTTCATTGACGAATGCCAAGCGAATGTGCCGTTCTCGCCCGCTCCGCGAGCGATTGACAGCTACGACGGATTGCTCACGGCTGCAGATGTCGATGCCGTGTACATCCCGCTGCCGACTGGGATTCGCAAAGACTGGGTCGTCAAAGCGGCAGAAGCGGGCAAGCATGTGATGGTCGAAAAGCCGTGTGGCTGCAACGCGGGCGAAGTCGAAGAAATGATTGCGGCCTGTCGGCGAAACAACGTGCAGTTCATGGACGGCGTGATGTTCATGCACAGTGCGCGGCTGGCTCAATTGCGCGACGTGCTGAACGACGGTCAAAGCGTCGGGCGGATTCGTCGTATCACAACAGCCTTCAGCTTCTGCGGGGCGGAGGCGTTTCATCAAAGCAACATCCGCGCAAGTGGCGAATTGGAGCCGCTTGGCTGCTTGGGTGATCTCGGTTGGTACACGATTCGGTTCACGTTGTGGGCCTTGAATTATCAGATGCCGAAGCGTGTCACCGCTCAAATGTTGCAGCAGTCACATCGGCCGGACAGCAAATCCGACGTACCGAAGGAATTCTCCGCCGAGTTGTTCTTCGACGGCGACGTGTCGGCGTCGTTTTACAACTCGTTCGTGACGGAGAATCAACAGTGGGGCGTGATCGCCGGGAGCAAGGGTTTTTTGCACTTATCCGATTTCGTGCTGCCGTTCGTCGGTAACGAATCGGCCTTCACACGGCATCAAGCGGCGTTTCACGTCGATGGCTGCGATTACAGCATGGAAGAACATACGCAGCGATTCGCCGTCCGCGAATACAGCAACAATGCTCCAAGCGCGCAAGAATCGAATCTCTTCCGCAACTTCTCGTCGCTCGTGCTGAGCGGCCGAGTCGATCCGCATTGGCCGGAGATCGCCCTCAAAACGCAGCAAGTTATGGACGCATGTTTGGCATCGGCGAGGCAGGACGGCAAAGCGATTGAGTTGTCCTCGAAATAGCGAGACGCTCGATGAAAGTGACGATCGAATAACCACCTGAACTTAAGGCCTCTTTGAGACAGTGAGCGAGTGAATGTTGGCGGCGATTGAAGAAAAGGTGACGAGCGGGCTGATTTAAGAAGTACGAGAACGGAGTCGGAATGAGTGACGACGGCAACGGATTGTCGAGCGACGATGGCGAACCGCGAGTAGGGCGGATGGTGGCGGGCCTGCGAGTCGTGTCTCTGTGTACTTTGGCAAGCCGCATCTTGGGTTTCGTGCGTGAAGCGGCTTTGGCAGCACTGTTTGGCAACGGGCGCGTGCTGGATGCATTCACGACGGCGTTTGCCATTCCGAATTTGGCTCGTGCTTTGTTTGGCGAGGGAGCACTCAGTACAGCGTTCTTGCCGCTGTACGTGCGCGAACAAAACGAGCACGGGCGTGAGGCGGCCAATCGGCTGGCGAGTGCGGTGTTTATTTACGCGGCGATCTTGTTGACCGTAGTTCTGGGGATTGCGGAACTGATTCTCGCCGCGGTTTTGTGGTTCGTTCCGTTGGACGAAACGACACGGCTTTGGCTGACACTAACGGCGGTGATGTTACCGTACATGCCGTTGATTTGCTTGACGGCTCAAATCGGCGCGGTGCTGAATGCGGCCGGGCGGTTTGCTTGGCCAGCACTTTTTCCGGTGTTGTTCAACGTCATTTCGTTGGCGGCGATTTGGTTCGTCCAGCGACAACAGTTGTCGGCAGAAACTCAGGCGATGTGGCTGGCGGTGGCAATTGTGGTGACAGGCGTCGTGCAACTGTTGACTCCGTGGCCGCAACTATTGCGGATTGGGTTTCGGTTTGATCGGCATTGGATTGCGGCGAAAGATCGCATCCGCGAGTTGACGCGGGTTATGTGGCCGATCGTGCTGGGGTTGTCGGTGACGCAACTCAATGTCTTGTGTGATCGATTGATCGCATTGGGTTTTTCTCGGCCGGAGACCGCCATGCAAGCTTCCAGCTTGCAATCAGAATCGACCGAACTCGCACGTGAGCCGCGCACTTCACAAGCACGAGACTGGCGACCGCTCGAAGCGGGGACCGCGTCGGCGTTGAATCAAGGACAGCGGCTTTATCAGTTTCCGTTAGGGTTGCTGGGCGTGGCGTTGGGGACGGTGATTTTTCCGTTACTCACCCGACATGCCGAACAAGGCGAGATGCAGCGACTTCGCGATGACTTAGCATTGGGCTTGCGACTGGTGCTGACGGTCGGGTTGCCGGCGAGCGCCGGGTTGTGGCTGTTGGCCGATCCGTTGGCGGTGGTGATTTTTCAGCGAGGCCATTTCACGGCGGCGGATGCTCGACAAACGGCGGAGATGATCGGAGCCTACGGGATCGGCGTGTGGGCGTTTTGTGGATTGCTGATCGTGCAGCGCGGCTATTACGCAATCGGCGATCGGCAGACGCCGCTGCGGATCGGGCTGTTCGTGATGCTGGTGAACTTGGGTTTGAATCTGAGTCTGATTTGGGTGATCGGTGGACGCGGCTTGGCTTTGAGCACGTCGGTTTGTGGCATGTTGCAGTTCGGACTGTGCTTGGGCGGGATTCAATCAAAGATCGGTTCGTTGCCGTGGCGCTCGCTGGCGAGTCATGCGTCGCGCGTCGTGTTGGCGACGGCGGCGATGACCGCGATCTCCTCGTTGGCGTTTGGCTGGCTGGAATCGCATTTGATTGGGATTCGTCACGCCAACTGGCTGGCGGTCGGCGGAACGGTGTTGGCCGCGATCATCAGTTATGCCGGGTTGGCGTTGCTGTTTCGGCTGGACGAATTCTGGATGCTGTTGCAGCGTGGAGATCACGCAGAAAGCAAGCTTGTTTAAGCCGTGGAAATCCGCGGCGATGGCTCTCCACCGACCCCGCGTAGGTGGAACTGCGACTGATGGCTGAGAGGCCGAATTAGCGGTCAATTGTCATCCCACCGACACAGGGTCGGTGGCGACGTCACAGCAATCGATAACGATTGCCACGGTTGCAGACGCCATCGCGCCTCAGCACACTGCGTCACACCTGTCCCGCCCGCATCTTTATGAGGTTCACCAATGACTGCTCCGATTGACCGGTTGAGCGATAACGATGTTCATGCGATCGACCATTTGCGAGAAACGTTTACTCGACTGAAAAGCGAGTTGGGGCGAGTCATCGTCGGGCAGCACGACACAATCGAGCGGCTGGCGATTTGCTTGTTTGCTCGCGGACACGCGTTGTTGATGGGCGTGCCGGGTTTGGCGAAGACGTTGTTGGTCAGCAAGTTGTCCGAGACGATGTCACTGAACTTCAGTCGCATTCAGTTCACGCCCGATTTGATGCCGATGGACATCACCGGGACGGACATCTTGCAGGACACGCCGGAAGGCCGCCGTGAGTTTCATTTCGTGCATGGGCCGGTGTTCGCGAACATCGTGTTGGCCGATGAAATCAATCGTGCTCCGCCGAAAACTCAGGCAGCCATGCTGGAAGCGATGCAGGAGTACAAAGTCACAGTGCTTGGTAAGACGTTTAAGCTTGATCCACCGTTTCTGGTGCTGGCCACGCAGAATCCGGTTGAGCAGGAAGGGACGTATCCGTTGCCGGAAGCGCAGCTCGACCGGTTCATGTTCTTGATCGAACTGGACTATCCGAACGAAGAGGAAGAAATCCAGATCGCGCGGACGACGACTGGCGAGGCGTTGCCGGAGTTGAATCATTTGATGTCTGGCGAAGAGATCATTCGGCATCAAGCGTTGGTTCGTCGTGTGCCAGTTCCCGATCACATCTATCAGTATGCCGCTCGGCTGGTGCGGAAGACTCGGCCCAGCAATCCGACCGCCCCCGCTTGGATCAAGCCGCTGGTGTCGTGGGGCGCGGGGCCGCGCGCCGTGCAGAATTTAATTTTGGGAGCGAAAGCGCGGGCGGCGTTGCTCGGCAGTTACATGGTGCGGCTGGAAGATGTGCAAGAAGTCGCCGCGCCGGTCCTGACGCATCGCGTGCTGACGACATTCGCCGCGCAGGCCGAAGGGATCGACGCCAAAAAGATCGTCCGTCGGCTGATTGAAGAGGCCGGCGACAATTTGTGATCGAACCTGGAGTACTGTGGCTCGACGCAGCACTCCATATCCAAGGAAAATACGACGTTGATCGTCCAGAAAGCGACGGTTTATTTGCCGAGTTGCATTGTGGCCGTTCTTGGAATTCGAGAGCCGACGTTTTAGTGGAACGGAGGTTTGCGTCGAGCCGCGGCACACCAGGGAGCACGCCATGCGAATCAAGCGACTGATTATTGCGGCGCTGACTTTGTTGGTAACGGGATACGGGCGAGAGTTGGTGGCCGACGAGCCGACAACAGTGATTCCCGATGCCGTTGCCGCCGCCTTCAATAAGGCGAATCGAAATGGCGATCAGTCGCTTTCGGTCGACGAGTTCATCGTGGGGCGTGGCGATGTGAATGTCGCCAAGCGGGACTTCAAACTGTACGACTTCGATGGCGATGGGACGCTCGCCCTGGATGAGTTCGCGTGCGTGCGCGGAGAGATGCGGATCGATCAACCGGGTGTGTTGCCCGATTTTCTGACCGGGTATGTCGATCAGTCGGTGGCAGCGATCGACAAGTCGTTTGGAAATTGGGATCAAGATCCGGAACGGGAGATCAATGCGGCGCAGTTTGTGTCAGCGTTTGTTAGGGAACTGCAAGTCGGCGGGCAGAACACGATTCAAGCGAATCTGCGCGAGGTGGACCCAAATCAGGACCAGAAGGTGAGTCGGACTGAGTCGCGGCGGTTTGTTGAAATTCAGCTCGGCATCAGGCGATTCGATGGCAAGCCGCTGCGGTTTCCAAATGGGAATGTCGCCAATCAGCATTTGTGGTTTCACATCGACGCCGACAAGAACGATGTCTTGGATCGGACGGAATATCGCGAGCGGTCGTATGCCGCCGACAAGTGGGAAGAGGAATTTACGAAGGCGAACATCGACGGCGACGAGGTCGTGTCGTTCGACGAATTCTGCCGGCTGCCGTGGCGCGGGTTCTCAGACCCGGTCATCGACTTTCGGACGATGGACAAAAACCTGGATGCTCAATTGGACCCGCGGGAGTTGCTAGCAGGAACGCCTGACTGGAAATTGAAGCTCGCCGAGAATGTCTTTCCCGCTTTTGATCTCGATCAAGACGGGGTGCTGTCGCTGGTTGAATACCGGCTGACGCCGCAGTCCAATATGATTTTGCCGTGGACCTCGGTGTTGACCGATGACGGCGACGAAGTTTTGACGTTTCCTGAATTTAAATTTGGTGAAGTGCCAAATCCGTTTCAGTATCCGTTGCTGCGGTTGCTGTATTTTCATCGGTTCGATCGGAACAACGACAAACAGCTGACGACCGATGAGTACTACTTCAAGACGAAACTGCCGGTCGAGTTCTTTGTCATAAATGAAGACGGCTCGGGCTGGGAACCGTACTTCAAGTTTCCGGGACGGCAGAGCATCGGCTCGCCAGCGGTGTCGCCTGACGGCAAGACGTTGGCGTTCGATTCACACTTGAAGGATTTGAGCACGAACACAATCTTCGTCATGGACATCGCCGAACGAAAGCCGCGCGAGATTTGTCTCGGAATGATGCCGACTTGGTCGAAGGACGGAAAGCAATTGGCTTTCTCGCAAAACGGTATCGAGGTCATCGGGATTGACGCACAGAACAAAGAGCAGATTTGGGCTCAAGGCTGGGGAGCTCAGTGGTCTCCCGACAGCAAGCGGATCGCGTTTTACTCCGGGCTGGAGATCAAGGCGTACAACGTCGAAACGAAACAGACTTCCGTTCTGCTGCCGGCCAATGAGAATCCGTATAAGCAAGTGTTTTGGAACATGGCGTGGTCGCCGGATAGCTCCAAGCTGTGCCTGAAGGGACAGAAAGCTGACGGAACGTTCGAGATGGCGATTTTCGATCCCGCCGCAACGCCGAAACTGAAGACGCGAGCTATCAATAAAGTGGGGATGATGGAAGACTCGGCGTGGCATCCGAACGGCAAACGAATTGTCATCGGCATGTATTGTGAGGAACGAAGTCACATGCAGTTGTATGAGTTTGATTCGAACACCGATGACCCGCCGACACTCGTTAAAGGCCAAGACCCAGCTCGCAGTAACGCCAGTAGTTGCTGGACACCGGACGGCAAACGGTTGATCCTGATGAGTCATCCAAATTGAGCGAGCGGAATCTCAGTCGTGGGAGCGGCTGAGTTATGTAGGCGACGTCGCTCCGCGACTCCCATTCCCAATCGATAAATGTTCAAATGAGTCATCTGAGGGGAATCGCGAGCCATGTTTACAGATCGTCGAGCACGCAGTTTTTTGGACACGGCGGTGTTGTCACGGTTGGCGGCGGTGCCGTTGTTTTCGCGGCGACCGATGCAGGGGAACGTGTCGGGGCGGCATTCGAGTCCGCATCGCGGGGCCAGCGTTGAGTTCGCCGAGTATCGAAAGTACACGCCGGGTGACGATCTGCGGCGGCTGGATTGGCGAGCTTATGGGCGTTCGGATCGGTTCTACGTCAAAGAATTTGAAGCCGACACGAATTTGCGCTGCTGCCTGGTGCTCGACACGAGCGGGTCGATGGACTTCGGTTCGACGGGGATCACAAAGCTGGAATACGCTCGCAAGCTAGCTGGGTCGCTTGGTTATTTGGCGATTCAGCAAGGGGATGCGGTCGGGCTGGCATGCGTGGCCAAGGGGATCGTTCGAAATGTCCCGCCGAAACGGAATCCGGCGCATTTGATGGCGGTCTTCGATGTGCTTGAACAAGCGAAGCCGGACGGGGAAACGCACCTTGTTTCGGTCCTGCATGAGTTGGCCGAGACGATTCGGCAGCGAGCGTTGATCGTGGTGCTGTCCGATTGCTTTGTCGAACCGGAGTTGCTGCGCGGCTGCTTTCAGCACTTGCAGTTTCGAAAACATGACGTCGCCGTGATGCACCTGCTCGATCCGCAGGAACTGGCTTTCACGTTTCGGCGTCCGATGCGATTCCTCGACATGGAAGGTGGCCCCGCGATCTTCGCCGAACCAAACGACATTGCCGACCGCTATCACAAGGCTCTCAGCAGCTATCTGGGAGACTTCAAGAAAGTGGTTCTCGAATCGGCCATCGACTATCACCGCATCAGCATCGACGAAAACTACGAACACGCGCTGATGCGATTTTTGGTCGGCCGCACGCGAGGCAAAGGCTGACGAAATTACGATGGCGGCTGCCGCAGAATTTGAGAATTGCGATTTCTTTGGTCGTTGAGATTTGGTTCTTGGGATTTCACACTAATGGGTTTTCTTCAACCAGCTTTGCTTGCCGCTCTGCCGCTGGTCGCGTTGCCGATCTTGATCCACTTGATCAATCAGCGGCGGTTTCAGACGTTGCGGTGGGGGGCGATGATGTTCCTGCTCGCGGCGAATCGGATGTCGCGCGGGTATGCGAAACTGCGTCAGTGGCTGATCATGGCGTTTCGGATGCTGGCGATTGCCGGGTTGATCGTGGCAGTGGCTCGGCCGCTGGCGAGCGGTTGGCTGGGACTGACCGCCGGAGGTAAGGCCGATACGACGATAGTCATCTTGGATCGCTCACCGTCGATGCGGCAGCAAGGCGCGGGATCGGTTGGATCGAAGCTCGACACCGGCCGGCAGCAGCTTGCCCGATCGCTTGGGATGCTCAGTTCATCACGCTGGGTGTTGATCGAGAATACGGCGAACACAGCACACGAGATCGAATCTCCGGAAGCTTTGCTGAAGCTGCCAACGACCGAACCGGCGAGCACGTCGGCCGATTTACCGGCGATGCTGCAAGCGGCTCACGATTACATCAAGGCGAACAAGTCCGGCCGAGCCGAGATTTGGATTTGCTCGGACATCCGTGCCAACGATTGGCACGCCGACAGCGGGCGCTGGAAGACGCTCCGCGATTCGTTTCTCGAATTCTCGCAAGGTGTCCGATTCCATCTGCTCGCGTATCCGCAATCGGCCGAGGGGAACATCGGCGTGAGAGTGACCGACGTCCGACGCCGTGTCGTCGCCGAGAATGCGGAATTGCTCGTATCCCTGAAGCTGAGTCGTGAGGGCGGCAGTTCAAGTGCCCCGAAGCGTGAGCGAGGTGGCACCGACGGCGTATCGAAGAACGACGCGAAGCCGACAAGCGCCGACAACCCCGCGTTCACACAGCCGGTCAGTCTGCCGATCACGCTGGAAATCGAAGGGGCACGTTCCGAGATGACGGTCGAAATGGTCGGGGCGACGTTTGACTTGAAAGATCACCGCATCCCATTGGAGCGAGGGCGAACGCGCGGTTGGGGGAAGGTCTCGATCCCGGCGGATTCCAACTCGGCCGACAACGATTTCTATTTTGTGTTCGATCAATCATCGCTGCGACATACGGCGATCGTGACCGACGACCCGAACAGCGCGCGGCCGCTGCAATTAGCGGCGTCGATTTCACCCGATCCGAATTTGCGGAACGGAGCCGATGTCGTAGCGACCGATCAGTTGGCAAGCCTTGAATGGGACAAGCTCGCGCTGCTGCTGTGGCACGCGCCGTTGCCAGAATCGGATACCGCGAAAGCCGTTCAAGAGTTCGTCGATCGGGGGGGGCAAGTGATTTTCTTCGCACCGCCAAACCCGACGACCAACGAATTTCTCGGCGTCAAATGGGGTGAGTGGCAAGACAAGCCGGACGGCGTCCCAGTCGAAACGTGGCGAGGCGACCAAGATATTTTGGCTCACACACAAAGCGGCGCGGCGCTGCCGGTCGGTTCGTTGCAGGTCCGCAAGTTTTGCGACTTGTCGGGCGAGACCACTCCACTTGCGGTATTAAAAGGTGGCGCACTGCTGTTGGCTCGCGTGACGACGAATCGCGGCGGCGTTTATTTCTGCACGACAACTCCCGCCGCAAGCGATTCGTCGCTGGCAACAGACGGTGTCGTGTTGTACGTGCTGACGCAACGGGCACTTGCTGCGGGAGCCGGTTCGCTCGGCAATACGAAACAATTGATCGCTGGCGACTCAGTCGGCGAGCGAGCGACTGACTGGCAACAATTGGCAGGGCCACCCGAAGCTCTTTCGACCGATTACGTGCATCATGGCGGAGTGTACGGGGCGAGCGAAAAACTGTTCGCTCTCAATCGCTCATTGGTTGAAGATCAAGCGTCCGTGCTCGCCGACGATCGCGTCGCGGGCCTTTTTCAAGGTCTCGACTTCACGCGAGTCAACGATCAAGCCGGCAGTCTTGTGAGTCTGATCCAAGAAATCTGGCGACTGTTTTTGTTCTGTATGATCATTGCCCTGATCGTCGAAGCAGCACTGTGCTTGCCGAAGATCATCGCCAACCCAACGTATTCGACCTCCGGCGGGCCGACCGGGTTTGAAACAAAGGTCGCAGGCGAAGGACAAATGGAAAACGGTCCGGGCACCGGCGCGACCACGCGAATGGACGACTTACGGAAGACTAAGACGGAGGTAGCGTCGTGAACACAACGCGAACACTGACGTTTTTGTGGACACCCGGATCGCTGAGTTTGTCGGTGTTGGCGGTGATAGTTACGGCGGTGTTGTGCGCAATCGCTTGGCAACGGAGTGGGTTTCGGACGGGATATGGATTGATGGAGGCGTTGCGACTGGTGATCGTCGTGCTGGCGGTGTTGATGTTCAATCAACCGGAATGGGTGGAGGAATATCGGCCCGACGAACAGCCGACGGTTGCAGTGATGATCGACGGGTCGAAGAGCATGGAGACTCGCGATGTCGTGCCAACAGGCCAGAGCGGCTCGGCGACGGTCGCTCGGAAAGAAGTCATCGAACCGTTGGCTCAACTGAGCGCCTGGGCCAAGGTGGCCGAGCGGCACAATGTCGTGATCTCGACGATCGCGGATCCGCAATCCGGGCACGCAACCGATCTACATGAGCCGCTGGCGACAGCAACAGACAAATTTAAGAATCTGCTCGCCATCGTGCTCATTTCGGACGGCGATTGGAACGATGGACTGCCGCCGGTACAGGCCGCTTCGCAGTTGCGGCTGAAAGGTGTGCCGGTCTTCACGGTCCCGGTTGGAAGCCCGAATCGATTGCCTGACCTCGAACTTCTGAGCTTGGATGTGCCGACGTTCGGGATCGCGGGAAAGTCGGTGCGAATTCCGTTCACAATCGAAAGCTCGCTGCCACGTGATTTCCTGACGACCGTTGTGCTGAAGACTTCTGATGGCGAAGACATTCCGCGCGAAGTCCGCATCGCTCCAATGGGCCGCACGACCGACTCGGTGTTGTGGAAACCGAAGACCACCGGTGACTTCACAGTCTCGCTGACCGTGCCTAAGCATTCAGACGAGACGATTCTCGAAAACAACGCACTGACCGCGCCCATCTCGATCCGCGAAGAAAAACTAAAGGTGCTAGTGGTCGAATCGTATCCGCGCTGGGAGTACCGTTATTTGCGAAACGCGCTGTCGCGTGATCCGGGCATTGATGTGTCGTGCCTGCTGTTTCACCCAGGCTTGAGTAAAGTCGGCGGTGGATCGAAGGACTACATCAAGCAGTTTCCGTCCGGGTTGGATGAGCTGTCGAAGTTTGATGTCGTGTTCCTCGGCGATGTCGGGCTGGATGACGGGCAGCTCACGCCGGAGCAGTGCCGGTTGCTGAAAGGTTTGGTTGAGTTTCAAGCGAGCGGTTTGGTCTTCTTGCCCGGTTGGCAAGGTCGGCAATTTTCGTTGATCGACACGGAACTGGGAGAACTTAATCCGGTCTTGCTGGACGATTCGCAACCAAGCGGTTGGGGCAGCCGTACACCAGGTCACTTTGAATTGACGGAACTGGGCCGCCGCAGTTTGCTGACAAAACTCGCCGACACGACGGACGACAATATCGAAGTCTGGGAGGACTTGCCCGGCTTTCAGTGGTACGCGCCGGTGACGAAAGCAAAGGCGGGGAGCGAGGTTCTCGCCGTCCACAAAGATATCTCGAACGAACACGGCCGCTTGCCGCTACTGGTGACTCGCACATTCGGCGCGGGGAAGGTGTTGTTCATGGGGACTGACGGCGCATGGCGCTGGCGCAAAGGGGTCGAAGACAAATATCACTATCGGTTCTGGGGTCAGGTCGTGCGCTGGATGGCGTATCAGCGAAACATGGCCAAGGGGGAGTTCATGCGACTGTATTACTCCCCCGATCAGCCGCAGGTGAGACAGACGCTCGCATTGCACGCAAACGTTATGGAAAAGAGTGGCGAGCCACTGGCCAACGGTGATGTGACTGCGCGGATCAAGGCTCCGTCTGGCAAGATCGACACCGTGCGATTCACGTCATCGGGAGACGAATGGGGTGTTTTCAATAGCCGTTTCACGGCGGTCGAACCGGGCAAGCACGAGGTGACTTTGACGTGCAAGCAAACCAATTCGACATTGGAAACATCGTTCTTCGTGCAAGGTGTCGCCGCCGAACGCATCGGCAAACCGGCTCGCCCGGAAGTGCTCGAGGAAATCTCGCGAGTCACTCGTGGCAAGTCAGTCGATGCCAGCAAAATCAGCGACATCATTGCCTCGCTGGCTAACTTGCCAGACCCACCCCCATCGATTCGACGAGTCCAAATCTGGAGCCATCCGGCCTACGCGGGACTTTTGGTATTCTTGCTGGGCGTCTTTTGGGCGGGGCGGAAGGTAATCGGGTTGATCTGAGGCAGGCAGGCACGCTCACAATGGATATGACTCATTTGTCCGAGACGCCGTTTCTCGTTGAGGCTGCGTGTCAATGAGTCCTTGAAGCAGATCGTCTCGTCGCTGCTTTGAACATGCAGCGAAAAGTCCGACTTCATGCGTCGGAACCGTACAGCCGGTTCTGGCGGAGGTATTCTTCAGCCGCTCGCGGTGTGCGGAATCGGAGGCTTTGACCCGTTCTCGCTCGTTCGCGAAGTTCAGTCGCCGAGATGTCGATGGCCGGCATCGAAACGAGCGTCACACGGTCGCGCACAATTGGGCCGAGCTGTGATTCGAGCATTATCAAATCGGGTGGTGGTCGATGCCCGCGATTGACCGCGACGATCGTCGCGAGTTCCAAGATGGCAAGCGGCTCACGCCAGGTGGGTAAATCGGCGAGCGAGTCGGATCCCATCAGAAAGAACAGTTCACACCCTGACTGTTCGCTCCGAAGTTGCCGCAACGTTTCGACCGTGTACGACGGGCCAGGGCGATCCAGTTCGATCCGACAGACCCGGAACCGCGAATCACCCGCAACCGCGAATTCGAGCATCTCAACCCGCTGCTTGCCCGAGGCAACAGGGCCACGCGGTTTGTGTGGCGACTGACCACACGGCAGAAACCAAACTTGGTCGAGATGACACATTTCACGGCTGGTCTCGGCCAGCAGCAAATGCCCGGTATGAATCGGATCAAAAGATCCGCCGTAAATTCCCAAGCGTTGCGGTTGGTCGGTGCTCATGGAGTGTTGGTCCGTGGTGATCGGTCGGTTGGTCAATACCTTTTACACTGCGGCATGTAGGTTCCCAACCCAAGTCGACGAGAGACACTGCGGCGAGTTTGTGTGGGATAGTGAGATACGCCTCGAAGATGACTTGAGGCCAGTCCGTCACCTTCACTAGACTCCCACCTCTCACACGCTACCCGATGGTGTAATTGGCAACACAGCAGGTTTTGGTCCTGCTATTCCAGGTTCAAGTCCTGGTCGGGTAACTGGCTCGTTCGTCAGCAGTTGTAAGCTCTCGTGACCCCGCGTAATTCGCGGGGTTTTTTGTTGTCACGGAAACAGCGTTCTGCGGGTTACGACGATTTTCCGTGGGGTACTGCACCGGATTCTGCAGCGCGCTGCACGGGTTGGCGAGCGCTCGCTCGAAGTCATCGTTGGTTGTGTGGAGGTAGTGCTCACCGGCGACCGCTTCGGTGTTCCCCAACCAGCCACAGACGACATGAGCCGGGAACGTCTTGGAGAGTTCCGTTTGGCGGGACGCTCGCAGGTTGTGGAAAACACGCTCCCACGGTTCCAAGCCAGCGCGGCGGATGATCTTCAACATCGTGGTCCGCAGGTTCTGCGTGGCATCGCTGTAGCGTGTGATGACGTGCTCCGTCCCTTTGGCAGCCAGTTCAGAGGCGTCTAGCAGATACGGGAGCAACTCCGAGAACAGCGGAATCTCGCGGAATGACTTGCCGACGTGTGCCGTCTTCGGCGAGGGAACACGGATGCGTTGCCGATCCCAATCAATGTCCGACCACTTCAACGCCAGCGTCTCCGACGGAGTCCGCAAGCCACCGTATCGGGCCAGCGCGATGATGGCTCGCCATTGGGCATCGGGCGCGGCTTCGATGACTCGTTGGATTTCCTCATGCGTCACGAATTGGAACCGCTCGGCGTTCCCCTTCACGGTGATTCCCTTCAAGTGACCGAACGGGTTCTTGTCGATCAGGCGTTTGCGGAGTGCGGCTTCAAAGAACTGGCGACAGCGGCCAAGGAATCGCCTGACGGTGTTGTCCGCCAGCTTGCAGGCCAAAGATGCCTTGAAGGCGTCGGCATGTCCGGCGGTGAAGTCCCGGAGCGTCATCTTGATCCCGACAAACGCCACCACGTTCGTTTGGACTTGCCGGAGTTGGATCAGCGTTCCCGGTTTCAAATCGACTCGTTCGGCGAGGTACTGGTCAATGAAGGCGTTCAACGGAAGATCACCGACATCTTCCGGGCGTTCGATCAAACCCACCTTGGCCAGTTTCTCAATGAGAACTTGGTCGCGCTCGGCAATCCAACGAGCCGTTTCAACATCGGGTGATTGCCCGCTGATCATGGCGTAGTTCAGCGCCTCGACTTTGCGTTTGATTTCTCGTGCAAACGCCAGCGGCATCTTGCCGAGTCGCACGCTGCGGCGTTTGCGATCCTTTGCCACGAACTGGATCGTGCGGTTGCCGTGTTCGTCGGTGGAAAGACTGGCCATGTCAGTAGTCCTTTCGGCGGGTCAAACGTCTTGAGCGACCGCTGCGGATTGCAGACGGCGTTGCCAGTAGGCGGGGTCGCGGTTGATTTCGTCCAAAAATCGAGCAGCCATGACGCTGGGGATGTTGTCCCCTTGTTCCCATGCTCGCACCGTTTGCACGGACACGCCGAGAAACTTCGCGAACAACGGCTGACTGAGCTTGAGCAAGTCGCGAGTCTTCCGCACGGCCGCCGGGTTGTACGCCGTGGGTTTCAAGTTGAGCCGAATCGTGCGGACGGTGAACTTCTCGGACACCGCCACATCGCTTTCGAGGGCTTTGGTGAATGCGGTCAATCGGCTGACGATCCGACCGGCCACACTGCCGGCCGGTGACTTTCCGCGCGGAGTCGTCTTGCGTCGGACTGGTTTTCGTTTGGTGAGTGTCATCATTGTCCCTTCAGTGATAAGGCCGTCGTTCCAGGGCTTCACGCTCGCGGCGAATCATGTCGCGAATGATCCGCTTGTCGTCCGGCGACAGGTCATCTTGTTCGTTCTTGGCGTAGGCGACCACCAGCAACACGACTCCGAACTCTTCAAAGTGAACGAATCCCACGCGAGCCGCTCCGCGTTTCCCTTTGCCCCATCGCGACGGAGCGAACCGCAGTTTCCGCAGCCCGCCCGTCCCTGGAACCACGGGAGCGCCTCGCGGGTCGGCCATGATCGCGAATTGCAGCATCCACAAGTCATCGTCGTTCAACCTCAGACGTTTCCAATCGTCCTCGAAACCCGGCAACTCGATAAACGTCATCAAGTCTTCCGGCTGAATATCGTCCGGCGAGTAGACCAACGTCCCTTCCAATTTCTTCAATTTCGCCACGGCCGAGCCTTTCAAGTGGAATGCTACCGAATAGTATGCTGATCGTCCAAGACAATCACCAAATTGTTGTCAGAGAACACCGCTTTGAGTTCTGACCGTCACGCTTGCGACTGCTGAGAAATGAACTCGCGCAGCGCATCGACGGAATACCTCACCGATCGACCGAGGCGGACAGATTTGATCGGACCACGCGGCGCGGTCAGCGACCACAAACTCTTTTCGCACACCGACAACGTCTCTGCCGCCTCGCGCGGCGTCAGCAACAATTTCTCGCTTCTGGCAGGAGTCACCTCAGTTTGCGGAACATTCAGCGTCAAGGGGGACATTGTCGATCATCTCCGTGTCGGACTCGGTTCGTGTTTGAATTGGTCAGGTGTTAAAGTCCTTCGCGCACGGGCGAGAAACTTTCCTCGTGTTGTCTGGCGGCGGCGCTAACCTGTCGCTCGTTGGATCGTCTTGAAGGCGAGTTGCGTCGATCCATCGGGGTTGAGGATGCAGTGCATCCGACAGCGCAGGCATTTGTGCCGCCAGGTTTCGACGCTTTCCAACTGCAAGTCGCGCGATCGGCAGTGCGGACAGCAGGGGGGATTTGGTGAATTGTCTGGATTCTCTGTACGCATCTCAGAGTTCCGTTCCGGTGATCTTGGGGGGTAAGTAAGAAGAAAAAAGGTCTCAAATAGACTTCAGGGAATTGTTCACCAAATCCAGACAATTCACGGCAGCGCATTCCCGGTGAGCTTGGGGTTCGCCTCGTATGCCGGAGATGGCTTTCGACCGGGTCCGGTGGATGACTGCGGAATGAGTCGGATGAAGTTGTGATCCACGAGAATCTTCAGCGGATCGTCCAGTTCGTCGGGTGCATCAACTCGCCGCCTGACTTTTGATGAACGTCGCTTTTTGAGAAAACTCGCATGTCGTGTCGTTGGATCGTGTGAAGTATGTGCTCGGCAAGAGCGACCGAGTCGCGTCCCATGATTTGAAACGCCGCCGTTGCATGACTGGCGAAGTAGTGGCCGAGTCGAATGGCGTTCTGCATTGTGCCGCCACTGATGACGGTCACGATTGGTTGGCGTTCGATGCACTCGACAACGTGCATCAGTCCAGCGATTCGAGCGACCGCACCGGGGAGTTTGCCGGCCCAATCCTTGATCGTGGCGAACGTCCCAAATTCGCCGAGACTGACTTCAATCTCGTCACGGAACGCGCGGAATTGGTGATCGGCCTCACGATCCAGGCTGAGCACTTCGGGGATGAACTCGCCGTTGTCATTCTGGCGAACCGGCAGGTCCAGCAGCGTCCGCATGACGGCCAAGTAACCGGCCTCGGTCAACGGGTTCACTTCGGCGGGAGAGGTCTTGCGGCGTCCGAGTAGGCTTTCGGGGAGTTGGTAGAGGAACCGGCCGAGAAGCCCACGGCCTCGGAAGAGCTTTTGTTGCATCAGTCCGCGCTGCACTTCCGGCTGCACACAGAATCCCAGCGACAAAGCTGGCGACTTCATGAACTCGTTTGGTCGATTGCCTCGATCAACACGAACTTCATCGCCGCAATGTGCTCTCAGGAAGATGCCGAGATTAGCCTGCCCCTTGGACGAGTACCGGCCGGACATGATGTCGAACAAGTCGCCTTCCGCCGTGAGCACTCCGAGCCGGCCGTTGTTCTGCGCCATCCTTGTGGCGAGATGCTCCGGCGTGATGTCATCGGCCAGCAAACGCGGTTCAGCCGGGACGGGATTCGCTGCGATCTCTTCATCGAGTTGTTGAACCTCATGGAGCTTGGCGTCGCGGTCACTGCCCATCGGAGTCTTGGCCGCTTCATCAACCAAACGTTGACGTTGCTTGGTTCGGATTTCATGTGCTGAACGTGCCGCTCGAATCGTCGGCCCCAGCAGTTCGGCTTGGGTCTCTTCAAACAACCGGATTGGCCTCGCGATGGCAGCGACCACAGCAGACTTCCGATTGGCCGGGTCCATTCCGGCCAGCACATACAAATTGACGGGTTCAATCCAACCGCGACTTGGTTCGACCACGAACTTCTTTTGCAGAGCCACTCCGGTTGCTGCCAACCACATACCGGCGGCCAGGTCAAATGGTGTCTGGCAGAACTCTGAGAGTTGAGACAGGTACTCTTGAACCTGCCTCGGAATCGCCTCAATGGGGAACTCGGCCCTCCGGTCAGTCCCCAGCGGAATCGGTTCCGGCCAATCTCCTAGGGCGTACAGAGAATCCAGAGAATCCAGAGAATCCAGAGAATTGCCGAATCCGAACGATTTCAGCCGCTCTTGAGCCACAGCGATCGGAGTTGCCGCGTTGGCCATGTACTCGAAATTCTCGCGCAGCTCATCGAAGGTGAGGGCATCGCGACTTTCGATGTACTCGACGGCATCGCCGCCATCGGGGATGTCAGGCAACTCGACAATGCGAATGGTCGGTCGCGGATTCAGTTCGGCGAGTAGCTCCACGACGTCCTGAGCGTACTTCCGCCCCGCTTCGTCGTGATCCGGCAGGATGACCACGTCTTTGCCGGCCAGTGGTGTCCAGTCTGTTTTCTTCGCCGCTTGTGAACCGCCGTAGGACGTAGTCGCCACGAGGCCCAGTGACCTCACCGCGTCGGTGGCTTGTTCGCCTTCGCAGACATACACGCGACTGCCCATCGGGAGCGCCAGTAGTTCGGGCAGGCGGTACAGCAGTCTCGGTTCGATCGGAGCTTTCTTCACCCATCCCGAACCAATGCGCGAGACGGGACGGAATTCTTTCGTGCCGTCCAGTTGGTTGAAGCGGAGCGCGATAGCAACCAGTTCGCCGTCGGCATCGTGATAGTCCCACCGCCCAGCCACCGGCCCCAGATTGTGAGTCCAGCTTTTGATCGCGGCATCGACTGTATCGAAAACTGCAACAGCCGGCGTCTTCGTCTTCGGTGTCGCCCCATTCACGCCGACGTCGAGGTACTCGGCCACCAGCCGGAGTGACTCCGCCAGCTCGACGCCGCGCATCCAGGCGATCGCCGCGAAGTAGTCGCCGTTTTTCTTGCAGAAACATTTCCGGCAAATGACCGCTCCCAACTCTCTGTCGAGCAGCGAGAACCGATCATGTCCTTCGCCACATTTCGGGCAAGGATGTCCCCGGCCGTCGAGCAAAGCGCGGTCGATGCCGGCCACGTTTTCGAGGATGTCGAGTTCACAGCCAGCAGCGGCAGCGCGAACAGAATCGAATGTGATTTGTTGCGCGAGTCCGTTCGCAGTAGCCTTCATCGCGTCACCTCACTGCCAAGCGGGGACTGACGAATCTCTGACGGCTCGGGCGCGACCACGTCCGAGCCGTTGTTGTTTTGAGACGGACATCCGGCAGCGATCCACGCTTCGACATCGCAGCGCCTCCAGCGAAGACATTGCGAAGATAGCTTGATCGGTTCGGGGAGTTTGCCGGCTGCCCTCATTCGCCAGACTGTTGGCAACGAAGTCGAGAGGTACTCGCGGGCGATCGCCTTGGCGTCAATCAACGCGGACGGAATGAGACTGGCATCACGCATGGCGGGATTCCTCCCGCTCTTGCTCTATTGATTCTCGGCGGAAATCACTCTCGTGCTGCCATTGTTCTGCGAGCTTGAGAAATCGTCGAAGAAATGACGCCTCGCGTAGCTTGCGTGAAAGACAGCAGCGAACTTCGTGTGGCGACGGAATCGCGTCGCACAAATCCGTTTTCGCATCCGGCATGACTGGTTCTCCGATGGGTCGCATGACGCGAGGCACACTATCGGAGAGGTCAGACAAGCCGACCGACAAACTTGTCGGTTTATTTGTCGGCGATTCGTCGCGAGGGTTTGTCGAGCTTTACCCGCCGAGACTCGGCAATGATTTGGAGTTCGGCCTGAAATTGTTCGTACAATTCATTGAGACGACTTTGAAGACGCTCTAACGCACGTTTGACCGCTGCGTCGTCCCGATTCTCACCATCGCGAAACGCATCGTTTGGCAAACTGTCCCAATCGACGCCGTGCGGTTGCGACCACAGAAATCGAACGATCTTCACTTGGCTTGGAGTGAGGAACGAAAGCAATTCGTCAGGGCGATTGTGTTGGTGAGTTGGTTCGGCGGCGACGGAGCCTGACTTGCCGTTGTGTACCGTGCTGACCGATACCCGCGCCAGACTATGACGCTCAGCGTCCACGTCGTCAGCGAATTCTTGTCTCAGATTTTCAACGATCCAAGCAACAGTATCCGAACCGTCTGGCGGTCCCTCACTGGTAAGCCAACCACCGTCAATTGCTTCCGACAATCTTGACCGGAATTCGGGAGAACGAACCATCGCCAACTCAGCTTCCGCCGACTCGCGATGCCACTTCGCCTTGACGCCAAAGCGATGTGCAGTTTCCGGCAGGTAGCCAATTGCGGCATCAACTGTGTTCTGCTCAAGTTGTCGTGCGACGTCGCATCGCCCTTGTGCTGATGCCTCCAAATTGGCAAGCACACGATCTATCAGTTTAGGTTCACTCATTTGCCGCTGTCCCGATTCGGCAGGCGTTCCAAATGAAATCGCGGCAGCCGGTGGAACAACCGACGATTCACGGCGAGGATCAGTCGCCGTCTAGCCGCGCGAATATCTTAACATCCGCAGCGGATGCGGAAGAACCTATGTGACATATACGCGCCACGCATGGGGCCGGTCATTCGTGAAACCTGCGGCTTTTGCCGGCATTTCTTGGAAAATCTCGCTAACGCCAACTCAGTCAAGAAAACGAAACTCGCGCACTTGGGACGATGTATCAGAGTTCCCAAGCCGCCAACTCAGTCGAGTATTGCCCACGCGGCAACGATCTTGCGGTGTCGGTTTACATCCCCGCGCTCCTTGATCGGCTGCGATGGTCGGAAGTCATCACATCACTCGCCGGGGATCGGCGTGAAAGTCACAGTCTGTGCCCCGCCGGGAAGATTGAATTCGATGGCTTGAGCGTACTCTTTGCTCGCAAGAAAGACGCTAGGGTCAAAGCGGCTACGGTCGTTCGGATGAAGGATTCCGTCTGGGAGCGTGAAGTAGATGTAGCCATTGACGCTTTGTCCCGGAAAGATCGTGTGGCGTCGCAAGACACCTTGATCAACGCTTCGCTTGTAAGCGTCATACCAAGTCGCCGTGGCGGCAAGGGATGCTGATGTTTGATCCGACACTCGTGCCACTTTTGCCGACTGATCATTCACCACAGTTGTCGAATCGAACGAAGCGGATTGCCCCCCGGATGTCACGCTGCCGTGTGTTGTTGCCGTCGTTGGCTGAACCGAAGCCGCTTGCAATGCTCCGCCGATTGTCTGCGAGATCATGGCAATCGCCGCTTCATCAGAAATTTGAGCAAGGATCTTGCTCGGCCGAGTCGGTTGGCAGGACTTTGATTGTTTGTCCGCAAGCCGAGTCGTTGTCATCCTGACAAAACCTCCCGGTTCCATGAGATACGGGACTTCGGAATCGTTTCGATACATCACCCACAAACGCATGTATGTTCGCCCGATAACAATAGGTTCAAGCGCGGTGAGCACAAACGCCCCGTCCGACTTGACGGCAGCAATCGGCTGTCCCTTGGCAAAGTAACCGAAGACGGACGGCCCAAGTTTGGGAAGGTAGATCGTCTTCGGCATGGTGCTCGTGCATCCAACCATCACGCAAAGCACAAGAGCTACCCGTACCATGTTCGCTCGAATACGCATTCCATTGCTCCGGTTCAATCGCGTACTCACAAGGTTTTCTACAGTCAAACGATCTACTGAGTCTTGGACATCGACCGCCCAAACTGCTGCGCGTCGGCTTGCTTCATTTGCGCATTCGCCTGGATCGTCTGAATGGCGTTTTGCGATTTTTGGGCTTCGGTGACGTTGTTGCGTCCCCAGACCGCGTTGCCTTGGGCCGCTTCATCGGCTTTGGTCATGCCCTTGTACGGCAACTCCGCGATGTGCCGATCCATCGCCAAACGTTGCTGAAACTGCGAATTTGCGTTGTTTGACGCCGAGCGAATCATCGACGCGGGGTTGTACCATTGCCAATCAACGGTAGCTGTGTTCGTGTTTGAACCGCCGGGGTTCGCGATAGACCGAGCCGGTAGCACCCCGAAGTCCCGCTGAGTCAACGGCCGGCCCGGACTCCACCATTCCACACCGCCTGAGTTCGTCATTGTGCAGCCAGTGGAGCACAAGCCGGCAACGATGATGAATCCCAAGAGTTCAAGCCTTCGACTCGGCATCGCGAATTCTCCTACCTACGACATCGCCTCGAATACGATTATCGGATCAGACGGTTTGCCCCGATTAGACAATCTGGCGAAACTTTGCCGGTTACGACGATTTCGCGCCCAAGTTCGGATCAAGGCCCCGAAAATTCGAGTTGAAATTTCGCTGAGCTGCATCTGAGGTAAGCCCGGCGCGCGGACGGGGCCTCACCGCCGGTGGCTGGACGTCCGCTGGTGTGTTCAAGCCGCCGCCTTCGCTTCCAACTCGAATTCATCGGTAAGGCAAGCGATCTACAAGTCGGACACTGCATCGCGAATGTCTTCGTCGGTGGGGTCTTCGCGGCGATCGAATGCGGCAGCGATGTGAACTCGAAGTTGTTCACAGTAGGCGACGACCACCAATCGTAGGCTGCCACTCTTGCCGCATCCGGGATATGCCCAGCGCACTTTGAGCACCTTGCCGCCGGCTGGCGTCCCCTTCATAGGCGAGATCGAACTGCCCTGAGAATTGGTGCAATTGCCAGCCGAGAAGTAGCCGCAAAGGAATTCTTTCAACGCTTGCTTTTCTGCTTCGTACTCGTCCGGTGACATCCGGTCCCGCAAGTCAGAGATCAGCTTGGCGTTCTTGCCAAGTTCCCATTTGCCGTCTTCCGGGGAGTAGCGCATCACCACCCCTCACCCAACGCGGCATCGGCGGCTGCGAGCAATTCTTCGTCGTCCAACAGCGACGTCTCCATCCACGGATCGTCTTCGATGATCTGTTGCATTGCGATTCGCAAATTGATGGCGACTGGCTTTCCGGTTCTGCGAGAGTCACTCCATGCCAACTCCCAACCAGGGTTCTCGTGGGAATAGTCGGATGCTTGGCGTGAAGTCATCGAAGCAAAGAAGTGCGTCACATTCGATACCAGAACCATTGTGTCCGTATCAACGAATTGAAAATGTTGCGGGCACGCCTCCAGCAGAATGGGTTCGGAACCATTCCATTCACTAATCTGCTTGGCGATGTTTCGCGATTCCAGTTGCCCAATCAGTCGTGGCTTGTATTTGGCAACCACGGGACCGTTTTGCAGCGCGATGTACGAATTGTGAGTCACCGTTTCGCCCCGATCGCGCAGCGATGCCAGATCGAGATAGAACAACGCCTTGTTCAACACGACCGCGTTCAGGCGATGTTCCGGTGCGGCGTTCAAGATGGCTGCCGCCGCCTCAATGAGTCGCTCGCTTTTCTCATTCGTGGTCATGGTGAGTCTCCCGGAATCTGACATGCCGAAGATGCTACGACGGGGCGAAATCAGTCGCAATGTCGGTGTCTCATTCCACCGCAACGGCGAATCACTTCAGCTCGTCAACGCGAACGATAGCGTCAACGCCGGGACCGGGCGCGGAACCGGCTCAGTTTCCAAAAGAACACTTCAGTTCTCAGTGGTTTTGAGTGTTTTTCGCCGGGATTAAGTGTTGGTTCGCCTCACGCTGCCACTGTCGCGACTCCCTCGAATTCATCAATCGAAGCCGATGGCGGTATCCGGTGGCGTTGTCGTTGAACTGAGTTGCAATTACTCAGTCTCCCCAAAAAACACTCCGACGACACACGCGCTAGCGTTACCG
>JANMIF010000299.1:0-11674 GCA_031375695.1 Planctomyces sp.
CCGGCTCCGCCCAACCCCACACCGGCAACGGCCGATCGCGCTGCAACACCGCGCGATCACTGAAGAGCTGCGGCAGCTTCACGTCGGCATGGACAGAATCTAAAACACCAACGACGGCAGCCGCCCACAGAATGATCGAACATCGCCGAGACATGGGATTGTTTCCTTCAGGCAAGAACACTCGATGGACGCGAATCTGCAACAACAACACTATGTTTGCCACTCTACGCATTTCCGTTGAGGATGTCGCTCCGATGTTGCCGGTGTCGAATCTCGCCCGTTCTGTTTGAGGCCCTCAATCTCTGCCGCTGGAGCATCCATCAAAGTGACCGTAACGACTCTTCCAACACCGGAAACTTGCGAGAGCGAGCAAGAACTTGGGTAGTTCTTCCCGCTACTGCCGAACCTCACCAGCAACGAGCAGACTCGCCATGAACTTCTTGGGCAATGGTCGATCGCGCGAATTCCCGTGACGTTGCCGTCGGGCGAATCCATCACGCTGTCACCCGGCGGACAGAACCCGCTGATCAAGCATGTCATCGAACATTTCTGTCTCCGATTCACGCCGGGAGCCGTGCTGCTCTACGTCGGCGACTCCGAAAACAAGTTCCTGCATCTCGATGCCAAATCCCTGAGCAAACTCGGCGTGACCGTCGCCGCCACCGTAAAGATGCCGGACGTTGTCGTGTACGACGCACGCCGCAACTGGCTCGTCCTGATCGAAGCCGTGACAAGCGCCTGGCCAGTCGATGGCAAACGTCGCAAAGAACTGAAAGAAATCTTCATTCCACATGGAGATTCCGATGATCAAGAGCGATATCGTTCGGTTGTCCGACACGGAGCGTCGTGCCACAAAGGGCCTCGGTCCTTCAATTCGCGATCCGTTCAAACACGGTCGCGACCCCTTGCCCTTGCCCGACGCACAGCGAAGCGATGCCTAACTTCGCGCCGGTGTCTTTCATCCGGTGCAGCAACGTCACGGCAATGCGAGCGCCGCTGGCTCCCAGCGGATGGCCGATTGCGATCGCGCCGCCGCGCGTGTTGACTCGCGATTCGTCGATTCCCAACAGCTTCAACACCGACAGCACCTGCACGGCGAAAGCTTCGTTGATTTCGATGCAGTCGACGTCGGCTAGCTTAAGCCCAGCGCGTTGCAAAGCTTTGTGAATCGCCGGAACCGGGCCGATCCCCATTTCTTCGGGGGCGACTCCGGCAACGGCCATTGATCGAACTCGCGCGAGAGGCTTGTAGCCGAGTTCTTTCGCGCGATCTTCCGACATCATCAATACCGCCGACGCGCCGACACTGACTTGCGACGCATTCCCCGCTGTCACCGAACCACCGGCTGGATTGAACGCCGGAGGCAGCTTGCTCAAGGCTTCAACCGTCGTGTCGGGTCGCAAGCCTTGATCGGTTGCGATCAGCGACTTTAGTCCGATTTCATTGCGACCCCACGTCGGCACGATTTCCGCCGCGCTGGCACCCGATCGAGTCGCTTCGCAAGCCAACTGCTGGCTGCGAGCAGCGAACTCATCCTGCCGCTGCCGGTTGATTCCGTACTTCATCGCCAAGTATTCAGCCGTCAGCCCCATGTTCATGATCGCTTCGCTGTGCTTACGAAATAGACCGGGAGCCGGGTTGTAGTCTTTGCTCGCCGGAATGTGATCCATGTGCTCAACACCGCCGGCAATCTGCACATCTTCGTAACCCGACATAATCGACATGGCCGCGTCATTGATCGCTTGCAAGCTCGACGCACAGTTCCGATTGATCGTCACACCGCCGGTCTCAATCGGCAGATCGGCCATCAACACGGCGATACGGGCGATGTCGTAACCTTGCTCCCCCTGCTGCTGCACGCAACCCCAGCGAACATCTTCGATCAACTGTGGCTCAATTCCCGACCGCTCAACGATCGCTCGCAGCAATCCGGCCGAAAGCTCATCCGCCCGCACGTCCCGAAAATATCCCGTGTCGGCCGACGCCTTCGCATGGGGCGTCCGAGCCGCTTCAACGATCACTGCGGATTTCATGAGAACCTCCTGTCTTTAGTTGAACCATCCGAAACTGTCCCAACGGATTTAGGAAGACAACAAATCACGGCGGGCATCAACTCAAGGCGAGTGAAATTAGACCGTCGATTAGCATGTTTTGCTATGCGTGAAGTCTGCGTTGTCCCATTCGTTGTCTTCCAAAATTTGTTGGAGAAAGGTTTTCTCATGAATTTAGGACGACCACGAATGACGGCAGATCAAATTCGCTGCGACAACGCGATTGCCGTATGGCCTTCGCTGCGTTGGGCGACGTCGGCAGGAGTTCCTTCGGCGACAATGCATCCACCTCGTGAACCCCCTTCCGGGCCGAGATCGATCAGCCAGTCGGCGGCGGCGATCACGTCGAGATGATGTTCGATCACAACGACTGTGTGGCCGGCATTGACTAGGCGGCGGAGCAAACTCAGCAACCGTTCGACGTCGGCGGAATGCAGGCCGGTCGTCGGTTCGTCGAGCACGAACAATGTCGATTCCGGCCGCTCACGGCTGAGTTCGGTCGCGAGTTTGACTCGCTGAGCCTCACCGCCCGAAAGCGTGGTCGCGGCTTGACCAAGCTGCAAATAGCCGAGGCCGACTTCGACAAACGTCTTCAACACACCGGCCACTTTCGGCACGTTCTCAAACAATTCGTGAGCCGCCGTGATTCGCATTCGCAACACGTCAGACGCCGAATGACCGCGATATCGGACCTGCATTGTCGCCGAGTTGAACCGATCACCTCGACACGCCGCACACGTTATGTACGCATCGGGCAACGGTTGCAAACGAACTCGCTGTACGCCTCGACCTCGGCAAGTTTCGCAGCGACCGCTGGGTGAATTGAATTTGAAGCGGCTCGCGCGAAAACCTCGCACCCGTGCGTCTCTCATGTTTGCGAACAGCCGGCAGATTTCGTCCCACAAGCCGGAATACGTCGCCGGATTTGATGCCGGATTGCGGCCGATCGAAGCCTGAGTGACTTCGACCAGTCGCGTGATGTGTTCGAGGCCAGTCAGCACGAAGCCACAGTCGCCCGGCCGTGAGGGCGATTCCCCCACGCTCTCGGCGAGCGTCGCGACGACTGCCGGCACGAGCGCGTGATGCACGAACGACGTCTTGCCGGACCCGCTGACTCCTGTGATCGCCGTTAGTCGCTGAAGCGGAATCCGCGCGGTGATGTTTTGCAGGTTGTGAACGCTGACGTTCGACAGAGTCAGCCAGTTGTTTGGAGGCGGGGATAACAAAGTCGGTTCGCCTCCTCGTCTTCTCCCCTTCTCCCCTTCTCCTCTTCTCTTCAAAAGAAACCGTCCCGTCACCGACCGCTCATCCCGCGCGACCTCCGCTGGCGAGCCGCAAGCCACCACCTGCCCGCCGTCCGATCCCGCGCCGGGACCGAGGTCGATCAGGTAATCGGCGTGTCGCATCACGTCGGGATCGTGCTCAACCACGATGACGGTGTTGCCTTGATCGCGAAGTTCGTGAAGCGTGGCGATCATCGCGGCCGTGTCTTTCGGATGCAGTCCGACCGTCGGTTCATCCAGCACATAGCCCGCACCGGTCAGCCCCGATCCGAGGCACGCGGCCAAACGTGCTCGCTGAAATTCGCCTCCCGACAGTGATCGAGTCGGCCGGTCGAGCGACAAGTAATCGGCTCCGACCTTCCGCAGAAACTCCAGTCGCGACCGAATCGCTGGCAACGTGCGATCCAAGATGCGAGAAGCGGCATCGCGCGAGTCGTTCAATGTTTGCCACGCGGCGATAACGGCAAATGCCTCGCTGATCGTCAGTCGCAGAAACGCAGGCAGTGTCATTCCGCCGAAGGCGACTCGACAAGCAAACGGGTTCAGCCGCGAGCCGTCGCAGTGGGAGCAAACCCCGACTCGTTCGCTTTGTCGAACAGCGATTGATTCCTGATCCGTGTCGTCCGATCCCGCAACGACGCCGAGGCCGCGACAATTCAAACAAGCTCCGAACGGGCTATTGAAACTAAACGTGCGCGGTTCGAGTTCGGCAAAGCTGACACCGCATTCGGCACACGCGAATCGGCTGCTGTAGGCATGATCTTCCCATCCGTCGCCCGCTTGCAGGCTCAAGACGCAGGTGCCGGAACCATGCTTCAACGCGAGCTCAACCGATTCGCGCAACCGTGTTTGTAGTCCCTCTTTGACCACGATCCGATCGACAATCGCCTCAATAGTATGTGTTTTCGTTTTGGCAAGAGTCGGAGGCTGCGAGGCTTCGACGATCTGGCCATCAACTCGGATGCGGACAAAGCCGTGCTTTGCGATCGTCTGGAAAATCTCGCGGTGCATTCCTTTTTTGCCGCGAACCAGCGGAGCCAGGATCATTACCTTGCGACCTGCTTCAAGTTGCAAAATCTGTTGCACGATGTCGCCGGCACTGCGAGCCGAAAGTGGTTGATTGCACTTTGGGCAATGAGCCTGACCGCAGCGAGCGAACAGCAGCCGCAAATAATCGAGGACTTCGGTCGTTGTCGCGAGCGTGCTGCGCAGTGAGCCGGCTCCGGCCGACTGTCCGACGCTAATCGTCGGTGGCAGTCCGTCGATCACGTCAACGTCCGGTCGCTGCCAGCCGGAGACAACTCGCGACCGCGTTTCGGCCGCAAGACTTTCCAGATATCGCCGTTGGCTTTCGGCATGAATCGTGTCAAACGCGAGCGAACTTTTGCCGCTCCCGCTGACTCCCGTGATGACGGTCAGCCGTTGTCTTGGAATGTCCACATCGACGCCACGCAGATTGTGAACTCGCGCCCCGCGCACGCGGATACTATCGGATTCCACGTTGTGATCGCTCGACGACATGCCCGATCTGTAGTCGATTCGCCAGCGGGACGATACCGTCTGGTCCTCGAACTGCGTACGCCACAAACCACAACACAAACATCGAACTCATGCCCGCTGTCGTTCCGCATTCATTCCTGTTTCGATTTTCGTTTCCGATCGGTCGCGCCGACGACATTCCGAAATCGGGGAAGCGACTACTCGACCTCGGCCCGCAGTTCACGCTGCCCAACCTTGGTGAACTTCACGACAAGCCGCCGTTCGGTGAAGTGCGGCTGGCGTGGAATGACGACGGGCTGGGGATCAGCGTCGAAGTTCGCGGCAAACAGAATCGCCCGAATGTCCACAAGCATCTGGTCGAAGCGACAGACGGCCTGCAAGTTTGGATCGACACGCGAAACACGCAGTCGATTCACCGAGCCAGTCGCTTCTGCCATCATTTCTGCTTTGCCCCGCTGGGTGACGGAGCGGGCGGAGACAAACCGTTCGGAGTTCAACTTCCGATCCAGCAGGCTCGCGAAAACGCTCCGCTCGCGCCCAAAGGGACTTTGAAAACCAGCTCGGAACTGTACAAAGACGGCTACCTTTTGGAGGCGTTTCTACCGCGAGAGCAGCTTCAGGGATTTGACCCTGTCGCTGATCGGG
This sequence comes from Planctomyces sp., assembly GCA_031375695.1. Classification (GTDB taxonomy): domain Bacteria; phylum Planctomycetota; class Planctomycetia; order Planctomycetales; family Planctomycetaceae; genus SXKJ01. Next base: position 5,480 of record JANMIF010000299.1, read on the forward strand.
AAAATGGCCAGACAACTCGGCTCGGGTTTTTTTATCGAATCCGCGATAGCGAACTCGGCAGCCAAATTCTCTCGGCCGACTCGACTTTTCCGTATGGCCACGACCCCAGCTTGTGGAGCACTTTGGAGTGCTCCAGATTGACGGGGCAATTTGCGTAACCGGCACAATCGCTAAAATTAGGCTGCCGACGAGGGCTGAGACACTGAACATCCCGGCACAATCCACCTGACTTGCCGAAGCGGGTGTTGCGAAATCGCTTCGGGCCGCAACTCCTGCCTGGTTGAGCCTCTGCAACGAGCTTCCCCGATCGGATTGCCCGCTTCGGCTCCCCCGCAGAAAGTGTCGCGCGGACCAAATCGCTGCAACTCCCGGCAGGCTTTTGTCTTATTTTGTACACATAGAAACCCCCTGGAAGTCCTCCGACGATACGCAACTAAATCTGATTGGAAAGAAACCCGCCACAGTGTCACACCTCGAATCGCAGCCATTCCAATATGAATACTTCCTGGACCACATCGTCGAACCGCTCGGCACCGCGTCAAACCGTGCCGGGCTTGCGATCCGGACGCCGTAACTCGACGCGGCGTCCGGTCGCGGCTCACCGTCAGCGCGGCATCGGCGGTTCGGGTCAGAAGCCCGCCTTCTTTGCTCCCGAAGATTGGCATGAGTCTCGACCGTCGCAAACGATCCGAGGCATCGTGCAACCGGCCGGAGCGGGATTCGTGCATCCCGTCATGATCAACGAAGTTCGCGAGCGATTGCTGTTGCTGCCGAAGTCTGTCGTTGAACAAGTCGAAGTGATCCAACTCAGCCGGATGACTCGCAAGCGGCAACATTTTCCGTGTTACGGAATGCAGTGGGGCGCGAGCGTTTATCTGTACCCGATCGAAGAATCGTTGACCGAGACGTACGGCTCACCGCCGACTCCGCAACAGCGTGTTGAAGCGCAGATGTTTGGCGGTCGGTGGTCAGAGGAAGCGGGCGAATGGAAACTTCGCTGGACGGAAAAAGCGCTCAAGGATTTTTACTTGAACAACGTGCTGATCCACGAAGTCGGGCACATCATTGACCGCCGCAACACGCGCACCGAAGACCGCGAGCGCTACGCCAACTGGTTCGCGATCGAATACGGCTACCGTGCGTCTCGCGGCCGACGATAAGCGCGGGATCGGAGCGCCCAGCCCGGTTCTTCACGAAACGTGACTTGTCATCGTCGTTTGGAACGCTCGCCCTCGCTCACGCTTCGGATTAGTGTTCTCAGGAATCGCACGCGAGCCGCGTGCGCCACATTCACAGAACTTGGCGGACTCGATGACGACTCAGGATTGGCGAGCTTGGTGGCGTGATCGCTGGCAGAACGGGGAACTGGCACCGGTGGTGAGCTTCGCGGTGCTGTTGGTGATCTTCACCGCGCTCGTTGGGCCACGTGAATTCTTGTCGCTGGGAACGGCCAGCTTGGTGTTGAAACAAGGTTCGGTCCTGGCCATCGTTTCGGTCGGTATGACGTTTGTATTGCTCGCGGCCGAGATTGATTTAGCGGTCGGCAAAGTGGCGTTGCTCTCGGCCTGCGTCTGTGGCGTGCTGTTTGAAATGCCGTTTGCAGCCGGTCCAAAAGGCATGAGCGAACCGAGCGGGTGGTCACTGGTCGTGGTGTTGGCCGTACCGCTGTTCATCGCGTTAGTGGCCGGTTGGCTGGCGGGGTTGTTGACGGTTACGTCGTCGCTACCGAGCTTCATCATTACGTTGGCGATGATGTTCGTCAGCGATGGCCTGGCGCGATACATGACAAAAAGCGAGAAGTTCGCCGTCCCGGGAATCTTAAAAACGCTAGGCAACGACGGACTCTGGCTGACTCGGTCATTGTACTTGCCGTACAGCGCAATGCTGGCGGCGGGGGTGATGCTGCTGGGGCATGTGGTGCTGCAACATACGCGTTTCGGGCGCTACGTCTACATGACCGGCGGCAATCGCGAAGCGGCTCGACTGGCCGGCGTCCGCACGCCGCGAATCGTCATCAGTTGCCTTGTGATTTGTTCCGTGACAGCGGCGATTGGCGGATTGCTCAACGCCGGCCGGCTGGAAAGTGTCAGCTTGGATCAAAACACTGAGCTGTTGTTGGAAGCAGTCGCCTGTGTGGTGTTGGGCGGTACCAGTTTGTTCGGTGGCGAAGGAGGCATGCTCCGCACGTTGATCGGCGTGTTGACGTTCACCGTGCTGAAGGTCGGGCTGAATTCCATGCCGCAGATTCCGGGCATCACACATTTCGACTTGCTGCGACCGTTTGTGATGGGCGTGGTCCTTCTGATTGCGTTGGTGATCAACGGCCGGATCGCACGCGCACGCGGTTGAGAGGTTGGTGGAAAATTGGACCGCCCCACGCTGGTTTCACACTTGGCGACTGGCAGTTTAAGATCCCGCCTCGACTCGGCCCGGCCGCCCCTTTTTGAAAGTCTGATTATGTTGCTGCGATTGCGAATAGTTTTGGCGTTCTTAGCGCTGTGTGGCTCGCTTCCGTTGCTGGCCGATGACGAGAAAAAGCCCGTGCCAGAGTCGGCGGCGACCGAATCGACTGAACCGCGCGATGCCAATTTACTCACGTCGCACGACCAGGCTCGCAACGATTCCGATCAGGCCTATCGCAAAGGGGAATATCAAAAGGCGATCGATGTCACGACCAAAGTCGTGGGAGAAAATCCGCTGGATCACGTCGCGTTTTATCTGCGAGGCAGTTCGCGAATTGAATTGGGGATCAACAAAAGTGACGCGGCGATGGTGCGAGCCGGCATCGCCGACGCGCGTGAAGCGATTCGGCTCAAGCAGTTAAAGAACGCCAATTACTATCTGCCATATCTGTATGGCATGGCGAACCTCGCCGGATTGGAAAACAAGAAGGCTCATGCCGAACAGGCCTCGAAGACCGCTGACGACGTGCTGGCAAGAACACCGTCAATGAAGAACGAAGACAAGTCGAACATTCTGTATCAAAAAGCGTTGGCCAACGTGGCTCTGGAAAATTTGCCGACCGCGATCGCCAGTTACAAGCAAGCGGTCGAACTTACGCCGAAACACCTGGGGGCGCGAGTCGGTTTGGCCGACACGCTGGCGACCGCAGGGCAAAATGAGGCGGCCTTGGCGGCTTACACAGCGGCCGTCGATGCGTTTCCCGCTATGCCACTAGTGTTCAACAATCGCGGCATGTTTTATCAGCACACGAACCGCTTGGATGACGCGCTCGTCGATTTCACTCAAGCCGTGTCGCTCGACCCGAAATACATCACGGCCTACACCAATCGCGGTTTCGTGCTGATGCTGCAAGGGCGGCACGAAGAAGCGGAAAACGATTTCTCGGAATCGCTGAAGCTTGATGCCGCCCAACCTCCGGTGTTGGCGCTGCGTGCGGGAAGCAAACTGTCTCGCGGTGCGGTGGAGGAAGCGATCAAGGATTACACCGATGTCCTGAAGTGGAACAGTAAGAATGCGGTGGGCCACGCAGAACTGGGATTCGCCTTGATGTTCGCCGTTAAACCGAAGGAAGCGCTCGCCGAATTTGACGAGGCGAATCAAATCAATCCACAATTCCGTTTTTTGTTGCCGTGGCGATACCTCGCCATGATGCAACTGGGAAAAAAGGGCGAAGCCGACGTGAAGATGTCCGAAGCGATTGCTCGCGATCCGAAGACACGCGAATGGCCTGATCAGTTGCTGGTGTTCCTGGCGGACAAGCAGTCGGAAGCCGATCTTCGTAAGGCGATCAATCGGCAAGTCCCGGCCTCTGCCGACGCTCAAACTTGTGAGGCGGAGTTTTTTGTCGGACATCGCAAGCTCTTGGCCGGCCAAAAAGAAGCGGCTCGATTGCACTTCGCTCAGGCGGTCAAATCGAAAGCCACGCAATTGTCGGCTCACCGCGGCGCGAATATCGCCCTGAAAGCGAAATGAGGACACTGTGACGTTGACGGAATCGGATGTTCTGCTGGTCACTGGCGCGACCGGGTTGGTAGGCAGTCATGTGGCGGAACAAGCTCGGAAGCGCGGCCACACCGTTCGAGCGATCGTGCGGCAACCGGATCGTTGCTCTGATTTGAAGACCTGGGGCGTCGAGCTTGTGCCTGGTGACATGACCGATCGGGAATCGCTGGTTCGCGCGGTGCAGGGCGTTTCGGTGATCGTGCATTGCGCGGCGAAGGTCGGCGATTGGGGGCCGACCGAAGATTATCTCGAGGTGAATGTCGCGGGCTTGCGGCATTTGCTGGAGGCGGTCGAATCGCAAAGCACACTCAAGCGGTTTGTGCAGATCAGTTCGCTCGGTGTGTACCCGGCTCGCGATCATTACGGCACCGACGAATTTGAGCCGGTGAGCACGACGGGGATCGACGGCTACACGCTGACGAAAGTCGAAGCGGAGTTGTTGGTTCGCGAGCACATTCGAGATCGGCGACTGCCCGCAGTGATTTTGCGTCCGGGATTCATTTACGGTCCGCGCGACCGCACGATCCTGCCGAAAGTTTTGGCTCGACTGAAAACCGGCGGATTCAAATTCTTGGGATCGGGCCAACAACTCCTCAACAACACTTATGTCGGTAATCTAGTCGAGGCGATCTTTCTGGCGATCACAAACGACAAGGTAGTCGGCGAGTTATTCAACATCACCGACCCCCGTTTGGTCTCGCGGCGCGAATTTATCGGTACGATCTGCGACAACGCCGGAATCACGACCCCCTCGAAATGCGTCCCGCTGCCAGTGGCGAAAGGGTTGGCCAACGTCATGGAAGCCGTCTACCGAATGCTCGGCAAGCAAGAGGCACCGTTGCTGTCGAGCGCCCGCATCAAGTTCCTCGGTTTGAATCTGGACTACAGCATCGAAAAGGCCAAACGCGAACTCGGTTATTCGCCCACCACCGATTTCACCGACGCGATGCGCACGACGATGTCTTGGTGCCGCGATGCTGGTTTGACCTGAGTGGGCAAGGAAAAACGAATTTGTGATTCGTAACCTGCATCCTCTGCACGCTTCGTTTCTCGGCCGATAACGTCCGATGTTTTCTACTGCCTAGAAGCGAAGAGGGCAGAGGATTTCTATGGACTAAAACCGACTCCGAAAGGGTTCTCCATGCTGACCACACGCCGTGAATTCCTGCTGGCAACAGCCGCTGTTGCCATTGGCCATGCGACAACATCGGCTGCCGATCCGCAACAACCAATGGTCGATTGCCACACGCACTTTTACGATCCCAGCCGACCGGAAGGTGTCCCGTGGCCTAGCAAGAACGATGACGTGTTGTATCGCACGATTTTGCCGAAGCACTTTTTGGAACAAGCCGCGCCGCTGGGTGTGACCAAGACGGTGATCGTCGAAGCCAGTGCGTGGGTCGAAGACAATGCTTGGCTGCTGGACTTGGCTGCGACGAATCCGTCGGTCTTGGGAATCGTTGGCAATCTGACTCCCGGCCAACCCGATTTCGCAAAGCATCTGAAACGCTTCGCGGCAAACAAGCGTTATCGAGGCATCCGCATCAATCATGGGTTGTTGCGAATGAACCTCGACAAGCCAGAGTTTCTCGCCGACATCACGCGGCTTGCCGAATCGGATTTGGAACTCGATGTCAACGGCGGTCCAGACATGCCAGCTGATATCGCTCGACTGGCCGAGAAACTGCCAAGCTTGCGGATCGTCATCAATCATCTGGGCAACGTGGATGTCGATGGCCTCGCGCCGCCAGTCGCATGGCGCGAGGGGATGACGGCTGCGGCGAAGAACAAAAACGTTTTTTGCAAAGTGTCGGCGCTCGTTGAACACGCGAAGCCCAGGAGGAGCGGCGAGAAGGTTCCGGCCGATGTCGAGTTTTATCGGCCGGTCCTAGACGCCATCTGGTCGATCTTCGGCGATGAGCGTTTGATTTACGGCAGCAACTGGCCAGTCAGCGACCACGCTGCGTCGTATCGAAAACTGTTCGCAATCGTGAAAGACTATGTGACCGCTCGCGGTCCAGAAGCGACCAACAAATTCTTCTGGCGAAACGCCCAAGCCGCCTATCGCTGGCCGGCGGAATAATCAGTCGTAGCCGCGTTCGCCACAGCCTGTTGAATTTCTCTGACTCTCAACGAGACTTAAGGACTTATGGCGAAACCATTCGACATAACTCCTTATTACTCGTCGCGAGTAACCTTTGAAACGGAGAAATCCGACAGTCTGGCCAG
>JANMIF010000312.1:0-2072 GCA_031375695.1 Planctomyces sp.
AAACTCTGAGGATCCTCTTATGCGACTCCATCTTCTCTTGATGGCTTGGTTATTCTTGATGCCACTCTGCAACCGCAGTGTCGCGGCCGAGCCGGTTGCGAGACCGAACATCGTGCTCATCTTTGTCGATGACATGGGCTATGCGGACATTGGCCCGTTTGGGGCCACGAAGGTGAAGACGCCACAACTCGACCAGTTCGCGGCCGAGGGGATGAAATTCACCAGCTTCTATGCCACGCCGGTCTGCTCGATGTCGCGAGCCTGCTTGATGACTGGCTGCTACAACGCCCGCGTGTCGATTCCTGGCGTGCTGTTTCCGGGAAGTCAGATCGGCCTGCACTCGGACGAAGTCACGCTCGCGGAAGTGGTGAAGCAAAAGGGTTACTCCACAATCTGTATCGGCAAGTGGCACCTCGGTCATCGCGAGCCGTTCCTGCCGACGAAGCAGGGCTTCGATTCGTACTTCGGCATCCCCTACAGCAACGACATGACGATCGACACGCAGCACGCGCAGTTCGCCAAGGACTGTGTGTTTCGTGACGGAATGACGGAAGAGAAAGCGCGAGCCGAAGCGATCAAGCACACGGTTCCGCTGATGCGCGGCGCAGAGGTTGTCGAGTACCCGGCTGATCAGTCGACGCTGACTCAGCGTTACACGGCCGAGGCCACGAGATTCATTCGCGAGCACAAAGCCGATCCCTTCTTCGTTTATCTCCCGCACACGATGGTGCATGTACCGCTCGCCGCGTCCGATCGTTTTCGAGGCAAGAGCAGCAACGGGCTGCTGGGTGATGCGATCGAGGAACTCGATTGGTCCGTCGGCGAAATCATGCAAACGTTGAAGGAACTTCAACTCGACGAGCAGACGCTGGTGATTTTCACCTCGAACAACGGAGCCGCCTCTGGATCGGCTTTGCCGTGGCGCGGCAAGAAAGGGACCAACTTCGAGGGGGGCGTACGCGAGCCTTGCATGATGCGCTGGCCCGGCCGCATTCCGGCTGGCTCAACGTGCAACCAAATCGCAGGCAACATCGACTTGCTGCCGACGTTCGCCAAACTTGTCGGCGTCGAAACGGCGAAAGACCGAGTGCTCGACGGCCGCGACATCACGCCGCTGATGTTCGATCAGAAGTCCGGGCCGGTGCGAGACACGCATCTTTATTTCACGGCGAATCAAAGCTTGGCCGCGATTCGCCAAGGAGACTGGAAGCTCTTCCTGGCCGAACCGACGAACAAGACTGGCGCGAAGAAGAAGGCCGCGAAAACAACGCCGGCGGAAGCCAATTCAACCGGACCTGTGCTCTACAACCTCGCAGCCGATCCCAGCGAAACCAAAGACGTCGCCGCTGAGCACCCGGAGATCGTCGCCAAACTGCAAGCCGAAGCCGCCCGTCGCGAAGCCGAGATCAAAGAACATCGCCGTCCCGCAGGACAGCTCAGCAGCACAAAATGAAACATGACTATGAGCTGTCCTTGTTTCCGGCGCGGAAGGCGGCGGGGGTGGTGCGGCGGTATTTGGAGAACATGCGGGTGAAGCAAAGTCCCGAGTACCTCGCCAACACCATCGAGATCATGCGGGCGACGGCGAAGGACGGCAAGATCGTCATCTTTAAAGGCTGGCCGGGCTTCACCTGGTGGAGCGACAAGGAGCTGATGAAGAAGCCCCATGATGAGCAGGCCAAAGTCGCTCGCGAGAACATCACGTTCCCGCTGGCGTGCTTCCTCGTGTGAGCCGGTCGGAACTGTTACTTCTGTTACACATGGGGCTGGCTCGGCGAGTACGGCACGTTCGACTGGTATCCCGAATTCGACAAGAAGCTGGGCGAACTGAAAAGTGAAGCCACTCGCGAAGGCTGGACTTTCCGTCGCGAGTTCGAACACGCCTCGGTGTTCGTCGATGTCGAGAAGAAGACCGCGAAGTTCGACTGGAAATGACACGCATGAGAACCCGCCTCGCACTCGCTGCTCTTGTCTTTTGGGCGCTCTCTCAATTGAGTGTCCAAGAAGTCGATCGTCGTGGTTCGCTCCGCGAACCAACGTCCCGGATCTCTGAGAGTGCATGGGGTGTGTTC
>JANMIF010000333.1:0-3090 GCA_031375695.1 Planctomyces sp.
TCACAGAAGAAATCTACCAGCCGCTTGCCAAGTTCACCTGGCTGGAAGACGATCCGCCCGATTGGTCGCAACACATTCAACAAGCCTTCGCCGCATTGGCTGATGTCAGCCACTCGACCGCCGCCCTGTCCAGCCAACTGCTGATCACAACCTGTCCGGCTCCGTGGCAAGTCTCCGCCGACGCCAGTTCCGGTCCCGGTATTCGCGCAGCGGCAGGTGTTCCCGACAAAACAGTCTTTCGCAGCGAGCTGCCGTTCCGGATGTTGTCGGAATTCTGCAATCAGCGCGGTTTGACTCTGTGCGATACCTCCATCGAATTTCAGTCACAGCCGCAAGCCGAGCTGTTGTTCCTGACGAATGCTCCGAGGCTCTCGGCCGAAGGTCACAAACTATATGCCACGATCGTCGCGCGACAACTGACATCGAAATCTCCGGAACCGCCTCCTCCAACTGCGGACGGTGACATTCGCAGGCCCAAAAATCGTAGGTGAATCCGCAGTCAAGACACTAACCCTACGCACCAACGGCTGCGAGTTTTCCACGAGTCATTGAAATGCGAGTCGTGTGAAACGCTCGCTCTCGCGGGTACGTCGGGTTAGTGTGCAGCGTGCCCCTCGGCTTTCCACTGGTCAACCAACCGAACTACAAATCCTCGCATGTCTAACCTCCAAACTTACGCCCTGGAAACCGCACGCCGCGCGCGAGCCGCATCGCGTCTGCTCGTCAGCACGATTGGGCAGAAGAAGAACGATTGGCTCAAGCGCTCGGCTGATCTCCTCGTCAGTCGAGCCGCCGAGTTGATTGCGGCCAATCAGCAAGACATCGACAAGGCCCCCGAGTTCGGATTGTCGGTCGCCGCGATTGATCGGCTGCGACTGAACGAATCTCGGTTGAAGGCGATCGCCGCCTCGTTGCGAGAAATCGTGTTGTTGCCCGATCCGATTGGCGAAGTCATCGACAGCAGCATGCGTCCGAACGGTCTGACCGTGCGCCGCGAACGAGTGCCGCTGGGCGTTGTCTTTTTCATTTACGAATCGCGTCCGAATGTGACGGTCGATGCGGCCGCGCTCTGCGTGAAAAGCGGTAATGCCGTGATCCTGCGCGGCGGCAAAGAAGCCTTTCACAGCAATCAAGCTTTGCACGAAATCCTCGCCGAAGCGCTGCAACAAACCGGTCTGCCTGCCGGCGCCGTGCAGCTTGTGAACACGACCGACCGCGAGGCTGTCGGGCACTTCTTGAAGTTGCGCGAACTAATCGACGTCACGATCCCGCGCGGCGGCAAGTCACTGATCGAACGAGTCGCGGTCGAAGCGACAATGCCCGTCATCAAACATTTCGACGGCATCTGCCACGTCTTCGTTGATCGTTCGGCCGACCTAACGATGGCCGAACAAATCTTGATCAACAGCAAATGCCAGCGGCCCGGAGTCTGCAACGCCACCGAATGTCTGCTCGTTCATGCCGACATCGCCACCAAGTTCCTCGCCCACGCGGGCCAAGAACTCGGCGCGAATGGTGTTGAGTTACGTTGTTGCCCGCGCTCGCTGCCGCTGATCGCGCGGGGCACCGCCGCAACGGATGAAGATTTCCGCACCGAATACCTGGACCTGAAGTTGTCGGTCAAAGTGGTCGATTCGCTCGAAGACGCGATACAGCACATCAACGAATACGGCTCACACCACACCGACGTGATCGTGACCAGCGACCTTGCAGCCTCACAGCGTTTCTGTCGCGAAGTCGATTCGGCGGCAGTTCACGTCAATTGCAGTTCGCGGTTCAACGACGGCGGCGAATACGGACTCGGTGCCGAGATCGGCATCAGCACTGACAAGTTTCACGCGCGCGGCCCGTGTGGTCTGCGCGAACTCACGAGTTACAAATGGGTTGTGCATGGAAGCGGCCAAATACGAGAATGACGAACGACGAAACACCCAATGACGAAGGAAGTTCGAATGCCGAAATAGCCGAGAAGAATCACCTAACAATGAAGTATGACGCAGTTCGTCCTTTAGGAGACCACGGATGGCAGCACTCACACCCGCCGAACTTGCGACTTTGCTAGGACCACAGTCGGCGAACAAAGTCAAAATTGCGTCCGTGCCGATCACAGTCACAAATCGCTGGGACGGTTTTTCTGACCGATTCGCAAAGTTGTTGACTGCGCGATTGAGACCGATCGTCCGAGCCGCCGCACGGGTGCAACCGAGCGGCGCAGTGCTGCTCAAAGCCGAAGTGATCCAGAAGGCAATTGGCCAACCGGAGATCTCGGAAGTTTGGCAGACACAGCAATCGGACGAGCCGTTGGCGATGAAATTGTCGCTTCCGCTCGTGGCCGGGTTCGTCGATCGATTGTTGGGCGGCGGTTCGGAATCAATCGCCGATCCGGCGGCCGAACTGCGGTCGTTGTCCGAAACCGACCGGCAACTCGCATCACGGCTGAGCGACGCGATCCGCCAAAGTTTCGTTGAGGCGATTCAATCAAAGAACGATGCCGAATCGTGCCGGCTGGATCGGATTTCGACGGCGTTGTCGGAAGCGTGGCTTTCCGATTGCGAGCTCGTGCGGCTGACGTTCGATGTCCGCTTCGTCCAAGGGGCTGGTTCGTTCGACCTGCTGCTCTCCGTTGACCTCGCTGAGTCGCTTGCCGACCAACTGACGGTCGCTGAAAAAAAACAACGTTACGAATCCGAATCCGATCGTCTACGACTGACCGATTGGGCCAAAGCTTCTCGCGTTACGGTGCGATTGGCTCAAACATCACTTTCGCCAGGTGATCTGAATAATCTCGCCATCGGCGACGTGCTGCTTACGGAAGCGGATGCCGGTCAACCATGCGAAGTCCTGATTGACGACCGCGTAACATTCCTTGCAGAAGCCGGACAACTTGACGGTCAAAAAGCCGCACGGCTGCTGCAAGCGATCAGCGGATAATTGCATTGTGTGGTTTAACCGCAATACCGTTCAATTCGTCTTAACAAAATCGCAGCCTCCTGCGACTGTGTGGATGTAACAAGTCCCACGTAGCAAGGAGGCTGCGATGAGTTTTTTTGAGTCAGGATGCCGACGTTGCAGTGCGCTGGTCCACGGCGG
>JANMIF010000360.1:0-28504 GCA_031375695.1 Planctomyces sp.
GATGTTCTCCGGCTTCAAGTCGCGGTGAATGATGCCGCGCGAGTGCGCGTAGGCCAACGCCTCGCACACATTCACGAAGACATTCAACAGCCGAGGCAGCGACAGCGGGTCTTCGTGGCCGGCTCGTGACTGCTCGTGATGTCGGCGGATCGCCTTCGACAGCGTTTCGCCCTTGACCAGCTTCATCGTGTAGAACGGCCGGTCGCTGCCGCGATGGACTTCGTAGACCGGCACGATGTTGGGATGTTGTAGTTGCCCGGTGATCTGCGCCTCTTTGATCAGCCGCTGCACCGCCTCTGTCGAGGCCGAGCCGGGCTTCACTTCCTTGAGCGCAACCTCGCGAGCGAGGTCGTTGTCGCGAGCCAACCAGACTTTGCCGAGTCCCCCTTTGCCGACTTCGCTGAGCCAGGTGTAGCGCGACTTGGGCTGCTCTGGCTCGCCGAGCGTTTCGCCAATCGTTTCGATCAGCACCGGCCCGCTCGACGGCCACGAACTGAGCGACTGCTGGATGTCGGCATCCTCGACTTGCTTGATCGCGTCGCAGACGTCGCCACTCACGACCGAGTTCAACGTGACTCGCGGATCGTGCTGATGCTTCGCCAGCTTGCGTTCGACCAACTCATCAATGAACTCACGGTTCTTTAACGACAACCAGCCACGCTCGACCAACAGGTCGGCCAGCGGCTTCGACTTGTCCTCCGCCCACGCTCGACACGCCGACGTGAGCTGCGCTAAGTCGATCAACTCGTTCTCAAACGCCAAGACTGCGAAGAGCAAATGCCGCTCAGCCGACATGATGTGCCTCTGAAACTACAATCCACGATCCCACTCGACGGAGATCAAAAGGGCGACGCTCGACAACTGCAAGCCTGAGATGGCTCTGGGCGTAGTTGCCACACTCAAAACCGCCTCAGTTGAGCGTGTGCGTTCTCGCGTGAGGCGGGTGACCGCCACGTCTCACGGTCGGTCGCTTGCTTCCTCATCCATTGGGAGAAGGGACGCGGCTTGATACCCGCGTCAAGCGATCGGCGGAACGATAGTCGGCAGTGCGACGCTACCAGACAGCTGCGAGTCGTGTCACTGGCCGAATGAGACGGACTGGTGTCCGCTGAAAGTTCGAGGTCGGATGCACGTTGACGAGTGCCTGCCAGCGGCTGTGATGATCGACGAAGAGCGGCGTCTGTAATGCTCGCGGTTCGGTGAGGTAGGCGTTCTGCGTCGCGGCGTAAACAAGATGCTGATTGGCGTTGCGGGCACACTCGCGGGCGAGCCAGAGAATGTGATTGGCCCGCTCGACGCTTCGCGTCAGAAAGACGACTCGAAAGTATGGCCAGGAGACGCTCGCAGTTTGAGCGTTGTGCCACGCCACGAGCGAGTCTTGATAGGCTTCGTAACGCACCAGCTTCTCCCGAATACTTTGCTCGGCACGCGAATCAACCGACTCGGTGGATTGGTCGATTTCGAAATAGACGTTGAATTGCTTGCCGCTCAGCGAGAACTGATCCGCATTCCGAAAATTAGCCGCGCGGCGCTCGTGCATGGCCGCGTCGGTGATCTTCACCCAACGGCTGATCGCACCTCGCGAGAAGTTCTGGAACAAACGGCGGATGCCGGCCTCATCCACACCGATCTTCTGAAGCGGCTCAAACAGCGGGTCGTCGGTGATTGCCGCCGGTTGATGGATGGTGCGTTTCGTCAGCGGTTGGCGGAAGTAGTCCCCGGCGTATAACATGACGACATAGGGCGGCCGTGCCGCATTGCTACGAGCTGCCGCTCGACTGTGCGCTCGCTGCTCCCGATGGTCGCTCTTGCGCAAAAAAACGAATTGGTCGTTATCGACGTAGGTGCCCTTGCCACGCTTGAGAAACAGGTCTTTCGGATCGGTCTGTCCCTTGCCGAGCGAAATGATCCGATGTTGGAGCAGTTCGCGAATGCAGTTCGTGAGGTCGAACTTCCGCTTGTAGAGCGGACGATCGGCCGAGAATCCCAAGCCGTCGATGGTCAGGTCATCGACGTTCAGAAAGACGCGATGGGATCGCCAGAAGCGGTCCTTCAACTTCAAGAACAACCGGCGAGCGGCCGGAGTCAATTGGCCATACAGGTCGAGATCAAACAGCAGATTACCGCCAGTGGCTCGGCAGAAGCGGAAGAAGGCCGGGTTCCACTCGATCCGCCAGCAGCGGTCGTTATCCACGATGCCGCCCACTCCCCCCACGGTCGGCAGCAAGATGCTGAGAAACTGGAACGCGGCATACTCGTGCTCCTGCGTCTCCGGGTTGTAGAAGCCGGAGTTCTGGTAGCTCACCGCCGTCAGCCGCACGAGCGACTCCCGCAGCATCGCGTACTGCGAACCGCCGGTGTCGAGCCCCAAGTGCTTGAGCATCCAATACGGCGTCGCGAGAAAAACGCCGTCAGCATTCGGTCGACTCAGCATTGCCCCCAAGAGACCCCACGAGATGAACTCGTCGGTGGTTTGCACGATTCAGTGCTGTCGGTCGAAACGGGTTAGTAACCCAGATTCGGAGCCAGCCAGCGTTCGGCCTCGGCCATTGAAAGACCGGACCTTCTCGCGTAATTCTCGACTTGATCGCGAGTGAGTCGATCAACTGCGAAATAGCGGGCGGCGGGATGCGCGAAGTACAGACCACTGACGGCCGCTGCCGGCCACATTGCGTACGATTCGGTCAGCGAGATACCGGCGTTTCGCTCGGCATCGAGCAACTCGAACAATTGCCGTTTCGGAGTGTGATCGGGACAAGCGGGATACCCAAAGGCCGGACGAATGCCACGATACTTTTCGTCGATCAAATCGTCCGTGTTCAGCGACTCGGAAAGGCCGTAGCCCCAATCGTCCCGAGCCTGCTTGTGCAGCCGTTCGGCAAATGCTTCGGCCAGCCGGTCGGCTAGCGCTTTTGTCAGGATCGAGTTGTAGTCGTCGTGATCGCGTTCAAACTTGGCGACCAGTTCATCACAGCCATGTCCCGTCGTGACCGCGAACGCGCCCAGATAATCTGTCCGGCCGGAATCCCGTGGAGCGATGTAATCGGCTAGCGAACGGAAGTCGCTCTGTCCGACTCGCTCCCACTGTTGGCGGAGCATCGGGAAGCGGACAATCTCCTGAGATTTGGAATCTGAAAATTGAGATCGGACAACAATGTCGTCGTCTTCCGAATTCGCTGGCCAGAAGCCGTAAACACCTTTCGCCGTCAGCCACTTGTTCGCGATGATTTCATCCAGCAGTTTGCGAGCGTCGTCGAAAACCTGAGTCGCCTGCGGGCCGATGACCGAATCTCGGAGGATCGCCGGATACTTGCCTTTCAATTCCCAAGTCTGAAAGAACGGCGACCAGTCGATGTAGGGCACCAGTTCTTCCAGCGGAAAATCGGGTAACACGCGTGTTTCGAGAAACGCCGGCTGCGGAATATCCACCGTTGGCCAATCAGTTTGAAATCGTTTCGCGAGCGCCGTCGCATACGGCACGAGCGATCGCGTTTGACGGTCGCTAAATGCCGCTCGATCACGCTCTTGGTCGGCACGCACTTTCACCACGAACGCCGGCCTGCGATCGGCATCGAGCAGATTTTCGACTGCTGGCACGGAGGCCGAAGCATCCAGCACATGCACGACTGGCTGTTCATATTGCAGAGCGATCTTCACCGCCGTGTGCTTGGCCGAAGTCGTCGCGCCGCCGATCAGCAGCGGCAACGAAAAGCCGAGCCGCTGCATTTCTTTGGCGACGTGAACCATTTCGTCCAGTGACGGCGTGATCAAGCCGCTCAAGCCGATGATGTCCGCCCCGAGCGACTTCGCGGTTTCCAAAATCTTCTCGCACGAGACCATCACACCGAGATCAACGACCTCAAAGTTGTTGCACCGCAGTACGACGCCGACGATGTTCTTGCCAATGTCGTGAACGTCCCCTTTGACGGTCGCGAGCACGATCTTGCCGCGATGGATTGACGCGTTCGTATCTTCCGCCTCGCCTCTCAGTTCTCGCCCCGCCGCCTTCTCTGCCTCCATGAACGGTTCGAGATATGCGACCGACTTCTTCATGACGCGGGCCGACTTGACGACCTGCGGCAGAAACATTTTTCCCGCACCAAACAGTTCACCGACGACGCTCATGCCGGCCATCAGCGGACCTTGAATGACGTCGAGAGGCCGGCTGTACTTTTGCCGAGCCTCTTCGGTATCGACGTCGATGAAGTCGGTGATCCCTTTGAGCAGCGCGTGCTTCAGCCGCTCTTCGACCGACGCGTTTCGCCATTCGGCGGCTTGCACGACGGACTCACGCCCGCCTGGTTGCAGGGTCGCGGAAAAAGTCACCAGCCGTTCGGTCGCATCGGGACGCCGGTTGAGCACCACGTCTTCGACGTAGCCGAGTAGTTCGTTGTTGATTTCGTCATACACCTCAAGCTGCCCGGCGTTGACGATCCCCATGTCGAGTCCGGCTTGAATCGCGTGATACAGAAACACGGCGTTGACCGCTTCGCGCACAACGTCGTTGCCGCGAAACGCGAAACTCACGTTGCTCACACCACCGGAGACTTTCGCGCCGGGGCACGCCTGCTTGATTCGCCGAATGGCCTCGAAGAACTCGACCGCGTAGTTCGAGTGTTCGTCTAGGCCGGTGCCGATCGTCAGGATGTTTGGATCGAAGATGATGTCTTCCGGCGGGAACAGGGCCGTGGAGCAGGTTTTCAACCTGCTCGATTTCCAGGTGTCTTGATTCAGTCCTTCAAAATCTCCACTCAATTTTGCGGGCAGGTTGGAAACCTGCCCCACGGTCAGCAGTCGAAACGCTCGCTGGCAGATAGCGACCTTGTGCTCGGCGGTGACCGCTTGGCCGGTTTCGTCGAAGGCCATCACGATCACGGCTGCGCCGAATTTACGAATGATCCGCGCTTGTTCCAGAAATTTCTCTTCGCCTTCTTTCAGGCTGATCGAATTCACGACTCCTTTGCCTTCGAGGCATTTGAGTCCAGCGGCAAGGACGCTGAACTTCGAGCTATCGACCATGATCGGCACGCGGCTGACATCCAGATCGTCGTGCAACAGATGCAGGAAGTGCGTCATCTCGTATTCGCTGTCGAGCAGCCCTTCGTCGAGATTGACGTCGAGCATGTTCGCACCGTTCTCGACCTGTTGCCGCGCGACGGCGAGTGCTTCTTCGTACTGCTTCTCCTTGATTAGCCGAGCGAACTTGCGGCTGCCAGTGACGTTCGTCCGTTCACCAATCATCAGAAAATTAGAGTCGGGCCGAACCGTCAGTTGTTCGCGGCCGCAGAACGCCGACCAGCCATTTCCCTGCGGAATGCGACGCGGCGGCAAGCCTTCAACGGCAGCAACGATCTTGCGGATGTAATCCGGGTTCGTCCCGCAGCAACCGCCCACAATATTCACCCAGCCGGTCTTCGCGAACTCGTGAATGTGTGCGGCCACTTCGTCCGCGCTGGAGTCGAAGCCGCCCATACCGTCGGGCATCCCGGCGTTCGGATAACAACTGATGAACCGCGTCGCCTGATCCGACAGCAGCTCGACATACGGCCGCATCTGAGCCGGTCCGAGCGCACAATTCAGCCCGATACTGAGCGACGGAAAATGAGCCAGCGAAGTCCAGAAGGCTTCCAACGATTGGCCGGTCAGTGTTCGACCACCGTTGAAGATCGTGCCGCTGACCATCACCGGCACGCGGAGTTGCCGTTCCTCGAACACGCGATCAATCGCGACGAGACACGACTTCATGTTGAGCGTGTCGAAGCTCGTTTCCGGCAGCAGCAAATCCACGCCGCCGTCGAGCAATCCGCGGACTTGCTCGGCATACGAATCGACCATCTCGTCGAATGACACCGGCCGCACGCCGGGTTTGTCGGCGTTGAACGACAGCATGACTTTCGTCGGCCCGATGCTCCCCGCCACGAACCGCGGCTTCGACGGATTTTTCCTCGTGTACTCATCGGCCGCCGACCGAGCCAACTCCGCCGCTGCCCGGTTCAGCTCGTGAGTCAACTGATCCAACTGAAACTCGCGCAGCGACACGATGTTTGAGTTGAACGAATTCGTCTCGATGATGTCCGAGCCAGCCTCCAGATATTGCCGGTGAATCTCACGAATCATCTGCGGCTGCGAAATCACGAGTACATCGGCCGCATTCTTCAAATCGACCGGATGTGACTTGAACGGCTCGCCCCGATACGTCGCCTCAGTCGGCTGATAGCGATGCACCATCGTCCCCATCGCCCCATCCAAAATCAGGATGCGTTCGCTGAGCAGTTCGTGCAGTCGCGCGGTTTGATTGGAATCTGTCTGCGGCATATGCGGTTGATTCACTTCCCAAAAATCGTCGTTCGTTGAAAACCCGTGAACTCGCCCTAAACTCTCGCCTTCCCAGTTCAACGGTCTTTGGAACATTAACCCGAAGCGTAAGCGAGGGCGAGCGCTTTACAAGACGCCAAGTTCTACGGACATTGGAGTGTTTGCCCTCGCTCACGCATCGGGTTGCGGAAAGCGTCTTCCGGAATCCAATCATCAACCACGAGTAAACTTCCAGGAGTTTCGATCATGTCGAATGTTGCCAAGTTGGCCGCCGATGCGTTAACCGCCGGAGATGGGATTTTTCGATTGGCCCCCACCTGGGTGCCGCGATCATTCTTGCAACCCGGCCTGCGACTGAAGTTGCATCCGGCCGACTATTACGCACTCGGCACGCATCGCGGCGGCATTGATGAACGCTGGTTCGGTTCGACGACCTTCGCCATGAACGACAACCGCGCGGTCGACGAAGGACTAAGCTACTGCGTCTTCGGTAAAGAACGATTCACTTTGCGCGACGCAGTCGAGCAACTGGGGGCCGAAGTCATCGGCTCCGCCATGTGGAAGAAGTACAAGAAGTGGCCCGTCTATTCCAAGTTCTTCGACAACATGGGGCCGATCCCGCATCACATGCATCAGAACGAGAAGCAAGCCAAGCTGGTCGGCCAGGAAGGGAAGCCAGAGTCGTATTACTTCCCGCCACAGATGAATCAGATCGGCAACAATTTCCCGTACACGTTCATGGGCCTGGAACCGGGAACAACCAAGCAGAACGTGATCGACTGCCTGGCTCGCTGGAACGACGGGGACAACGGCATCCTCGACCTGTCGAAGGCGTATCGCTTGAAGCCCGGCACCGGGTGGCTGATTCCGCCCTGTGTGCTACACGCGCCGGGAAGTCTCGTGACTTACGAACCACAATGGGGCAGTGACGTGTTCGGCATGTACCAGTCGATGGTCGAAGGCCGCGCCGTCCCACGAGCTTTGTTGACCAAAGATTTCCCGAAGAACAAACACGACGACCTAGAACATCTCGTCGATGCGCTCGATTGGGATAAAAACGTCGACCCGAATTTCAAAGACAACAATTATCTTGAGCCGATCAACGACGGTGACACGATGGGTGACGGCTATCAGGATCGCTGGGTCGTGTACGGCCGAGTGGATGGCAAGCAGTTGTTTTCCGCCAAAGAGCTGACCTTGATGCCGAGCGCGAAATGTACGATCAAAGACGGAGCCGCCTTCGGTTGGATCACAACTCAAGGCCGAGGCCGCATCGGCAAGCTGGCGCTGCAAACGCCGGTGATGATCCGTTTCGGTGCGATGACCGAGGACGAAGTCTTCGTCACTCAACGAGCCGCCGCAAACGGAGTCGTCGTCGAAAACACCGGCACCGAACCGCTGGTCAGCCTACGCTACTTCGGCCCCGATGCCTTCGCCGATTCGCTGCTGCCACATGTCGGCGACCACAAGAAGATCGCCACGGCGGCGGGAAAGAAAAAGAAGCGATAACACAATTCGTGCTCCCTTCATTCGTTGTGTTATTCCAGCTTGGCGTTGAGGACCGCAATGATGAATATCCGGATTTCATTTTCGTTGGCAATTGCGATTGTGATCGGACTGGCGCCGAACGCACATCGGCTTGTCGCGGCTGATGCCAAGCCGGAAACGGTTTTCGCGACTGTGGCCAACAAACCGAAAGTCCCCGGTCAGTTCGCGCTGCATCAGCGCGGCCGAGTCGAAACGGCGCCGGGCAGTGGAACGTGGAAAGAACAGACGAAAGAAGTCGTTTGGAACTGCGCGGACACGGTGATTATCGTTTGTGACATGTGGGACGACCACTATTGCAAGCTGGCTGCCGAGCGTGTGTCCGACATGGCTCCGCGCATGAACGCCGTGCTGACGGCGGCTCGAAATCATGGCGCGACGGTCATTCATGCTCCCAGCGGCGTGACCTATCTGTATGCCGATATGCCGCAACGCCACCGTTTGCAGCAGGCGAAGAAAGTCAAACCGGAACTGCCGCTCGAAGCGTGGTGCCACGTTGATCCGAAGCGTGAGCCAGAGTTGCCGGTCGATGTCTCGAAACAAGCTTGCGATGACCCTGTGGTCGGGGCATACGCGCAGAAATTCACGCGGCAGCATCCGGGTCTGACGATTTCCGGTTGGGACGGCGTGAGCGACAACGGTGACGAAATCTACAGCTACCTCAAGCAAGAAAAGCTGACGAACATCGTGCTGATGGGCGTGCATACGAACATGTGTGTGCTCGGTCGCCCGTTTGGAATCCGGCAGATGGTCAAGCAAGATTTTAATGTTATGCTGGCACGCGACCTGACCGACGCGATGTACGACCCGCGCGAAAAGCCGTATGTCAGCCACACGCGAGGCACGGAACTGGTCATTGAGCACATCGAAACCTACTGGTGCCCGTCAATCCTAAGCGAAGATTTGACGCGCGTGGTCCGCAGCTCAGCCGATACGCCGCCTGCCGGCAAGTGAGTGTTGTCCAGAAGCCAGCCGCAAGGATGCGAAACAGTTGGTGTCGGATCATCATCGAGTAGCAAGCCGCGGGCCAAGACGTTGGGAATGTTGCCGTTCGGCAACGTGCCGTTACAGGTCCGATCTTCGGATCAATTCACTCGGCAGACCGAAAAGAAACCTCTTTCGCGATTTGACATTGTGACTTTCGTCATTGGTCCCGCGGATACTGGCGTCGCCTTGCGAACCGAATTTGGCGCAGGGCTCCAGGACTCTTCGGCACGAACGAAAGCAGCCATGAGCGAGCGGCGATTACGCGTGGGACTGGTCGGATGCGGGCAGATTGCCGATGCGCACTTGCAGCAGATTCGTCGAATTGCATCCGCAGATTTGATAGCCGTGTGCGATGTCGAGTCGCTGTTGGCTCGACAGGCGGCCGAGCGGTTTGAAGTTCCGGGGCAGTACCTTTCCGTGGCGGAGTTGATCGACAAAGGGCGGCTGGATGTCGTGCATGTCACAACCCCGGTGCATACTCATGCGGCGATCGCGAAAGAACTGCTGACGGCTGGTGTGCATGTGTATGTCGAGAAGCCATTCACGGTCGATGCGGCGGAAGCTCGCGAGGTATTGGAGGTCGCGCGGCGACAGGAGCGGCTGGTTTGTCTGGGGCACGATCAACTGTTTGATCCACTCTGGCTGGAATGTCGAGCGCGGGTGGCGGCTGGTGAGATCGGCGAAGTGCAGCATGTGGATTCGGTGCTCGGCTATCCGTTGGATGGGCCGTTTGGAGCACTCGTGCTGCACGATCCAAGTCATTGGGTGAGGCGGCTGCCGGGAGGACTTTTTCAAAATACGATCTCGCATCCGCTGTATCGCATCACCGATTTCTTGACCGATCCCGTGCCGTTGGTGTCGGCCAGTTGGTTCAGCAAGTCACAGAATTCTCCGATGCCGACAGAGCTGCGCGTGCAACTGCGCGGCGACCGAGTGTCGGCGGGACTGTTGTTCACCGGCACGACGCGGCCGTTTCATCGGCTCACGTATTTGTACGGCACGAAAGCGGGCCTGGAAGTCGATTTCAACGCCCAGCAGATTCGTTGTTATCGGAGCGAACGACTCCCCGGAGCACTCGGCAAACTGGAATCGTCGGCCAGCCGATTTTTTGAGGCGGCCGGCAATCTACGGCGGACTCTGGGCAAGTTTTGTTGCGCGAAGCTGCATTACTTCGCTGGTATGAAGATGTTGTTCGAGCAGTTTTATCAAAGCATCCAGGACGGGACGCCGCTTCCGATCGAATACGCCGAGATGCTGCGCGTGACTGAGTTGATGGACCGCATCTTCGCCGATTGCCGTGACGAGGTTCGCCGGAACGCGGCCCCGGTGAATTGGCCATCAGAAAAGCGAATGGAAGACGACATGCTGGAAACGTTGACTCAAGTGTCCGAGATGTTCGCGGCCGAAGGCTCCTCGAAATCGCCGAGTGAACTCCGGCCAAGTTCTGTGCAATGAAGTGGCGAGCCGGAGGGCATTAGCCCCCAGACGGGACGGACTCCACGTTGTCCAAGGGTCAACGCCTTCCGGTACGCGAAAAACTGACATGGAAACATCATGCAAGTTCTATTGACGGGAGCCACGGGCTTCTTGGGAAAGCGTGTATTGCGGGGATTGCTCGCGGACGGAGTTCATGTCCGGTGCGCAGTACGCGACTGCAGCGATATCACCGCGATGCGGAACTTCGTCGGAGACGAGGCTTGGGACCGGGTCGAAGTGGTCCGAATGAACCTGAGCAGCGTCGCGGAATGTCGCGAGTCGGTGCGAGATTGCGAGATCGTTTTTCATGTCGCGGCGGGTCTGAGCGGCTGTCCCAGCAGTTTGATAATGAACACAGTCGTGCCGACTCGTTCGTTACTGATCGCGGCATCGGATGTGGGCGTGTCGCGTTGCGTGCTGATCAGTTCTTTGGGGATTTACGGACCGCAGTCGATGCGGAAGAACGCGGTGCTCGACGAGCAGTGCCCAATCGACGTCCAGCCGCCAAAGCGAGACGCTTACACCTACAGTAAAATCCTTCAGGAAGAAGTGGCGTGGCAGATCAGCAAAGAGCGGGGTTTGCCGCTGGTCGTCATTCGGCCAGGAGTGATCTATGGCGATGAGCGTGGGATTCTCAGCCATCGCATTGGCCTGCTGTTGGGAGGCTGGATGCTGCGCATGGGCGGCCGGCAGCGGATTCCGTTCACGTATGTTGAGAATTGTGCCGCCGCGATCGTTCGTGCCGGGTTCGCCGCAGACGTGGTTGGCGAAGCGATCAACGTCGTAGATGACAACTTGCCGACCGGACGCGAAGCCTTAAGGCGATACCGTGCCGCGGGCAATCGGCTGCGTGTGATCGGCATTCCGCAGTTTGCGATCGGCTGGTTGGCCTGGTTCAATGAGCGTTACAGCGCCTGGTCGGAAGAGCAGATTCCGGCCGTACTGACTCGGCATCGCGTGCAAGCTATGTGGAGGCCGTTGCGATATTCCAACGAGAAAGCCAAACGTTTGCTGGGCTGGAGTCCCGACTTCGTACAGACGAGTTAGCCTGGTTAAACTTCGGCGACGGCTGCCGAACTTTTTTCGCGATTGGCTTTCCGTGAGCGGTATCAATCGGGCAGAATCTCGCGAAAGGAGCCAGGATCATGCGACGTCAATGCTTTTCATTGAAGTGTTTGTCCGCCATCTGTTGGATTGTGGTCAGTTACAGCGACTGCGGATTCATTCATGCCGAGACGCCGTCAGCAGCGTACATCTTTCCCGCCGGCGCACGGCGTGGAACGGCGGTTGACGTCCGGATTGGTGGGCATTTCTTGCACGACAAAGCCGAGTTCTTGTTGCACGGCGCGGGAGTCGAGGCAACCTCTCCGATCGCTCGCGCGGAAACAACTTGGTTCGAGGGGCCAATCCTGTTATTGCCCGCGTCGCAGCAGAAAGAGGATTACCCGAAAGATTACGGCAGCCGAGTAACGGTCACAGCCGACGCGTCATTGGGAATTCGGCGTTGGCATTGTGTCACATCGCAAGGAATCACGGCGGGGATGAAATTTGTGGTCGGCGATCTGCCAGAGATTCTCGAAGACGAGACGGCTCGCAGTGCGACATCAGTGACGCTGCCGGTCACGATCAACGGCCGCATCTTTCCACGCGAAGATGCCGATGATTGGGCGTTCGAGGCCCACGCCGGTCAGGTCGTGACTTGCGAGGTCAATGCGGCGCGGATTGGCTCAGGATTGGATTCGCGGCTGGAAGTTCGCGATCCGAGCGGGCGCGTGATCGCCGAGAACTCGGATGCGTTTGGAGCAGACTCGTTCGTGCGATTTACCGCGCCGGCGGATGGCCGATATGTGGTACGGATTCACGACGTTCGCTTCGATGGCCTGCAACATTTCGTCTATCGGCTAACAATTTCCGCGGGACCTTGGCTGGACAGCGTGTTTCCGCTTGGTGGTCAACGCGGTGCGAAGACGACTCTGCAACTGGTCGGAGCCAATTTGCCGAACGATCGCGCGGAGCTTTTGATTCCGAACGGAGATAGCGTGACGGGCCTGCAATCGCTTCGTGGCCTGCCGCTTGTACTCGGTGGCGATGCGGTGAATACAGCGAACTTTGAAACAGACGATTTGACCGAACATTTGGAAACGGAACGAGCGGACGGAGAAGTGGCCGGTCGAGTCACATTGCCCTGTGTGTTGAACGGCGTGATTGCTCGCGCGGGCGAAGCCGATTCGTGGATTTTGACCGGAAAGAAAGGTGACGTTTGCCAGTTTGATTTGCGGGCCAGCCGACTCGGTTCCGAATTGGATGGCGTGCTGACGCTGCTCGATGCGAAAGGCAACACACTAGGTTCGGCAGATGATTTGGCGAGCGGACAAACCGACGCCGTGCTGAACGTCACGCTGCCAGTGGACGGGGACTTCACGCTCAAAGTGCAGGATCGGATCAGTTCACGAGGCGGGCCGCAGTTCGGTTATCGCGTGCGGATCACCGATCCGCGAACCGGAAGCTTGCGGCTGACAACACCGCTCGACGCGATCACACTCGTGCGTGGCGGCGAAGTGCGGATCAAAGTGCTGGCGGAGCGACCGAACGGTTTCGACGAAGAGGTCACGCTGGAGATCGAAGGGTTGCCGGAAGGAGTCGCGGTAACGGGCAATAAGTTGGGTAAAGGGCAAGCTCAAGTCGATGTCGCTTTGAAGGCGGAGGCGACGGCGAAACTGCTCACGAGTCGCTTGCGAATTGTCGGCAAATGGAAAGCGGGCGAAGTCGAGCGATCAGTCGCGACGGAAGTTGCGCAGGCATCGGGTGAGCCACAAGTCAGCGAGTTGTTGCTGCGAATCGGCTTACCGACGCCGTTCAAGTTGAAAGGAATTTTCGAAACGAAGTACGTCCCGCGCGGCAGCGTGTTTACTCGACGGTTTCGAGTCGAGCGGAACGGATTCACCGGGCCGATGTGGGCGGAGTTGGCGGATCGTCAGGCTCGGTATCTACAAGGCGTCACCGGCCCGCGAATCGCGATCACGGCGGATGCAACGGAGTTCGAGTATCCGTTCACGCTACCGTCCTGGATGGAAGTCGGTCGCACGAGCCGATCGTGTGTCGCGGTGTTCGGTGAGATCGAAGAGCCGGATGGAACGCGGCATGTCGTCAGCCACACATCGCAGAATCAAGATGACCAAGCCATCGTGCTTGTCGAGCCAAACCGGCTGAGTCTCGAAACGTCACGCAACTCAATTCGTTGGACTCCCGGCGGCGAAGCGCGAATTCCAGTCCGAATTAGCCGCAGTTCAAACCTTCGGGGCGTGGTGCGAGTCGAACCTCGCTGGCCGCGTGGATTGATCGGAGTCCAATGCGAAGCGATCGAAGTTCCCGATGGGGTAACGACCGGCGAAGTGCTCGTGCGATTCGCTGCGGATGCGGTTCACCCTTCGGCCGCGCCTATACGCGTTTCCGAACGGCTGACTCTGCGATCCACAATGCAAGACGAACGTGGCTTGCCGCTGACCGATGAAATCGCAATCGACGTGGTGGTCAGCAGTGATTAGGTAATGGCACGTCTTGACGGATCAGTGATAGGGCGGGCACTCTTGTCCCGCTGTCTCGCGACGGCCGAGTGGCCATCCTACTTACCGTCGTCTTGCGGGTAGATCAAGATGCGGTCGTGGACCAGCAGGACCAAATCCGGACGGCCGTCGTTGGTGACGTCCACGATCAACGACTCGCGAGGCTCGGCGTCGCCCCCTTCCTCTTCGCGCGAGAAACTCTTTTCCTCGAAGACCGGGAACGACAACGCCAGTTGTAAGTTCGCGGCTTTGTCGGCCGTCGCAGGGGTGAAGCGGAATAAATCCACGACATGCGATTGCGTGTCGACTGCAGCGAGGTCCGGTTGGCCGTCGCCGTTCAGGTCGCCGCCGATCAGGTCCGCGAAGAAGGCTTTCTGTCGCTTCGTTTCAAAGCTGGCAAGTTCCTTGAGTCCCGGCAGTGACTGCCCGGAATACAACACACCAAATTTGTTGTGACCCATCAGCAACAGATCATCGCGACCGTCGCCGTTGATGTCCGCCACATGCGCGGAGCGATACGGGAAGCGGCCCATTTCGATTTCCTGCCACGGATGATATGCCCCGTCGACCATTCGCAAGATGCGCAGACGTTGCAGGCCGGCGTCGATCATCACCAACTCGTTCCCCGGTTGCCCATCGAGATTGAGCGTCACCGCACCGACGGTCTTGGCCGTCACTTCCGACGTATTGAATTGATCGACGACTTGCCAGCCGCTGACTTGTTCATCGAATCGCATGTTGCGGACAAACTTGTCCTGAGCGACCAGAAGCGCCGGACCTTGCAACTGTCCGAAAAAGACCGCTCCCGGCGCGACGTTCCCCAATTGGATGCCACCTTCCGATTTGATCTCTTTTGGCACACCTTGCTCGCTGAGTTTGAACAAGGTCGGAGGCTTATCGGCTCCGGCGAAGATCATGAACTCCAGCCGCCCGTCGCCGTTGATGTCCGCTTTCAACAGCCGATTCGGACTGGCCTTCAATTCCAGCGGAACCGAGGGCTTGCCATCAAATAGGAACGGCTCCCATTTTCCTTGCGGGTTTCGTTTCAAGGCTTCAAACGTATAACTCGTCTCCCGCGCGGTGCGAGCTTTCGTCAGGTACACGATCTCCATTTGCTTGTCGCCGTCGAGATCAGCTAACTCCAGCGCAACCGGCTCTTTGCCGCCGATCGGCAGCGCCTGTGGAAAACTCAAACGTCCGTCGTGCATCCGGCTGAGACCGATTGTTTTTTCTTTGGGACTGACGACGACCACTTCGGCCGAGCCGTCACCGTCCAGGTCCGCCGCACGAACTTGGTCGGCTCCGACCAAGCCAGAGAATGCTTCGCCTTGATCGAGGCCAACTCCACGCCGCTGCAAAAACACGATCATGCGCGCGGCTTCAGGATCGGCAACAACGACGTCGGCCGCGCCGTCGCCGTTCACGTCGGCAATCGCAAGGTCGCGGTCCTTGCCCGATCCATGCTGGCCGAAGCCGTATTGAATCAGGCGGCTCGACAGTTCACCCGGCTTCACGGCGGGACGTTCCATTTGAAAGACTTTCAACCGACCGGTTGTGGCATCGATCGCCAAAACCTCGGTCTGCGGCGTCTTATCCAAGTTGGCAATCGACACCGAACGCGGCTTCGTCAACTCGAAACGCAACTCCGGCCCCAAGCGGTTATCCGGGCCTTGCAGCCGAACGGCCAACGACTGCTCGTGATCTTCGTGAGACATGTAGCACAGGTCTTTGCGACCGTCGCCATCCAGGTCCGTGATTTGTCCCAACGAACAACGATCCGACGTGTTGAAAATGCTTTCCGGCGACAGCAGCTTGCCCGACTTGTCTTGATACAGCAAATACGTTTGGCTCAGGCCAAGCACGGCGATGTCGTCGCGGCTGTCGGAATTCAGATCTCCCGCCACGACCAGCCACGGCAGTGCGGGAACTTCCGGCAACCGCACGATCGTCTTCTCGGTCCATTCGCCTGACTTGGGCTGGAGCCGAATGACGAGTTTGTCGGGCGCGGCAAAATAGGCGATGTCGGTGCGGCGATCACCGTTGAAGTCGCCAAGGGCCATCGCCGAAATTTCATGATCGACTGACAGCTTGCGATGCTCGAACCGCCACAGCGGCGCGAACTGATTGATCTCAACCTTCAACGTTGAATCGTCAGCCGGCTTTGTCGCTCGCTGCAACAACAGGTCGATGCGGCTGTGTCCGTTGTCACCAATCACCAGATCGGTCAAGCCGTCGCTGTTCAAATCCCCGGCCAGCAGATTCGCCGACCGTTCGGTCAGTTTTAGAATTTCGAGCGGCCGAAATCCGTACTCGCCCGACAAGGCTTGCACAGAATCGTCTTCCTCAGCGGCCTGCGGAGACTCCGGAAACCAATTGCCAAAACCGATCGCCAGCAACAACGCCAACGCACTCAACCAACCGAAGGTTCGCATAGACTCAACTCCCAAGCGTTGAAATGATTGGAGAAGAATAGTGATCATCGGATGGCCGAGCGAGGAAGTGGCAACATCACCAGCCAGGTGAGTCGGAGCGCATTAGTAGGAGCGCCCTACCGCTCATCGGATACGGAGCAGCGACAAAATTGGGTTGAGCGCGACTTGGCCCAGTCCGCAGATCGACGTTTGTTCCAGCGTCTCACCGAGCACCGGCAGTTCTTGCAAAGCGGCAATGGGTCGTTCACCGGAACCAACCGCTTCTAAAAGTTCGACCGCATGCTGGCTTCCCAGCCGGCAGGGGACGCACTTGCCACACGATTCGTTGCGGAAAAAACGAACCAGGTTGGTCGCCAAGTCAAACAAGTTGTGACAGTTCCCGATCAGGATCACCGCACCAGTGCCGAGCATACTTCCCACTTGTTTCATCGCATCGAAATCGAGCGGCGTGGCTGCTTTGTCGGCTGGCAAAAAGTTAGAGCTTGCACCGCCGGGTAAGAATGCCTGCAAATGCTGTCCGTTCGACAGGCCGCCAGCCAAGTCAATCAACTCGTCGACCGTTGTCCCCATCGGAATTTCGTAGACACCCGGTCGAACGACATCGCCACTGACCGAGACAAACTTCAAACCTGCGAATCCCGGCCGACCTTGCTCACGCCACCAGTCGGCTCCGTGATGCACGATTGCCGTTGCGAAGGCGAACGTTTCGACGTTGTTGATCAGCGTTGGCTGGCCCCACAATCCGTGTTGACCCGGATACGGCGGCTTGTTTCGCGGCTCGCCCCGCTTGTCCTCCAGGGCTTCGAGCAACGCGGTCTCTTCGCCCAAGATGTACCCGCCCGGTGACACGAACACCTCGACATCAAACGCTCGACCCGATCCCGCCGCGTTCGATCCGAGCACTCCCGCCGCGCGAGCCTCTTTTAACGCCGCCTCGATCCGTTGCCGCTCCGGTTCGTACTCATGTCGCAAGAAAATGATTCCACGCTCCGCACCGATCGTCAGCGCCGCGAGCAACATCCCTTCCAGCACCAGATGCGGTAGCTCCGCCAAGATGAGCCGATCCTTGAACGTTCCCGGCTCACTTTCGTCGGCATTACAGATGACGTACTTCGGCCGCGCGAGTTCGTTCGCGACCAACTCCCACTTCTTCCCCGTCGGGAATCCGGCTCCCCCCATCCCGCGCAACTGCGCCGACGTCAGCCGCTCCAAACAGACCGCTCGCAAATTCACGAGACTCGCGTCGCTCGTTACCAGTCCACGCACCGTGCTGTAGCGATCGGCGGAATCGTGATACGGATCAGTCTTCCAGCCAAGCGGGGCGGCGTCAGCCCCCCGGTTTGGCAATGGATGCATCGGAGGGCTGACGCCGCCTTGTTCGCCAACACAACGTTCATCGCCGCTCAGTAACGCCAGAATCGCATCCCGATCGTTCAGCGTCATCGGAGCCAGCGGCGCATCGTTGATCGTCAGCGCTGGAGCCGCATCGCATCGGCCAAGACATGACACCTCGCACAACTCGACGTCGCCTCGCCCGTTCAATGCGGACTTCAATTCCTCGGACTGTTCGCGACATCCCGCCATTGAGCACGACACGTCACGGCAAACTCGCACGATCCACTTCGGCGGCGGAGTTCGTCGAAAGCTCGTGTAAAAACTGACCAAACCCTCCAGCCGATACAACGGCACTCGCGCCCGCTTCGACAACTCACGCAACCATTCATCCGACACATACCCATGCGAATGCTGCCGTTCCGAAAGTTCTCGAAGCAGTTTCATGAATCGATCCGTCGTTTCACACCAGTTCGTGAATCACGCCACCGTTGTCGAGGATTCGGAGTTCGGCGCGGGCTTGTGTGTCGAGTCCGGCGAGCTCGCTGATTGTGGTACCGACCATCAGTGGGGTGATCCCTTCGGTGATCGGGTCTTCGGCGTACTTGTCACTCGCGCCGATGACTCGGCCGGGTTCGATGCCGGCTCCGGCCCACAACGAAAAGTAACAGCGCGGCCAGTGATCGCGCGCGGCTCGACTGTTGATTCGCGGAGTACGGCCGAATTCGCCCATCGCCACGACCAACGTCGTTTTCAGCAGGCCGCGCGAATCGAGATCGTCCAACAGTGCCGAGAACGCGCGGTCGAAGATAGGGCAGTGGGTGTCTTGCAGCATTTCAAAGTTGTAGATGTGCGTGTCCCAACCGAAATCACAGTTCGGTGTGATTGACTCGACGTACTCGGACCAGTTGACCTGCACGTACGGCACGCCAACTTCGACAAGCCGTCTCGCCAGTAGACAACTTTGTCCGAACGTCGTCTGTCCAAATGTCTCGCGGATCGTTTGCCGTTCGGCCGACAGATCGAAGGCGGCGCGCGCGGCGGAATTCATCAGCAGTCCGTAAGCACGCTGGAATGTCCGATCCCAGGCGTCGATGCCGGCGGCTTCGAGTTGTCTCGGCACGTCATCGACCAGCGACAGCAGCGCGCGTCGATCGGTAACGCGGTTCGGGGTCAGGCCATTGAGCAAACTCAGCGCGGGGATTTCGACTTCGCCGAGGTCGGAGCAACTGACCATGAACGGATCGAAAGTCTTTCCTAGCGTTCCGCCGCCGTAACCATCGAGCTTGCGGACGACGTCGCGCGGGATGCCGCGACCGATCGCCACGAACGGAGGCAGCGAACCTTTGTGGCCTCGGTGTTTTGCCAAGATCGAGCCGAAGTTCGGCCGCACGGGATCGGGCTTTTCTTTAAACCCGGTGAGGCCAACGGTTCCGGCGTCGGGATGTCCCGGTTCCGACGTGACGTGACTGCGCACGACTGTGTATTTGTTCGATCGGGCCGCGAGCTTCGGCAACAACTCGCTGACCATCAATCCCGGCGTGCGAGTCGCAATCGGCGTGAACGGGCCACGATATTCCATCGGCGAGTCGGGCTTTGGATCGAACGTATCAACGTGGCTAGGAGCTCCCCAAAGCCAGACGAAAATTACGGACTTGGCTCGCGCGGAAGCGGCGGCAAAGGCCACTTGATCTCGGCCAAGCATTCCCGCCATCCACGGCAGCGCGGCCCCCGCGCGCAGAAACCCGCGCCGGCTTGTGCCGCCACAGGTCTTGGCTCGAAATGTTCCGACGTCAAACATGGCAATCAAAAAGTAACCCGAAGCGTGAGCGAGGGGGTGCGCTTCGCGGTGCTGTGAAATATCATTGCTTCCTGGAACGCTCGCCCTCGCTCAAGCTTCGGGTTTCTGAACGCGAGTTGCGGGAGCGACTCGCCAACGTCGCAATCACACGCGCGGAATCTCGAATCCTTTGCGTGGTTCGCGAGCGAAGAAAGTGGCGGCTTGGTCATCGCCGACGATTTTTTCGGCTTTTGGATCCCACTTGATTACGCGACCCAGTCGCGCGGCGATTGCGGCCAAGTGGCAGGTGTTCATGATCTGCACATGCGTGAAAACGTCCGACACCGGCAAGCCTCCTTCGCGCAGGCAGCGGAAGAAGTTTTGCTTGTGACCTTCAAACGGTTTGCCTTTGTAGAGTTCCATGAGATCCGCGTCTGTGAATTTCCCTTCGTCCCCCTTTTCTTCGATCACTTGGCCGGTGATTTTTCCACGATTAACGAACATGCGTCCCTTCGAACCTTCAAACAAGATCCCGTTGTCACCTCGGCTGGTGATGTTCATTTCGATGCCGCTGGCGAATTTGCACTTCACTGCGAAATCGTGCGACGAGTTGTAGCTATCGTCCTGAGTCGCGTATCCGTCTTTGTACGGAACCGGATGCTTGGCGTCGGTCCCATCAATTTCGATCGGCCCCAATCCGGTGGTCTCTTGGCCGATCGCCCAGGTCGCGATATCAACGTGATGAGCGCCCCAGTCGGTGAACTTGCCGCCGGAGTACTCGTACCACCAGCGGAAATTGTTGTGGCAGCGCTGCGGAATGTAATCGACCAGCGGTGCCTGACCGAGCCACATGTTCCAATCCAGTCCTTCCGGCGGGGCGCTCTTTTTGAATGGCCCGCCCACGTCGCCTCCGTTGATCCCAACCGTGATCTTCTGGATGTCCCCCAGTAGGCCCTTCTTGACGATGTTGATCGCTCGCAAAAACAAGTTCCGGTCGCTCCGTTGCTGCGTCCCGACGAAGAAGACTTTGTCTTTGTGCTTCAAGCAGGCGTTTCGAATGAGCTGGTTTTCCTCGAGAGTCAGCGTGAGCGGCTTTTGACAAAAGACGTGCTTGCCTGCTTCGAGTGCTTCAATGCAAATTTTCACATGCCAATGATCCGGGGTGACAACACTGACCACGTCGATGTCGTTCCGTTCGAGCACCTGGCGGTAATCGCCATAAGCGTCCGCTTTGCCCTTGCCGATATTGCCGTCTTGCTTGGCCTGCTCGGCGTGACGGACATCGACATCGCACACGGCCAGGATGTCGCCGAACTGCGAATGTTGACTCGCATCACCACGGCCCATGCCCCCCAAGCCGATGCAACCAATTCGCGGCCGGTCATTCTTCAAATCATTGGCAAACCCACGTTGGCTCCACGGGAACCAAGGCAACAGCGTGGCGGCGGCCAAAGTGCTGGAAGTGCTGAGAAAATCGCGGCGATTAGTCAAAGCGTGCGGCATGAGACGTCTCCTGGGAAAGTGGTGAGCGATGCGGAACTCACCAATACACTAACCCGAAGCGCCAGCGAGGGCGAGCGTTGCACGAGACGTATTGTGGCTCGACGCTCCGCGTCGAAATTCACGACGCGGACTGTCGTGCTACACCGCTAGCGATTCGAGAACAGGCGACGGCCGTCGAGGTGGTCGCGGGCGACATCGAGCGCCTTGCGGATATCAGGGTCGTCTTCCAGCGAATTGGCCATCGGGCCGCGGTGCAGGACGACGTGATCTGGCGCGGCGACTTCGACGTCTGGCACGACGCCGATCTTGCCAAGAGTCTTGCCCCCAGGACTGTAAAACTTCGCCGTTGTCAGACGTAGGCCGGCGTTCTTTTGGATTGGAAAGATGCTTTGCACTGACCATTTGCCATACGTCTTGCGGCCGACGATCACGCCACGCTGATGATCCTTGATGGCTCCGGCGACGATCTCGCTGGCGCTGGCACTGTTCTCGTCCGTGAGCAACACGATCGGTACGTCGGACTTGCCGCTGCGGTGAGCGGAGTAGCTCCAGTTCTGATCGGCGGTGCGGCCTTTCGTGGAAACCAATACGCCTCGGTCGATGAATCGATCGAGCACTTCGACAGCGGCCGTCAACAATCCGCCAGGATTGCCGCGAACGTCCCAAATCAGAACTCGCAGACCTTGGCTGTTAAGCTTTTGCAATGCTCCATCCAATTCGACGGGCGAGCTTTTCTGGAAGCCGGTCATCTGGATGTATCCGACCCCTTTACTCTCATCGAGCATTCGGACGATCGGAATGCTTTTGACTTGCACGGCTCGTCGTGACACCGTCACGGTGCGACGATCACTGGCGGAGAGGCCGTCGAGATTCAACCGGACTTTGCTGTTCGGCAAACCTTTCAGTAACCCTGCTGCTTCGTCTGTGGACATGTTGCGGCAATCACGGCCGTCGATGGCAACGATGTAATCGCCAACTCGCATCCCCGATTCAGCCGCCGGACTTTCCGGCAGGACATTGACCAGCGACATGCCTCGGCCCGCTTCGGCTTTCATCTCGATGCCCAGGCCGACGAACTCCCCATCGATGTTGTCGTACAGGTCGCTCAGTCGGTCGGGCGTGAGGCAATTGCTGTAATCGTCGAGGGCATTGCAGCCGCCGAACAGATATTCCAACACCACCGCCGTGCCATTGAGGCCGACAGTTTGCTCGGCCAAGTCGGCCACTTCGCCCACCGTGTGATGTGCGGCATAAGCGTTGGTGAGCGACTTGTTCCAGAACTGCTGCCGCAACGTGTCACGCAACCGAGCGAGGCTTTCCTTCGAGCGGTTGGCACGATTCGGCAGGTGATGATCCAAGAATTTTTCGTTGGCCAGCGCGAGATACAGGCTCTCGGTTCCGTGAGCCACAAACGATGTTGAACTGAGCGGATCGACGAAGTGCGACTTGACCTTGCCGACCACTTCGTCGAACAAGCCGAGCGCATCGTGTCGCGACAGAGTGAGCAGATTCTTGCGGAAGCTGGCGTCGGCGTAGCGGCGTTCGATGCTGTAATGAATCTTTGAGCGACGCAGACCGTAGGTCAGTTCGCGGTCGTCGGGCCACTTCTTGAGCGACGACTCGTACATGTCGATCGCATCGACCCAGCGGCGAGTCCGTTCAAAGTCTTCGCCGGCGGCGAGTGCTTGCCGAACGTCCGCTACGTTGGGGCGTTGTTTGTTCGCGGCGAGCAAATCGCTCGACCAAACGCACAACACGCACAACAACAACAGTGCAAGCCAGCCACGCTGGCGAAAATGTCCGAGCGACATGCCCCTCTCCCGAAGTTGGTTGACACGAATCTGAGTTCCGTCGAAGCCGCGCCGAATCGGCTCATCACGATGACAAGCCAGTTCAGTTCGCCTCGAAACCACACCGGAACAGGTCCATGCCCCGAGCCCAACCTCCGCGCCGCTCGAACCGACTTTGGAGAAAGCCGTCGCGACACATCACCGAATCCAAAGGTGCTGATCAATGTTGGTCTGTGGTGCTCCGGCCACGCAGCGTTGTTGCCAAGCCGCACGACCGGAGCGATGCGATGACTTTAGGCCACGGATTGGGCGAAGCAAATCTGCAACGTCCGTTTCTTCAAGAATTCTCGCCACGACCCGCAGAGTTTCTCAAGCATGTTCGCATTGGGTTGACCAGCGAAACTGTGCGGCTGTCTAGAACCGCGTTCACATTGGACTGCGGTGACTTGCCACGGCTTTCGGTTATCGCCGAGCGACTCTTGGTCGCGACGGAACACCCAAAAGCCTTTCGCTTCGGGATTGGATTGATCAGGTCGTATTCGCGGACGCTGTTGTGTCGATTAGATGCAAGTTTCACGGCGTGCGGCGTGTGACACGGCGGAATAGCTTTGTCTTAAGGATTGGGAGAGACCTTGCAAGCATTCGGTGTGGGGAACGGAGCCTCCTTGACCAAATGAGATATTCGATCAGGGCGCGCCACCCATATCAATTGCCCGACGGATCGCGGCGGAGCCAGCGGCGCGGGTGGCTTGGCAACGTGGCGGCTCGTTCGGCGAGGCGACTGCTGCGGTCGGTACGGGCCACTCGCAAGGATTTAATCAAGCCTTCGCCGGCAAAGGCATCGTCGGGAAACATAGCCAAGATCGATCGTAAGATCGGCAGCAGGTGTTCGGGCCAGTTTGTGCTCGATGGACGACGTCCCGAAAATGAGGTCTGTAAGCCAGCCATCAAGAAGGCCCAGGCGGGCGGCGAAATCCCGCCGAACATCTGGATCGTCCCTTCCTGGCCAAATTCCAACGCGCGCCGCGGGTCGTAGGCGAATTGAGCGACTCGGTCGCCAAACCGTGCGACCAACGGGCCAAGTAGCAGATCGGTCCAGCGTTCAACGCGACGTCGCAATCGGTCCAGATCGGCCATGCGGTCGTCGAGTCCGGCCGGTGCTTCGGCCATTCGTTTCAGTGCCAGCAGCCGGCAATCCAGATGCGTTTTGAAGATGCCGCTCGCGATCGGTCCCGTGCGACGATCACCGCGATGCAGGTCGCTGGCGGTCAACACCGCTCCCCAAACTCGCGTGAGCATTTCGGTGACGAGCGTCTGCTGGGCCGCATCGAGTTGCTGAGTCAACCGCCACACGTCCGTCGCAGCCTCTTCATCGAGCAGAATCTTTCGCCATTGCCGGAGCGCCGCTTGGCTGTATTGCCAGTACACCCACAACGGACCGTCTGGCACGGGCGATACGCCTTCGATCACCAGCGGTGATTGGCTCGCCACAAGGGCCGTGAACTCCGCGAACATTCGTTGATTCACAGTGCCCGCCTCGCTGTTTGTTGGAGTTTGCTGTTGACTCGCGCAGCCCACCCAATCGGCGCGAACGTCTCTTCGATTCGGACACAACGCAAAGCCGATGCCGCTTGAGTGCAGAAGTCACACCAACTTAAATTGTCGAAAACTCCCCGGAAATCCGGCCTCCTTACGGTGGTTCTCGCCCAGCCTGTTCTTGTTAAACGTTGCCAATCGGCATCATCTTGTTTCGCCGCGACGTGCTTCCGCATCAACCGAGTGGTAACCGCGCTCGCCAAGAGCGTGACTACCCAGAGATCAATGCGGGGCCACTTAGCCAACCTCGACTTTCGATCGCGAATCGTGGACAGCCGGATTTCGGATTGTCATGCTGACTCTGTTCATATCACTGGCTATTCACGGTTTTTCACCTTTGAGTCACACTTTCTGCCGCCAGATCACATGTCATTTACTCCGCGACGGCTGAAGCTCCTACTGCTCGTCCCGACGCTTGATCGCTCGGGGGCCGAGAAGCAATTAACGTTGCTCGCCTGTGGATTGCCTCGTGACGATTTCGAGGTGCATGTGGTCGCGCTGACTCGCGGTGGCCCCTTCGAGGACGAGTTGCAACGCCACGGTATTCGAGTGACTGTGCTGGGAAAACGCTGGAAGTTCGACCCGTTGGCGATGTCCCGATTGCGGCGACTAATTGCGGACGAGCGGCCCGACATCCTGCACACTTGGTTGTTCGCGGCGAATGCTTATGGTCGGCTGGTCGTCGGTTCGCGATTGAGCCCGCGGCCGAAGGTCGTGGTCTCAGAACGTTGTGTCGATGTCTGGAAATCCAGTTGGCAAACGTGGCTCGACCGCCGCTTGATCTCACGAACCGATCGGCTCATCGCCAACTCCGAGCCGGTCGCGGAGTTTTATCGATCACTCGGAATGTCTCCTGATCGAATTACGGTGATTCACAACGGCATTGATGTCCCCGAACCGACTCCGTTCGACGCCGAAGCTCTACTGGCGGAACTGGAAATCCCAAGCGGTGCGCCGGTGATCGGCTACGTCGGCCGGATGGCTCGGCAAAAGCGTGTCGATGATTTGGTTTTTGCAATGGCCTTGGTGACGATCCTACGCCCCGACGCGCATCTGTTGTTGGTCGGCGACGGTCCCGAACGGGACAAACTGATGAAGTTCGCACGGGATATCAACATCGATCACTTGATCCGTTTCACCGGACATCGAGCCGACGCGCCGCAGTTGATGCGGATTATGGACGTCTTCTGGCTGGCGAGCGACTTCGAGGGTCAATCAAACAGTCTAATGGAAGCAATGTCAGCCGGTTTGCCCGTTGTCACGACAAACATCCCGGCCAACCGCGAACTGGTCGTGGACGGAGAAACCGGCTTCCTCGTGAAGGTCGGTGACCGAGCCGGGTTCCAACAATTCACCGACCGCCTGCTCGCCGACCCGAGCCTCGCCCGTCGCTTGGGCCATGCCGGCCGAGAACGCATGCGCCAAAACTTTGCCATCGACAACATGATCGCCGCACACAAAACGCTGTACCAAGAGTTGATCGAGACCGGGTCACGACCCGTCGGGTAAGCTTCCAGCTCGTCACCCTCGTTAAAAAACATGACAAGCTGGGAGCTTATCCCTGGATTTGCGGTGACAAGCAGGCTGTATCGAAGCGATCCGGCGGCTATCATCAGCCTGAATCTCATATTCATTTCCGTCTGGCACTCAAGCCCAGATACGTTCTCAAGTTTGTGGAGAATCATCCATGTCTGACGACATCCTCAAGAAACTCGTGAAGGACGGCGTCGTTTCCAAGGATCAAATGAAAGAGGCGAACCAGCTTGCCGCGAGCCTGGGGATTCGGACCGAAGAGGCCCTCGTCAAATTGGGTTACGTCGATCCCAATGAGATCAGTAGCCTGCAAGCGTCTAAATTCGGCTTCGAAACAGTCAATCTCAACGGACTGGAGATTCCGCCGAGCGTCATTGAGATGGTCCCGGAATCCGTCGCTCGCGAAAACGTGGTCATCCCGATCAGTCTCGACGGCGACGCCCTGACGATCGCGATCAACGACCCGATGAAGTTCGAAGTCATCGACAAGTTGCGTTTCATTCTCAATAAAGACGTTAAGGTCAAAGTCGCTCCCAACGAGGCCATTCAGGCAGCCATCAACCGGCATTATGGGCAGAGCGAAACCGAATCGGTGGACTCGATGCTCTCGGAATTCACCGAAACCGCTATCGACATCACCCAGACGGAAATCAAAGAGGCCGAAACAATTGCCGGAGACGAAGAAGGGGCACCAATCGTCAAACTGGTCAATCTGATTATTTCCGAAGCGGTGAATATGCGAGCAAGCGATATTCACATCGAGCCGTTTGAGAATCGGGTTCGGATCCGATACCGCATTGACGGCGTTTTGGTCGAACGAGACAGCCCCCCTCGACGGCTCTTGGCCGCGCTCGTTTCTCGCCTCAAAATCATGGGCAACATGGATATTGCGGAAAAACGACGCTGTCAGGACGGACGAATCAAAACGCGAGCGAACGGCAAAGAATTCGACTTACGGGTCAGCATCATCCCGTCCATTCACGGCCAGGCGGTCGTCATGCGAATCCTGGATCGCGACAGCATCAAGGTTGGGATTCGGAACCTCGGTTTTAGTGAAGACAATTACCGAAAATTCCAAAACATCATCCGCCGACCAAACGGCATCTTTCTAGTCACCGGCCCGACCGGAAGCGGCAAAACGACGACACTTTACAGCGCCCTCGGCGAACTCAATCGACCAGACCGTAAACTCATCACAGCCGAAGATCCCGTTGAATACCTCCTGCCAGGCATCAACCAAGTGGAGGTGAAGTCCGCCATCGGACTCAACTTTTCCATGATCATTCGAGCTATGCTCCGCCAAGCTCCCAACGTCATCCTTGTGGGAGAAATCCGAGACTCCGAGACTGCCGAGATGGCAATTCAGGCGAGCTTAACGGGACACCTAGTTTTCAGTACTCTTCACACGAATGATGCGCCCGGATCCGTAACACGGTTGATCGATATGGGAGTCCAGCCATTCCTCGTGGCATCCAGTGTGATGGCGGTCATGGCCCAGCGCCTGGCGCGAGTTGTCTGCCCAAAATGCAAGGAACCGTATCGTCCCGACGCCAGCGAACTCGCCGAGTTCGGAATTTCGCAGGAACGTGCTGATGCATCAACCTTTATGCGCGGAAAAGGCTGTAACTATTGTCAACACACCGGATATCGCGGACGAGTTGCTGTCTTCGAGTTGATGACGATGAATTCCAAACTCCGAGAGATGACATTTAATCGGGAACCGTCTCAGAACATCCGTCGGCAAGCACGGCTCATGGGGATGCGAACTTTGGCAGAAGATGCTTCAGACAAAGCACTTAAGGGAATCACGACTCTTCTGGAGGTTTCACGGCTCCAAAAAGCTGTTGATTGATCGTCTAGGCGTGACAGAAATTGAGTTCTTGACCGATTAGCGGACCTACCTGAAGGCAGCATCCAGAATGTTGCCAGTCTGCCAATCGGCGGTTGGAGATCCTGCAAGCACGGGCGGTTCGCTTTTGGTTACTGCGGGAGGTTAGAACAGGCGAGCCGCCTGTTTTACCGTTGGAAAGAAAATACGATGGCCTCAATTCAAATCGACAAGCTGCTCGAAACCGTCGTGAAAGAACGCGTTAGCGATCTCCACATTTCCTGCGGCCAGCCCCCGGTCGTGCGAGTCGGCGGCCACATGGTCCGACTCGAAACAAAGACTCTGGAACCCGAAGACAGCGTCTCGCTGATGAAAAGCATCACGCCGGAACGAAATCAGCAAGAACTGCAAGAATGTGGGACAACAGACTTTGGTTTTGCCTTTGGAACCAAGGCTCGGTTCCGGTGCTCGGTTTTCAAGCAAAAAGGCAAGATCTCAATGGTGCTGCGGCGGATTCCGAACGAGTTTCTGTCGTTCGAGCAATTGGGTTTGCCGCCACTGATTCGCGAATTGATTCAACGACCTCGCGGACTGTTTCTCGTGACCGGACCAACGGGCAGTGGCAAGACGACAAGCCTGGCCAGCATGATCAATCACCTGAACGATCCTGATAAAATTATGTACACCTACAGCCATATCCTTCCCAATTTTTTGCAGGCGGCAACGGAAGGGCAGTTAACAACTGTGTAAATTATTCTCATTTTTACCCATGGTTTTATCTATGTGATTTTGTATAAAATTGCTTTTCATACAGATGATGTGAT
>JANMIF010000373.1:0-5729 GCA_031375695.1 Planctomyces sp.
ATCAACGACCTGCTCTCGGGGGCCGCGAGCGGCACGCTGAGCTATATCGACAACACGGACACGCCCTCGGCCTCGACGACGCTGACGGTGAGTGTGAACGACCAGGGCAACACGGGCTCGGGTGGATCGCTGGTGGGGTCGCTCAATCGGACGATCAACATCACGGCGGTCAACGATGCTCCAACGATGACACTTCCGGGCAGCATCAATGTGACGGAAGATGTGGCGACGCCGCTGACGGGAATGAGCTTCGCCGACGTGGATGCCGGCGCAGCCAGCGTGGCGGTCGTTTTCACCCCCTCGGCCGGAAGCCTTGGAGCCGTCACGGGAGGAGGCGTCGCGGTGAGCGTCACTCCGACCGACCTGATCCTGACTGGCTCGGTCGCCAACATCAACGCGTTTATCGCGGCCGGCAACTTGACGTTCACGACGGATCCCGATGAGACCACTTCGGTTTCACTCGCCATCTCGATCGACGATCTGGGCAACACCGGCAGCGGAGGAGCCAAATCGTCATCCGGTTCGGTCACTCTCACGGTCACGGCCGTGAATGAAGCTCCTGTTATCACCAGCAGCGGGGGCGGAACAACGGCGAGCATCAGCATTGCCGAGAACACCACTTCCGTGACCACCGTCACGTCCAGCGATATCGACGGCGGAGCACCGACCTACAGCATCACCGGCGGGGCCGACGCGGCCAAGTTCACGATTGTCGGTTCAACGGGTGTCCTGACGTTCGTCACAGCCCCGAACTTTGAAACCCCGACTGATGTCGGCGGCAACAATGTGTACGACGTCCAAGTCACCGTCAACGACGGCGCGGGAGGGACAGACTTGCAAGACATCGCCGTGACCGTGATTGACGTGTCGAGTCTGCTGATCGTGACCACCGCTGCGGACAACAACGACAGCGGGATTGCCACCGGCGCTGCGTACACAACCGAGTGGCTGAATGCGAACAAGGGTGCCGATGCGGCGATCAGTCTGCGGGAAGCGATCATTGCCGCGAACAATACGGCCGGGATGGATACGGTCAGCTTCAACATTGCGGGTGCCGGAGTTCACAGCATCGCACTGTTGAGCAACCTTCCGAGCATCACCGATGCCATCACTATCGACGGCTACTCGCAAAGCGGCTCCAGCGTGAACACAGCCTTCGATGGCAGCAACGCGGTGCTGCAAATGGAACTCAACGGGACTGGCACTGGTGCGTTTGGCACCGGTCTGTCGCTGGATTCGGGATCCGACGGCAGCACCATCAGAGGGTTGGCCATCAACGGCTTCAGTCGCTACGGGATTTTGCTGAATAACAGCGACGGCAACACGATTGCTGGCAACTTCATCGGCACCAACACGGCTGGCACGAGCGCGCTGGCCAATGCATTTGGTGTCGGACTGTCGAATGGTGCGAACAACAACACGATCGGTGGCTTGGCACTCGACGACAGGAACATCATTTCCGGAAATACAAGTATCGGGGTCTATGTTGAGTCGGCCGACAACACAATCACGGGCAACCTCATCGGCTTGAACGCGGCCGGGACAGCCGCCGTCGGCAACACTTACGGCGTGTATGTCATCGACGTCGCCAACACCGTCATCGGTGGTACGACGACTGCCAGTCGAAACGTCATTTCTGGTAACACCAGTGACGGAATCCAGGTCGCCGGCGCTGCTGCGACTGGGAACTTGATCCAGGGCAACTACATCGGTACCAACGCTTCTGGGACGAGCGCGATTAGCAATGGGAGCGCGGGGGTCAGCCTCCAGTCGAGTGCCTCTGGCAACACGATCGGTGGCGCGGTGGCGGGAGCTGGCAATGTCATTTCAGGCAACCAGAGTTTCGGTGTGTTCGTCGTCGCTCCCAATAATGCCATCAGTGGAAACATCATCGGACTCAACGCCGCCGGTACGGCGAAGATTGCCAACGGGAGTTTTGGTGTTTACGCAACCAACGCAGCGACTGGCACGACGATCGGCGGAACAACCGCACTGGCTCGCAATGTCATCTCCGGTAACGGCGCTGATGGAATTGTTGTCGATGGTGGTGGCTCTAGCACCGCGCTCAATGTCCTCATCCAGGGCAACTACATCGGCACCAACCTCGATGGAACAGCAGCTCTCGGCAACTCTCGTTTTGGCATCTACCTCTACAATGGTGCCGCGAGCAACACGGTCGGCGGCTCCGTCAGTGGTGCTGGCAACGTCGTCTCCGGCAACGGCAGCTACGGTGTCATGATCGCCGGAATCAACAACGCCGTTGCGGGTAATACCATCGGACTGAATGCCGCCGGAACCGGAGCAGTTGCGAACAGCATTGGCGTCTACATCGACAATGTGGGCGGCAATACGATCGGAGGAACAACCGCGCTGGAACGCAATGTGATTTCAGGGAACAGCGGGGACGGTATCAATATCTCCGGTGCTTCAGCGACGGGGAACGTGATCCAGGGGAACTACGTCGGCACCGATATCACGGGGGAAGTCGATCTGGGCAATCTCGGCAACGGCATGAATGTGTCGTCGTCGCAGACCACGATCGGCGGCGCGGGTGTTGGTGAAGGCAATCTGGTTTCTGGCAATCAGCTTCGCGGAATCTATGTGACCGGTGCCTCCGTGACGAATGTGGTGATCGCTGGTAATCGAGTCGGAACCGATGACGACGGCTTGCAGGCGATTGGCAACACGTTTGATGGAATCGAAGTCAACTTCGGCGCGGGTGGGCTCACGATTCAGAACAACCTCGTGGCGACAAACGGCCAGTGGGGTATCGTCAGTGCTGGCACCGGCGGCGGAAACACGATCACCGGTAATACGGTCGGTTTGAATGTAACTCAGAGCACGGTCTTGGGAGGCAGCGGCATCGGCCTCTTCAACGGCGGTCATACCGTGACCGGCAACACCGTCGGCGGTTCGACCGGTGAAGGTCTGCATCTCAGCGATTCGGCGAACAATATCGTGCAAGGGAACTACTTCGGGACCAATGCTTCGTTGGCGTCCGGACTAGGGAATGCCAATCAGGGAATCGGCGTGACCGGCAACGGCTCGACCGGCAATCGCATCGGCGGCATCAGCAATGGCGAAGGAAATGTGATTGCCAACAATGCGTACGACGGCATCGCGCTCACCAGCAGTGCCGGCGCGAACAACTCGATTCTCGGAAACAGCATCTTCGGCAACGGCGATCTGGC
The DNA here is from genome assembly GCA_031375695.1 of Planctomyces sp. Lineage (GTDB taxonomy): Bacteria > Planctomycetota > Planctomycetia > Planctomycetales > Planctomycetaceae > SXKJ01. The sequence continues at coordinate 3,192 of JANMIF010000373.1, forward strand.
GATCGACTTGATCGACAATGGCGTGACCGCCAACGACACGAATGATTCCGATCCCGGTCCCAACGGCCTGCAAAACTTCCCGGTGCTGTCGATGGTGCAGGCCGGAGCAACGACGCGATTTGTCGGCTCGTTAAACAGCACACCCAGCACAGCGTTCCGAATCGAGTTCTTCAGCACTCCCTCGGGCAGCGGTGATCCGAGCGGTCATGGCGAAGCCCGCACATTCCTCGCGGCGGCGACCATCACGACCGATCCGAGCGGCAATGTCTCGTTCGACATCACGCTGCCCGTGAGTACGGTCGACGGCGAAATCGTCTCGGCGACCGCGACGGTTGATCTTGGCGGAACGTTCGGCAGCACATCGGAGCTGTCCGCCAACGTCATCGCGGCGACAAATTCCGCCCCAGTCATCACCTCCAATGGAGGGGGTGCGACAGCGGCGATCAGCGTCACCGAGAACGCAACGACCGTGAGTACCGTCGCCGCCACTGACGCCGACCTGCCGGCCCAGACATTGAGCTATTCGATCAGCGGCGGAGCAGATGCGGCCAAGTTTACAGTCAACAGTTCGACCGGCTTGCTGAGTTTCGTGTCGGCCCCGGACTTTGAAAGCCCGACCGACGCCGGCGGCAACAATGTCTACGACGTGCAAGTCACCGTCAGCGACCCAATTGGGTTGACCGATGTCCAAAACATCGCGGTCACGGTGACTGCGGTCAACGACAACAACCCCGTCATCACAAGTGACGGTGGCGGAATTGCAACTGCCATCGAACTCGCTGAGAACGGGACGGCAGTGACAACCGTCTCCGCGACGGATGCCGATCTTCCGACACAGACGCTGACGTACTCGATCAGCGGTGGAGTGGACGCTGCGAAGTTTTCGATCAACTCCAGCACCGGCGTGCTAACGTTCGCGTCGGCTCCGAACTACGAAGCGCCCACCGATAGCGGCACGGACAACATCTACGACGTGATCGTGCAAGTCAGCGACGGAACACTAACCGACACTCAAGCCATCGCGGTGACGGTCACGCCGGTCAACGACAACACGCCGATCATCACCTCGGCCAACTCGGCCAGTGTCGCGGAGAACACGACCGTCGTCCTGACCGTCACGGCCAGCGATGCCGATCTGCCGAGTCAGTCGCTGACGTTCTCGCTCAGTGGCGGAGCCGATCAGGCGTTGTTCACGCTCAACGCCACGACCGGCGAGTTGACGTTCAGCGCCGCTCCCGACTTCGAATCGCCAGCCGATGCCGACAGTGACAACGTCTATCTCGTGCAAGTCACCGCCGACGACGGCAACGGCCGCTCGGTGACACAGAACATCGCCGTCACCGTCACGCCGGTCAACGACAACACGCCGATGATTACTTCCGACGGCGCGGGTGCGACCGCTGCGATCAACGTCGCCGAGAACTTGACCGCGGTGACGACCGTCACCGCCACCGATGCCGACTTGCCAGGCCAGACGCTGACCTACTCGATCATTGGCGGCGCGGACGCGGCGAAGTTCGCGATCAACTCCAGCAGCGGCGTGCTGGCGTTCGTCTCTGCGCCGAACTACGAAGTGCCGACCGATGTCGGCGCGAACAACATCTACAACGTGATCGTGCAAGTCAGCGACGGCACACTGACCGATACGCAAGCGATTGCCGTCACGGTTACGCCGGTCAACGACAACACGCCGATGATTACTTCCGACGGCGCGGGCGCGACGGCCGCAGTCAACGTGGCCGAGAACAACACGGCGGTGACGACGGTGACTGCGACCGACGCGGACCTGCCGGGCCAGACGCTGACCTACTCGATCAGTGGCGGTGTGGACGCGGCGAAGTTCGCGATCAACTCCAGCAGCGGTGTGCTGACGTTTGTTTCGGCTCCCAACTACGAAGCGCCCACCGATGTCGACACGGACAACATCTACGACGTGATCGTGCAAGTCAGCGACGGCACGCTGACCGATACGCAAGCGATTGCCGTCACGGTTACGCCGGTCAACGACAACACGCCGACGATTACATCCGATGGCGCGGGCGCGACGGCCGCTGTCAACGTGGCCGAGAACAGCACCTCGGTCACGACCGTTACCGCGACCGATGCCGATCTGCCGAGCCAGACGCTGACCTACTCGATCAGCGGCGGAGCGGACGCGGCGAAGTTCGCGATCAACAATTCGACTGGCGTGCTGACGTTCGCCTTAGCTCCGAACTACGAAGTGCCGACCGATGTCGGCACGGACAATGTCTACGACGTGATCGTGCAAGTCACCGACGGGGCGCTAACCAACACCCAAGCCATTGCCGTGACGGTCACACCGGTCAACGACAACACGCCGATGATTACTTCCGACGGCGCGGGTGCGACTGCCGCTGTCAACGTGGCCGAGAACAACACGGCGGTGACGACCGTCACCGCCACCGATGCCGACTTGCCGGGCCAGACGCTGACCTACTCGATCAGCGGCGGAGCGGACGCGGCGAAGTTCGCGATCAACTCCAGCAGCGGCGTGCTGGCGTTCGTCTCTGCGCCGAA
>JANMIF010000380.1:0-5954 GCA_031375695.1 Planctomyces sp.
ATTACGTCAACCCGTCGATTGGCAAGCAGAAACCGGTGCCGGGGCCGCTCAAGCCGTTGATTGCGATCCCGACAACCGCCGGGACCGGCAGCGAAACGACCGGCGTGGCGATCTTCGATTACACGCCGCTGCGAGTGAAAACCGGTGTTGCATCAAAGTATTTGCGGCCGACGTTGGGGCTTGTCGATTGGGATAACACGCGGACTCAGCCGGCAGCGGTTGCGGCGAGCGCGGGACTGGATGTACTCAGCCACGCGCTCGAAAGTTACACGGCGTTGCCATACGACCAGCGGCCACGTCCGATGCGTCCTTCGGATCGAGCGGCTTATCAAGGCTCGAACCCAATGAGCGACGTGTGGGCATTGCGAGCGTTGGAAATCGTCGCCGAATTTCTGCCGCGAGCGGTCGCCGACACAAGCGACGAAGAAGCTCGCAAGCAAATGATTCTGGCGTCGTCGATGGCTGGCATCGGGTTCGGAAATGCCGGAGTTCACATTCCACACGCGATGGCGTATCCAGTGGCCGGCATGGTTCGAGACTTCCGTCCCGCCGGATATGCGACGACTCACCCGATGGTCCCGCATGGCATGTCAGTGATTTTACACACGCCGGCGGTCGCACGCTTCACGGCGGCGACGTCTCCCGAACGACACCTGTTCGCCGCGCGGGCACTTGGAGCTGACATCTCGCGAGCCAACAAATCCGACGCAGGAAAAATCCTTGCCGACCGAGTGATTCACTTCATGCGCGAACTGAAAATGCCGAACGGACTGAACGCTGTCGGATACACGTCGTCCGACGTTCCGCAGCTTGTCGCTGGGACGTTGGCTCAACAACGAATCTTGAAACTGTCGCCGTGCATCGCCGGAGCAGATGAGTTGGCCAAGTTGTTTGAAGAGTCCTTGAGCGCGTGGTGATACGTAGGCGAGGTGGACGGCTTGCGAGACGTCCGCGTGATCGCCGCCACCCATCGCGATCTCTACGAAACCATCTCGCCCGGACGTTTCGAGAAGACCTCTTCGAGCGCCTTTCCGTCCTGAGAATCGAGAATCGTTCGTTGCTTGCCATGCGTTTCAGGCAGGCCGATGATCGCGGCAGGAAGTCACCGACTTGATTCCAAATTCCCTGGTTTCCTCAAAACACTTTTCCCCGCCGAGTTCAACAATGCCGACTCCACATCCCGCATTGGTCGCAGGCACCTTCGAGTACATCGAGGCGAAGATTCGCCGTGATGCCGAGGGGACGACTTCGTTTGGTTTCGAGTTCGAGTGGCTTTGCAAGTGGCTCTTGGAAACCGCCCCCAGTTACCGAGGCCAGTTCGACAAAGTCTGGCTGTGGAAGGATTGGCCGGATCGCTGGGGCGGGTTGTCGGGCATCGACCTCGTCGCTCGCACGCGGACGGGGGAGCTGTGGGCCATTCAGGCCAAGGCCTATCGTTCTGACCGGCCGATCAATAAGCCGGAAATCGACAAGTTTCTGTCGGACTCGGCCCGCGCAAAGTTTGCCCATCGACTCTTGATGAGCACAACGGACCACATCGGTCGCACGGCTCGCGAGACGATTAACGGCCAAGACAAGCCGGTCACACTTTTTCTACGTGGTCACTTCTTGACGTCTGAAGTTCAGTGGCCGGTTCAGATTGGAGGAACAGGCGCAAGGCTGCCTCCGTGGACTGCGAAGCCCCATCAAACCACTGCCATTGAAGCGGTGGTCAACGGATTTCGTGACCATGACCAGGACCGAGGCCGACTGATCATGGCCTGCGGCACGGGCAAGACGCTCACCGCACTGTGGATCACCGAGCGGTTGCAGAGTTCGCTCACGCTGGTGCTGGTCCCGTCGCTGTCGCTGGTGCAGCAGAACCTTGCTGAGTGGGGTCGTCACGCCGCGAAGGACTTTGACACGCTCATCGTCTGTTCCGACGAGTCGGTTGGTCGAAAAAACGAAGACGAGATGATCCAGTCGGCAGCAGACCTTGCGGTGAAGCCGACAACCGATCCTGAGCAGATTCGTAATTTCCTCCAGCAGCGGCGGAAGCGTCCGGCCGTGGTGTTTGCCACATACCAATCGTCCGATCGCATCGCGGCGGCTCAGGCCGGCAAAGAGAAACCGTTCGATCTGGTGATCTGCGACGAAGCTCACCGTCTGGCCGGGAACGTGGATGCCCTATTCAAGACCGTTCTGGATAGCAAGAAGATCAAGGCTCGCAAGCGGTTGTTCATGACCGCCACGCCGCGCTACATCAAGGAGCGCGCCAAGCGGCGTGCGGCAGAGCAGAATTTGGAACTCGTCTCAATGGACGACGTGCACGTCTTCGGCCCCGAGTTGCACGTCCTCGAATTCCAACAGGCCATGAATGCGAAACCGGAGCCGTTGCTGACGGATTATCAAGTCGTCGTGATCGGAGTCACCGACCGCGACGCGAAGGCGTGGGCCGACGAAGCCCGTTTGGTCCGCACGGCCGAAGGTCTCAGGACCGACGCGCGAACGTTGGCCGCACAGATCGGCTTGGCCAAGGCGATGCAGAAATACAATCAGCGGAAGATCATCACGTTTCATTCGTCCGTGCCGAAAGCCAAACGGTTCGTCGATGACACGCAGCGAGATTCCTTGCCCGGCGTGATCACCCATCTGAAAAGGTCAGCCCTGCCCTCGGGGAAACTTTGGACGAAACACATCTCCGGCGAGACGCCCGCTGGGATCCGCGCCACGTTGCTGAAAGAGTTCGGCCATCTGCCGGCGGGTACGCGGGGCATCCTTTCCAACTGCGCTTGTCTGGGCGAAGGGATCGATGTTCCGGCGCTCGATGGTGTGGCGTTCATTGATCCCAAGCGGTCCACGATCGACATCATTCAGGCGGTCGGTCGCGTGATCCGCAAAGACAAAGACAGAGTCGAGAAGATCGGCACCATCGTGATTCCGGTCTTCATCGACGAGTCCGAAGACGCCGACCACGTCCTCTCGCAATCGGCCTTCGAGCCAGTCTGGCAAGTGCTCAAGGCCCTGCGAGCACATGACCGCCGACTGGCCGACGAACTCGACCAACTGCGACTGTCGTTGGGGAAGCGGTCGAAATCCCGCAGCCGAATCAATCTTCCCGACAACATCCATCTGGATGTTCCCCGACTACTTCTGCGTGACTTCGAGCAGGCGTTCTATGTCCGCACTGTTGAACGGACGACCGACTGTGCTGAGCGACTGGCGGCGATGTGGAATGAACGATATGGGGAACTGAAAAAATTCAAGGCGGACAATGGGCACTGCAACGTACCAAGAGATAAGCCGGACAATCCGCAACTCGGGAATTGGGTTCATCATCAACGGAAAGCAAAATTGAAGAGTCAACTCAGTCCGGAGTGTATCGCGAGGTTGGAGGCCCTTGGCTTTGTCTGGGATCGTTTCAGTGCGGCTTGGGAAGAAATGTTTGCCACGCTTATGGATTACAAGGTGAAACACGGTCACTGCAACGTGTCACAACCCTGGCCGGACAATCCGAGCCTCGGGTCATGGGCCAGTAATCAGCGGAACGCAAAAAAACGAGGCCGACTCAGCGCGGAGCGAGTCGAACGATTGGAGGCGATTGGCTTCGTTTGGGATCAACTCAGTGCCGCTTGGGAAGAAATGTTTGCCACGCTTCTCGACTACAAGACGACACACGGCCACTGCAACGTGCCAAAAGACAGGCTGGATAATCCGGAGCTCGGGCAATGGGTCAGCACTCAACGAAGAGCCAAACAACTAGGCCGAATCAACCGAGAGCGTATCTCGCGTTTGGAGGCGATTGGCTTCGTTTGGGATGCTTTAAGTGCGTCTTGGGAAGAAATGTTTGCCGCGCTTCAGGACTTCAAGTCGAAGCACGGTCACTGCAACGTGCCGAAGGCATGGTCGGACAATCCGGACCTCGGAACATGGGTCAGCATTCAACGGGACGCAAAAAAGCGAGACCGACTCAACATGGTGCGAATCGTGCGGTTAGAGGAGATTGGCTTTGTCTGGAATACTTTAAGTGCGGCTTGGGAAGAAATGTTTGCGTCGCTTTTGGACTACAAGACAACACACGGTCACTGTAACGTGCCGCAAACTTGGCCGGACAATCCGGACCTCGGACCATGGGTCAGCGATCAGCGGAAAGCAAAAAAACGCGGCCGACTCAGCACGGATCGTGTCGAGCGATTGGCGGCGATTGGCTTCGTTTGGGATGCTTTCAGTGCGGCTTGGGAAGAAATGTTTGCCGCGCTTCAGGACTACAAGTCGAAGCACGGTCACTGCAACGTGCCGAAAACTTGGCCGGACAATCCCAAGTTCGCAAATTGGACCCGTACGCAGCGGGAAATCAAAAAGCGAAATCGAATCAGCCACGACCGCGTCGCGCGTTTGGACGCTCTTGGCTTCGTCTGGAGAAAAAAGGCCGCTTTAGCCACTTCGCAACGAACAACGCGGCCAAAAACTTGAAGAGGCGATGGCTCTTGGAAATCGTCAACAAGATTCGTGACAGCGGCAGCGATATCGAAATCTCACCACTCGACGGCGACTTCGACGAGGGGGAGAGCGATGTGGCAAATCCGAAGGACTAAACTCAAAGAAGCCGAGTAGTCGCACGGCGTGATCATTCAGCACGTTTTTGCCTTGCCGAAATCAGTTAATGGAGTGGGAGAAATGCCAAATCAGTTCGTCACCGAGTTATTCGAGCGATTAAAGACGGAGTTCATCTCGAAGGTGGTGAGCGCAACCGTGCCCTTCTTCCATTTGAAGCAGAATCCATTTACTCAAGTACCAGAATTGTGCCGTGATCGATCAGGAGTTCTCTTGAGGATTGCTGACGAGCATTTCATCCTCACGGCCTCGCATGAAATCGAGTATTCAATCAATAACGAAATCTATCTCGCAGTTGGATGGGATGAAGATGAGCATGTCCCAATACCGATCAACAGATCCCAATTCTTTGCGACGGAGGAAACCGACCGCGACATCGCTGTCATCAAATTGGCACGAGATGTGGCGAAGAAAATCCTCATTGGACACAAGCCGATATCGATGCTTGATATCGCCAAGAGAGGAGACCGTGCAACCGGATTGTTCTTGGTCTCTGGGTATCCTCGTGCGTGGACAAAAATGGCGGCCGAGAGGATTGAACCTCGGCCATTAACTTTCTTAGGAAGGCGCTGCAAAGATGAATGGAATTCGGCCGACGATTTGAACTACGACAAGAACCTTCACGTCGTGGTTCGATTCTCACAGGATGCGATCAGGACAGATAATTTTGAAAAAGTCGTCCTGCCGTACTACCAGGGTATCCAGGGCATTAGCGGCTGTGGGATTTGGCATGTGGCTGACTTTCCGCCAAAAACTTTGAAGTCTTGGCGGGCAGAATCGTGCAAGCTCGCTGCGATTGAACATCGGTACTTTGAACGCGCCCGATGCGTTGCAGGGACATGGATCGATTTTGCAATTGAAAGGTTAGCGGAAGGGTGCCCTGAAATGCGGCCAGCGCTCAATCTCATCTACGAGTAATCGACCTTGTCGTGCGCGGGTGACTCATTGGTTCTTATCCTTGGTCGCAGAGCGACCACCGAAGGTCGCCGTGGATTTCAACCCACGATCGGCCATCCCGCCAAACCATCTCGTCGCGGAGCGACGATCGAACCATCGCCACACGATCAGCGATCAATTTCCTTCGCGCCGATGCCCCCCGCCTTCCATCGTCGCTCCGCGACGAATCATTCCTGTGTCATCGCCCTCCGTGGATTGAAACCCACGGCGACCATCAAATGTCGCTCCGCGACGGTTGTCCGAGGTAATTCGCCAGCGCTGTAGCGAACGCGGCTTGCGCTGCGGACTTAGACTTGCTGTGGCCGAACTCGCAAGGTTAGTGTCTGCGGTGATCAATCATTCTTGCGGTCGTCATGTCGGAGGCGGTCATCATGTCGTCGGGAACGGTCACGAAATTAGAGTTG
>JANMIF010000439.1:0-5393 GCA_031375695.1 Planctomyces sp.
GGTCTCGGCGACAACGACACGCTCCTCGGTGACGCCGGGCGAGACACATTGATCGGCGGCGACGGCAATGATTCGCTGCTGGGTGGCCGCGATCCCGACCTCCTGCTGGGCAGCAATGGCGACGACCGCCTGGATGGACTAACCGGCCGCGACACCGTCGCCGGTGGACCGGGAAACGATCAAATCAAGGATTCACGAAACGAAATCAACGAGAACGTGACTTTCACCGCTCCCTGGCTCCCGGTTGAGGGCGAAACGGTTCCCCCCGTGATCACTGCCGGTTTGACGAACGACACCGGACGCAGTGGCTCTGACGGAATCACCTTCAACGCGGCGATTCAAGGAACGCTGACCGATGCCAGCCTGATCACGCTCTTCAAAGCTGGCTTCGACAGCACGCCGCTGGCAAACTTTGTGACAGTGTTGCCGCAACGGCTGAGCGATGGTCGGTTCACGTTCGATGCGGCTCGGATGGCGGTGATCGCGGGTGGCACGCTGCGCGATGGGTCGCACACGTTGCACTTGGTCGCCGAGGATGCGTTTCAAAATCGGACCACGCGCGATTTTTCGTTCACGCTCGACACGACCGTGCCGACGGTGTCGCGGTTCGATCTCTCGATTACGTCCGACACGGCACCGGTCGGCGATCACACGACGACGTCGGCGCGTGTCGCGCTGACCGGTCAAGCCGGAGCCGAATCGCAGTTTGTGCAAATTCAAATCCCGGCGCTGGGACTGGTCACCGACACGAACGAGGACGGAGAATTCCAATTCGCAGACGTCATGCTCAACTTCGGACAGAACGAATTCATGGTGCAGGCCACCGACATCGCGGGAAACACCGCATCGTTTTCGCGAACGATCACTCGAGAAGCGGCGACAGAAAGTGACCCGCCCGTGATCACCGCACGGCTCACAAATGACACGGGGCGCAGCACGTCCGACTCATTGACTTTCGATCCCAGTCTTCACGGGACGCTGACCGATGCGAGTGCGATCTCATTGTTTCGAGCCGGGTTCGACACCACTCCGTCCGCCAACTTTTTCGACATCCTTTCTGATCGGCAGTCAAACGGCAACTTTGTGTTAAGCGTGGACCGCTTGACGCAAATCAACGGCGGCACCTTGAGTGACGGACCGCACACATTGCACATGGTCGCCGAGGACGCATTTCACAACCGGACCACGCGCGACGTCTCTTTTACCCTCGATACGACCGCGCCGTCGGTGTCGCGGTTCGATCTCGCGACCAGTTCCGATACGGGGACGCTGGGCGATCAGACGACCATGTCGGCTCTCGTTTCACTGACGGGACAAATCGCATCAGAATCGCAGGCGGCGCAAATCCAATTGCCGGCGTTGGGACTCGACACCGTCACGGACTCGGACGGCAGATTTGAGTTCGCGGACGTCGCGCTCAACCTTGGTCAAAACACGTTCCTGGTGCAGGCCACCGACGTTGCCGGGAACACCGCGTCGTTTTCACGAACGATCACGCGCGAAGCGGCGACAGAAAGTGATCCGCCCGTGATCACCGCGCAGCTCACAAACGACACGGGAAGCAGCATATCCGACTCGCTGACTTCCGATGCCAGTCTGCAAGGGATGCTGACCGATGCCAGTGCGATCTCACTGTTCCGAGCCGGGTTCGACACCACGTTCACCGACAACTTTGCCGACATCCTGTCCGATCGGCAGGCCAATGGCAGCTTTGTTCTGAGCGTGGGCCGCTTGACGCAAATTAACGGCGGCACCTTGAGTGACGGGCCGCACACGTTGCACTTGGTCGGCGAGGACGCGTTTCACAACAGAACCACGCGCGACGTCTCCTTCACGCTCGATACGACCGCACCAACGGTTTCTCGGTTCGATCTTTCGATCACTTCCGATACGGGGACGCTCGGCGATCAGACGACCATGTCGGCTCGCGTCGCGCTCACTGGACAAGTCAGAGCCGAATCGCAGTTGGTACAAATCGAATTGTCGGCGTTGGGGCAGGGCACCGTCCCGAACGTGGACGGCGGATTCCAATTCCCGGACGTGATGCTCAACGTCGGCCAGAACACGTTCATGGTGCAGGCCATCGACGTTGCCGGAAACACCACGTCACTTTCGCGAACGATCACACGCGAAGCGGCGGCAGCCAACACAGATGTCGTGCTGACTTGGAACCGCGCGGCACTCGAAGCCATCAAGCTCGATGCCAGCGCGCCGCCCGTGGCCACGCGCAATTTAGCAATCGTGTCATTGGCCATGCTGGACGCGGTCAACTCCATTGAAGACTTGCCCGCCTTCGCCGTGAAGTTCGCCGCCACACCCGGCACGTCTCCCGAAGCGGCCGTCGCCGCCGCCGCGCATCGAGCACTCAGTTATCTCTATCCGGCTCAACAAGCGATTCTTGACGCAAAACTCACAACCTCGCTCAGCACCGTTCCCGACGGAACGGCCGAGGAAAACGGCAAGACACTCGGCCAAAACATCGCCAATGCGATTATCGCCCAGCGTGAAAACGACGGCTATCGCGACTTCGTGGACTACACGCCGGGGAGCGCCGTCGGCCAATGGCAGCCGACCGCGCCGATGTTTGACGTCGCGCTGTTGCCGCAATGGGCGGACTTACGTCCGTTCGCGATGGCCGCGCCGGACCAGTTCCGTCCTGATGGCCCGCCCGATCTGACGAGCGCCGAATACGCGACGGCGTTCGACGAAGTCCGCCGCTTCGGCGAAGGAGCCGGCTCAGAACGCACGGCCGATCAAACGACGATCGCCCGCTTCTGGGCCGATGGTCCTGGCACGTACACGCCGCCCGGTCACTGGAACTTGATTGCCGAAGGAATTGCTCAACAACAGGGCAACAGTCTGGCGGCCAACGCGCGGCTGTTCGCGCAGCTCAACGTCGCGCTCGCCGATGCGGCCATCGTCGCTTGGGACGCCAAATACACCTACGAGTTCTGGCGTCCTGAAACCGCGATCCACGCTGCGGACCTGGATGGCAATGCCGCCACAACCGCCGATGAAACCTGGCAGCCATTCTTGATCACGCCACCGTTCCCCGAATACGTCTCCGGCCACAGCACATTCAGTGGCGCAGCCGCGCAAGTCCTGACCGCCGCCTTCGGCAACAACGTCTCGTTCACATCGACCGCGACCGGTTTCGCAGTCAACGGCCAGCCGGTGCAACGCACGTTCACAAATTTTTCGTCTGCCGCCGCCGAAGCCGGACAAAGCCGCATCTACGGCGGCATCCACTTCCAGTTCGCCAACCAAGATGGCCTCGCCGCCGGCCGCGATCTGGCCGACTACGTCCTCGACCGCTTCGCCGTCTCTACCGACGACCTCGCCCCCAATGTGAGCATCACCAGTCCCGACCCCGACGGCGTCTTCGCCAGCAACCCCACGCTCAAAGGCCAAGTCATCGACAACCTCAGCGGAGTCGCGTCCCTCGTGGGGCAGGTTTCCAACCTGCCAAGCTATCCGATCACCCTCGACGCGCAAGGCCGCTTCAATTTCACCCCAACGCTCGCGACAAACGGCACTGCCGATGGCGACTACACCCTGACCTTCACCGCCAGAGACAGCGCCGGAAATCAATCCACAACCCAATTCCACTTCACGCTCGACACACGAGCACCGACGATCACGCTCGACGACTTCGACGACGTGGGGCAGGTTGGAAACCTGCCCCACGTACTCGCCACCGATCAAATCCTCTCCGGCATCGCCGACGGCACCGGTTCGGCCATCACGGAACTCTGCTACCGCTTTGACACCGGCACCCCGCGACCGCTGATCTTCGACCGCACCACCGGCGAATTCAGCGAACCGCTTGATCTCTCGCGACTGACCACCGGCGCGCACACGCTGTCGATCGTCGCCCGCGACGCGGCTGGAAATCACACGATCCTGACGCTCAACGTCACGCTCCCCGAACTGATCCCATTCGGCATCGAAGCCGTCACCCCACAAGACGGAGCCGACGAAGTCGGCGTCACGTTCCGCCCGCAAGTCTTCTTCACTCGCCCGGTTGATCCGACGACGCTCAACGCCAACAACTTCTTCGCCACCGACACGACGGGCGAAAAACTTGCCGCGACGATCGTCCCCGCCAACGACGGCTCTTTCGCCTGGCTGTTCTTTACTGACCCGGATCTGGACGTCGCACCGCACATGCCGGGCGGTTCTACAATCACGGTTCATGTGGGAAATGACTCAACTCCCATTCGCGCCTCAGCCGACAACACGCAGCTCGATGCCGATGGCGAGAACGGACCCGGCGGCACGTTGGAATACCAATTCACCACCGTGTCGCTCGCGCCGCTTCCCGGCACATCGCTGTCCGGCATCTTGGCCGACCCCGGCCCCGACCTGAAACCCGGCACCATCGACGATGTCGCTCGCGGCCCTGACGCTCTCTTGATGACCGCCGATGACGTGTACCTGCTGCCCATCGTCGGCGCGAAGATCTTCATCTTGGGCCTGGAAGACGAAGCCGTCACCACCGACGAATTCGGCCGCTTCACGTTCAACTCGATCCCCGCCGGAAACATCAAATTCGCCATTGACGGTCGCACGGCGACCAACGCGCCTGAGGGAAATTACTTCCCCGAAATGGTCCTGGACCTGCACATCCAAGCTGGTATGGCCAACACCGTCATGGCCGCGATGGAACAAGACAGCGTTCAAGCCACGCAGCAAATCGAACTCGGCGTCTATTTGCCGCGCTTGCAGCAATCCATTCTGCAAAACGTTAGTTCGACAGAGACCAAGACGATAGGTGTCGATGGCAATTCCGCCCCCGATTTGACGCCTGACCAACGAGAATTCCTAACGATCACGATACCCCTTGACAGTCTCATTGGCTTCGACGGTCAACCGCTCGCAAACGGTCGAATTGGCATCAGCACGGTGCCTCCCGAGTTGGTTCGTGACATGTTACCGGCGGGAATCATGCAACTCTCTGCCACCCTGACCATTCAGGCTCCCGATGTGGCGACGTTCTCACAACCCGTCGCCTTGAGCTTTCCCAACATCTACGGTGGCGCGCCTGGAACCAAATTGAACTTCTACTCGTTCGATCATACGACCGGCCGATTAGTGATCAGCGGCACAGCAACGGTTTCGGCGGATGGTCAATTCGCCGTGACAGACCCAGAGAGCGGCATTACGAATCCTGGTTGGTATGGAGTGACGCCACCGGGCAGCCAAACCAATGGGCAGCCAGGCGAGCCGTGCCAAACGCCCAACGACCGTGCCGTGTTGGGTGTGGCGGCTGCTGCGGAAATTGGAGTCGCAGGATACGAGGTTGCCGCAGGCATTGCTGGCGCGTATAGCAAAGTCAAGAAGTTGGCGGAGATAGCCACGGGCGTGGATGTTCCTGGCGTTCCTTTGCTCGA
>JANMIF010000450.1:0-9721 GCA_031375695.1 Planctomyces sp.
GCAATCTTTGAGCTTGTGGTAGCCGACAATCGGATTTCCCTCCAAGAACCACACGGGGTGCCGGTGCCAGATCTTGTTCTCGGCGTCCGGCAGGTGTTGATCGATGGCCTTGGCGAGGGCGTCGCAGATCCGCTTGTCGCCAGCCGATTGCGACGCGTTGTAGGCGCGGATGTCCTTGTGAATTGGCATGGTGTTGATTCCAGGAGCGCGGTGACTTCGAACCAGCCTCGGCGATCGTCAGGACTTCGTTTACCAGATGTAGGACGGGCACTCTTGCCCGTCTGTCGCGCGACGGCCAAGAGTGGCCGTCCTACAGGTACGTTTTGAGTTGCCGTTCGCACTACTTCGCCGCCGGCTTCGGGGGATCGACGGCGACGTCCGCTTCAGGGACCAATTCGATTTTCACATCGGCTCCCTTGAGGTGCTTGTCGAAGAAGGTCTGCATCAAGTTGACGATCGCCGGTTTGCCAAAGCCGCCGCCGCCGTGACCGGAGCCGGGTAGCTTTTGGAGCCAAACCTCCACTCCCTTTTCCTTCAAGGCGGCAGCGAACTCTTCGCTCTGCGCGAGTGGCACCAGCGCGTCGTGCGTGCCGTGCAGGATCAGCATCGGCGGGTTGTCCTGGCTGACGTAATGCACGGGGCTGACCGCGTCGGTCTTCTCTTGGTTGCCTTCGAGGCTCGCGCCGATCAACTGCGAGTACGGGTCGCTCGGCGAGTTGAACTTGAAGATGTTCCGCACGTTCTTGTCGTCGGCGGCTTGCTGCATGACGGTGCTGAAGTTCGCAGGACCAAAGATGTCGCAGACGGCCTGCACACGATCCGATTGCTCTTCGTTTCCGCCGATCGGAGCGAATGCCTTCTTGCCCCCTGAGGTGCCAACGAGCGCGGACAAGTGACCGCCTGCCGAGCCTCCCACGGCACCGACGCGATCGGGATCGATGTTGTGTTGTTTGCTGTTGGCTCGCAGCCAGCGGATCGCGGCCTGGCAGTCCTGGATCTGTGCGGGGAATTTCGCCTTCTGGCTGAAGCGATACTCGACACTCGCCACGACGTAACCCTTGCCGACCATGCCCACCACCGGGCACGGAAACTTGTTGCCCCCCATCCACCCGCCGCCGTGAATGTGAACGATCAGCGGCAGGGGATGTTCGGCTGGCTTTTCCGGCAGATAGAGATCGAGCTTCTGCGCCTCGTCGCCATTGGGGACGTAAGAGATGTCTCGTTCCATCTTCACGCCAGGCGGCAACTTCACCTGCGGGGCGGCGGGAGCGACCGGCTTGTTCGGTGTTGGCTGAACTGCTTTTTCATCGGCCAGAGCCAGTGCAGGCACCAACCCGGTGACGCCGCTCAGGAGCGCGACCAAGGTCCATGAGGCGACGACGTGATGAGCAAGATTCGAGAAGTGGCGTGAGTTCATTTTCTGATCCATGGTAGTTGAGGTTGAGAAGCTGCGGTGATGCGATCTACGCTTCGGGAATCATTCGTTCGGACATCTTTCGGCTGGGATGCTCGTCGAGGCGTGAGTGGCAATAGACCGCGGTCCACTCGGCGAGGCGGCGGCCCAGCTTGCGGCAGGCGGCTTGAGTTTCCTCGTCGCGCGGTTCCTTCGCGGCGATCGCACCGTAGTGCAGCGTCAGGTCGCGGCTCACGTAATCGGTGACACCGAACACGAGGAAGCCGAAGTTCATCAGCACGGTGAGCAAACTCTGGCAAGCCAACTCGGAACCGCCACCCCAGCCGCCCGACGAGCTGAACGCGCAGGCGATCTTGCCATCCACCTTCGCCCACTGCGGCATCATGGTCTCGTCCCAGAACCGCTTCATCTTCCAACTGAGCAACCCCATGTTCGTCGGACTGCCGACAGCCAGTCCGTCGCACCAGACCACATCATCGGCGGTGGCCTCGTCCACGGATCGCAGTCGAACGTCGGTGTCCGCAATGCTCTGCGCCCCTTCCGCGACGAGTGTCGCCATCCGCAACGTGTGACCAGACCGTGAATCGAACAGAACCAAGATCTTATTCATGGCGAGCAGGCTCCTTGAGTGTTCACGAACAGCGAATACAGCGACGTGCTGCCACACATAAAGAGGCGATTGCGGTGGCGACCGCCGAAGCACAGGTTGGCGCAGCGTTCCGGAAGATCGATGCGGCCAATGAGCGTTCCTTGTGGGTTGAAGATCGAAACGCCGTCGAGTCCCTCTTTGCCCATGCCCCATCCGACCCATAGGTTGCCGTCGACATCGACTCGCAGCCCGTCCGGAGTACCGTCCGGTTCGGCGGTGATCAGCGTGCGACCGTTGGATAACTCGGTGCCGTTCTTGTTGACCTCATAGACGCGAATCACGCGCGGCGAGACTCCGGCCTCGACGATGTAGAGCAGCGCTTCGTCGGGCGAAAACGCGAGTCCGTTGGGGCGATCGATGTCGCTCGCCACCATCGTCAGCTTCTTCGAGTTTGGATCCCAGCGATAGACGTTGGTCGGCAGTTGCGGCTTCGCGAGTTGCCCTTCGTAAAAACCCAGGAGGCCGAACGGCGGATCGGTGAACCATATCGAGCCATCGGACTTGCACACGACATCGTTCGGCGAATTGAGCGGCTTGCCATCGAACTGATCGGCAATGACCGTGATCGAGCCGTCGTACTCGGTGCGTGTCACTCGTCGGGATTCATGCTCGCAGGTCACGAGCCGTCCCTGCCGGTCGCGCGTGTTACCGTTTGAGTTGTGCGACGGCTTGCGAAAGACGCTGACGGCCCCGGTCTCTTCTTCCCACTTCATGATCCGATTGTTCGGGATGTCACTCCACAACAGATAGCGCCCGTCGCCAAACCAAACCGGCCTTTCGCTCCAGCGCAGGCCCGTCGCGATCCGTTCGACTTTGGCCAGATTCAGCCGATACTTCGTGAAGCTCGGATCGAGGATCCTGATCCGCGGATCGGGATAGCGCTGACTCGGTTCCCAGTCGGCCCTGATCCGAGACGTCAATGCGAGTGCCGAAAACACGCTGCTGGCGAGGAATGCTCTGCGTTGCATGGTTCATGTTCCGTGGGGCCATCGGTTCGCTGAATGGCGTGACATTGGACAGTTTCAATGCGATCCATGACAGTGATCCCGCTTGAGTTCACCAGGAGGATGAATGAAACAAAAAACCTCGCGGTACAACACCCGGACCTCGTTCACACACGGAAAGCGAAGTGGCAGTCTAGGACCGCGATGTGCGGACTCAAGCCGTTAACGCACTCGCTCATCACCATCGCTTCCCGCCGATCAAACAACGGACGAATTGAGCCATGCCGGATTCTGAACCCGGACGCTATTGCCACTATAAGGGGCACGAATACACGGTTCTCGGTGTGGTTCGACACAGCGAAACGCAGGACGAGCTCGCTCTCTACCGCCAGGAATACGGCGATCGCGCCCTGTGGGTGCGACCCAAGGAAATGTTTTTGGAGACTGTGAAAGTTGATGGGTAGGACGTTCCTCGTTTTCGAAGGTTTATCAACCCATGAAACGACGCACCATTATTCCGGGCGGGTTGGCAGTCTCGTTGGAAACACTACTGCTGGCCGCGTTGTGCAGGGTCGCTTGGACGAGGCGGCCGAAGTGTTGGCTCGCGCCACCGCTCAAGGCCAAGTGGCCGCCGCGATGTTGCATGTGAATCTTCACGGGGACAGTCGCCTGGGCCGACCCGGCGAGCGAAACCATGTGCGTGGTGCTGACGTCGCTCCCCGCGTGAGTCGTTAACCCCAATCCGCGAGACCTCACTGCTGACAAGGTCGCGGCGGCGGTCTCGTGATTCTCGCAACTGCCCCCCGGACAAATTGGCATCAAGGTGTCATCCCCAACTCAAAGCGGGACAACTTACGTTGGCCTCGACGAAAGCGTTGTACAACGTGCAGTGGAATGGCGAAAACGACCGCGACGATCGGCCTAGCCGCATTCAGAGGGCCGGTTGCATGAACTTGGCAACTTTTTGGTCGGCCACGATGCGATCTCAGGCATAGCGGAGATTGATGTTCATGCTGAGTGAGCACATCGACCAGATTCCAGAGCGTGAAGGGCTTGCCGTCGTGGCGGTGCTGCTTCACGGCCCGCTTGATTGTGTCGCGAGGTGGGCAGTTAGTTCGCTGGCAATCCACGCTGCGTAATCGCTGTGACCCGCACACAGCGTTGCTTTTTTAACACGTTGCGAAAAGGCAACGATTAGGAAAACAAATCCGGTCATGTGAACTTGGAAGGCATCGACTCTTGAGAAAGCCTGATTGGCGGCATTTGCCATTTGCGGTCTTTTTTTGGCGTGGCGGGTTGCGAAACGTCCAAAGAAGCAAAACAGGCTTAACAAACCGCTGATTGAAGAATCCCCGAATTCACTCACGGTTATCTCAAGCATCAGAATTACGAAGGGTTTCCGTTTATGCTACTTATCCGCTGGCTCAAAGGTCTTTCTGGACGCATCCTCGGACGCCGCCAACGAGTCCGTTCAGTCGCACGCGGCAGTCTATTTGGCGATGTATTTCTTGCCGCTCGTGGTGGTTCTTGGATCGCCTCCACGACTGGGTTGCGTCGACAGTCGTCAGAATTCGGATTCAATGGGGCGATCGAACTCCTGGAGGATCGCTCTCTGATGACCGCGCCACTTGTGTTAACACCAAGCGGCGCAGTGTCCGTCACAGAAAACGCAACGGCGGTGGTGATTGATAATGGCATCACCATCACGGATGCGGAGGACACACAACTGACCGGAGCAACGATCACGATTAATGTGGGAAGCTTCGTTTCGGGGGACATATTGGCGGTGAAAGCAGTATCACTCGTGGGGACGTTTATCACTCCGAGTTACAACAGCACGACGGGTGTGTTGACACTGTCCGGTACGGACACAATTGCTCATTTTCAGTCTGTGCTTCGATCAGCGAGTTTTGTGAGTACGAGCCAGGATCCAACTTCCAATGGAAATCGCGCGTCTCGCACCATCACTTGGAGTGTGACGGATGCCGGTAACGGAGGTGTCGGTCCAGAGACAGGCATGGGAACCTCGACCGTGAATCTCACCGCATTGACGGATAACCCGACTGTGACTGCTGGAAGCACTGTCGCGTACACGGAAAATGCCGCTGGTCTGACATTGGAAAATAACTTGTCGCTCACTGACGTCGACGACACGGAAATGGCTTCGGCGACCGTGACAATCAGCGCTGGAAGTTTTGTGACAGGAGATGTGCTCGCCGCAACGGCGACGGGAAGCATCGCCGTGAGCTACGACGGTTCTGGTGTTCTGACACTTTCGGGAACGGACTCGGTGGCGAATTATCAAACTGTGCTGCGATCGGTGAAGTTTTCGAGCACCAGCGAAGACCCAACCGTCAATGGCACTCGCACTAGTCGCTCGATTGACTGGAGCGTCACTGACGCGAACTCTGACGGCGCAGGAGCGGGGGCAAGCACCGCCTCTTCGACGGTCAGCCTGACTCCGTTGACGGACAATTCTGTGATCACGCCAGGAGTGACAGCGTCATACACAGAAAATGCTTCAGACGTTGCAATCACCAGTAATCTGTTGCTGACGGACGCGGACGATACACAGCTAGCGTTTGCTACGGTGACAATCAGCGCCGGGACTTTCGTCACAGGTGACGTTCTGGCGGTAACCACAGCGGGAACTTCAATCACCGCTCTCTACAACGGAACCGGAGTGCTGACCCTCACCGGAACCGACTCAGTCGCAAACTACCAAACTGTGTTACGATCGGTGTCGCTTTACAATCCAAATGAAGACCCGACTGTCAACGCCGTACGCACGTCTCGGTCATTTTCTTGGAGCGTCACAGATGCCAATTCCGACTCCGCCGGAACTGGAACAGGCACCGCCTCAGCAACGGTCAATGTCATCGCCGTGAACGACAACCCGGTGGTGACAGCCACGTCGGGTTCGGTGCTCTACACAGAGAACTCTCCGGCCGTGACCATCGACAATGCCATCACGGTTACGGATGCGGATGACACACAGATCGCAAGTGGCTCGGTCAGTATCACAGCGGGTCTCACATCAGGTGACACGCTGGCGGTCGACGTCTCCGGAACAAATATCACAGCGAACTACACCGCAAGCACTGGCATTCTGGCGTTATCCGGTACGGACACCTTGGCCAATTATGAAACAGTGCTGCGAACGGTGACGTACGTCTCCAGCAGCGACGACCCAACGGCGAACTCGGCGAATCGAACTATTACTTTCTCGGTTACCGATGCAAACTCAGACAATGTAGGTGCGGCCACTGGTACAGAAACCCGCACAATTACCATTACGCCGGTGAATGACGCTCCAAGCATCACGAGCAACGGCGGAGGCGCAACCGCCTCCATTAATCTGGCCGAAAATCAGACGTCTGTGGCAACGGTCATTGCCAACGATCTGGATTCTGCCGACACGCTGACGTATTCATTGGGCGGAGCGGATGCCGCGTTGTTCGACATCGACGGCAGTGGGAACCTGGTGTTCCTGTCGGCCCCGGACTTCGAGACCGACGCGCACAGCTATGTGGTGCAGGTCACCGCCGACGATGGCGTTCAGACTACCAGCCAGACGCTGACGATCACGCTCAGCGATCTGAATGACAACGCGGCGGTGATCACCACCACTGCGGCACCAGCGGTGTCCGAGAACAGCACGCTGGTGGCCGCCTTGACGTCGACCGACGCGGACACGGTGGGGACCAATCCCGCCACGTTCACGATCAGCGGCGGAGCGGATGCCGCGTTGTTCGACATCGACGGCAGTGGGAACCTGGTGTTCCTGTCGGCCAAAGACTTCGAGACCGACGCGCACAGCTATGTGGTGCAGGTCACCGCCGACGATGGCGTTCAGACTACCAGCCAGACGCTGACGATCACGCTCAGCGATCTGAATGACAACGCCGCGGTGATCACCACCACTGCCGCACAATCGGTGTCCGAGAACAGCACTCTGGTGGCCGCCTTAACGTCGACCGACGCGGACACGGTGGGGACCAATCCCGCCACGTTCACGATCAGCGGTGGAGCGGATGCCGCGTTGTTCGACATCGACGGCAGTGGGAACCTGGTGTTCCTGTCGGCCAAGGACTTCGAGACCGACGCGCACAGCTATGTGGTGCAGGTCACCGCCGACGATGGCGTTCAGACCACCAGCCAGACGCTGACGATCACGCTGTTTGATTCGGGTGCTCCCACGGCAGATATATTGGATGTCTCACCGAAGACGCGAACTTCAAATGTCGGAGTGGTGACAGTGCACTTCGATGAGTCTGTGTCAGGTCTGGGTATTGAGGATTTCTCACTCATGCGGGATGGCAACGTTGTCTCGTTAAGTGGCGTGACCGTAACGCAAGTAACTGGCTCGCAATACACGCTGAACCTTTCTGCCGTCACGGCCGCTGAGGGCGTGTATGTGCTAACTCTGAAAGCCGTTGGTTCGGGAATTGTCGATAGTACGGGTCATGAATTCGCGGTGGATGCGACTGATGGCTGGGCGATTGCAACGACAACCGTGATTCTTAGTGGTGGCACGCTGACGGTCACTAACACAGACTCGTTCGTGAACGATAGCTACTCCGTATCGTTGGTCGGTGGCAACGTGCGGATTCACGACATGAACGTGGTGATGATGGCTGGCGCAGGCGTGACTCAAGTCGATGAATACACGGTTGAAGTACCGCTGAGCAGTTTGACGCAAGTGGTGATTGATGGTGGCAATGGAAATGACACTCTGTCGTTGGACTTCAGCGGTGACAATCCGATTCCATCGGGAGGCCTGACGTTCAATGGAGGCTCCGGCGGTTTTGACCAACTCACGGTGCAGAATGTCGATCAATCGGGTTTCACGGCATACACGGTGGATTATCTCAATTCGCACGATGGATCAATTTCTTTCCGCACGGGATCGACGATAGGGGCCACACTCAATTTCACGGGATTGGAACCGATCGCCATTGACGGCTCGTCCATGGATATCGTTTTGAATCTATCGAGCAGCGCTGCGACGACTGCAATCTTGGAAGCATTGAATTCAACAACAATGATGCTTTCTGGAAATACGTTCGAGACTACGACGATCTCATTGGCAGCAGCGACGTCGCTGACGATCAATGCCAATTCTGGAAATGATTTGATTCGCGTGGTTAGCGTTCCCAGCAGCTATAGAGGGTCGTTGACAATCAATGGTGGTGACGGCAACGACACTCTGAATAGTTCAGCGGTAGATTTCGCGGTGACACTCTCCGGTGGCAACGGTAATGACCGGCTGACGTCCGGAGGAAAGGCGGATTTTCTGGAAGGTGACGAAGGGGCCGACACGCTGAACTCCGGCGCGGGGAACGACACGCTGCGTGGAGGAGGCGGCAAAGATTCGCTGTCGGCCGACAGCGGGGATGACCAACTGGAAGGAGGCACGGGAAACGACACACTCAATGGCGGCCTCGGCAACGATCGCGTGGTTGAAATCACGACCCAAAACTTCGTGCTGACCAACACTCAATTGGTGGGAACAAGCACAGATGTTCTTTCGGGGATCGAATCCGCAGAACTCTTTGGCGGAACACAGAACAATACCCTGGATGCTTCGCGATTCACGCTGGGAAGCGTGACGCTGCACGGTGGTGCTGGCGACGACATCTTGTTGGGAGCGGGCTTCAGTGGTCTGCTCGATGGTGGTGACGGCGTTGACACGATTAAGCAAACCTCCACGGGGAACCAAACGATTTCCGATTCGTTGGTCGGGGGCGCAGGCCTGGCAACCAAGGAACTGATCTCGATAGAGGCCGCTCAACTGAGCACCGTCGGCCGAGCATCGGTCACTCTAAATGCCACCGCCTTTACAGGTCGCGTGACATTAAATGGAGGCACTGGAAATGACACCCTCTTGGGAAGCAGTGGCGGTGGCTCGCTCTGCGGACTCAACGGTAACGACTTAATATTTGGCGGCAGTGGCGATGAACTATTGATGGGAGCATCGGGGGGGGACACCCTTGATGGTGGCCTTGGCGACGACACGATCCGAGGCGATGCGGGGAACGATTTGTTGCGTGGTGGACTGGGTAACGATCGTGTATATGGCGACGTGGGGAACGACCGACTCTTTGGCGGCGATGGCCAAGATATTCTGGATGGCGGGATCGGAAATGACACGCTCTCAGGCGATGCTGGCAACGACCTCATCAGTGGTGGGCACGGAAACGACATTATCAGTGGCGGAGACGACGATGACCTGCTCGACGGCGGTACTGGCAACGACGCGATCATCGGCGGTGCTGGCAACGATATTCTGAAAGGGGGAGCCGGCAACGACACCTTGATCGGCGGCTTTGGTGTGGACAACATTGATGGCGGATCGGGCACCGACAAGGCCCTCGGTGGACAAGGAAAATCCGGTACACCACGCTTCGGCAACGGCATCAAGGATGCAGGTGATATCGTCACAGCGGAGTTGATCGACGAAGCGTTCGCGATAATGTTTCCATTTGAGTAAGCGTTTTTCTGAAGTCTTCTGAGTTATTACTCCGCCATTGAGTCACGCCGTAAATCCTCGCGTGGGCAGGCTTGCCGCAAACAAGCTGCGGCGTGACGGTTCCACTGGCGAAAAGATTGAGGCGCTCGTTTCAGACTCTCCTAACCCCAATACCGTTCAATCGAGCATGACGAGCCGTCAATGGCGATCGGTTCCAATCCCGTGAAATTGAGTGTGGCCCC
>JANMIF010000451.1:0-1881 GCA_031375695.1 Planctomyces sp.
ATCAAACTCCGCATCCCGCGAAGGATCCACCGACAAATGAACTTTCACTCTCGCCGCCATGCCAAATTGACTCCCTTCCAAGGACATCAATCCCCTGGCGCAAACGCCATGCCAATCGCCATGCCAATCGCAAGCAACTTCTAAAGTAAGTGCCATTGGGCTGACGCCGCCCCGCTCGCCTGTTTCCGTTTTTGCCGCGCGAGGCTTCGCATTGGCGCGCGTTCTGGCGAGTGCGGCGAGGTCGAGTTCTTCGATCACCGGGCGTTTGAGAAACTCGGCCCACTGTTGTTGCCGCTCTGTCGCCAGCGTCGGCTCACACGGCGCGACCACCGCCGGCGGAGCACCCGCCGGCAACTCCCACCCCGGCAACGGATCGGTCTCGTCGAGTCTTTGCAGCACCGAGAAAGGAATGCTGGAACTGGCTGGGTACACCTTGTCCTGAATGAAGAGATTGACGTCGGGGCGCTTGGTGCGGAACGCGGTAATGCCCTCATCACTGATCTGTGATCGTTGTTCGATTCCTAATCTGCGAAGAGCCTTCATCGCACTGAGAGCGTTGAGCGACGCATCGGACAGTCCGGGACCGTTGACTTCAACGATCCACAGGGAACTCATCGTCTGAAGTTTTTCGAGCCACTCGGGATTCATACGGGCATTCGGATCCCAACCAAGACTTCACGTAAGATTTAAGCCCTGCAATTGCGTGATCTGAGCAATTCTGGCGAGGATGTCGCCATCGAACGAACCCCTGACGCTGAGTTGTTGCAGACTTGGCAGCGAACGTAATGTGGGGGTGTTCGCGTCGCTGAGATGTTTCGTCCAAAGGTCCAGCCGAGACAACGTTGGGTGGTTCGCCAGGGACGGGACTGCGTCGGGAGTAATTGTCGATCCGAGTTCCAGTTGTTTCAGCGAACGTTGCGATTTCGCCAAGGCTGCCAGCCCGACCGCCGTCAGTTTGGAGTCGAGATACAGTTCAGTGAGCTGCGGACCATTGCTGAGGTGAGCGATGCCGGCGTCGGAAATCGGTGTCCCCCGAATTGCGAGTAACGTCAGCGTCGGAACGGCCGCGATTATCTTCATCGCCTCATCGCTAATTTGTGCTCCGTCCAGGTTCAGGCTGTGGAGAGGCGGTCGAAGTCCAAGGGATCGAACGGCGGCATCAGTAATCTGTGGGATGCCCATTATGTTTATCGCGTGAATTCGTCGACAGCCTGCCAGAACTGCCCAGTCCTGCTCGTTCACATCTTTCTGGCCGTTGAATCCAAAACCATCAACCGTGAAATTCCCCGCTGGCAGCTCGCCCTCGACGAGTGCGATCGGCTGCCCCTGTTCATCGGCGAGGCCGAGCGTGCCTCCAATCTTCAGCACCCACTCGGCGGCCTTGCGTTCGGCGGCGAAGTCGATGGGGTCGCTGGCGGGAGCCGACGGTGTGGGATTCGTAGGATGGCCGCCCTCGGCCGTCTTCTTCGTGTTTGGTTTCGTGCCGGAGGGACGGCCGGGGGCGGCCATCTTACCTTCGTTGACGATCTCGATCTTCGAGCCTTCCGGGACATTGATCTCGGTGACGGTGCCGTCCTTGCTCGTGATCTTGATGATGATCACGTCGAACAGAATGAACGCCGCCAGTCCGCCCAGCAGCAGGCCGATCTTCTTGCCGGACGCAGGGAGTCGTTGGGACGCTTGGGTTTTGGTGCCGCGCGTTCGCGGACGAGTCATGGTTTCCGTTGGCTCGGCGGTGGACGATGAGGCTTGCGCGAGCATCGTCAGAATCGTCGGTTCGTCGCTGACGCTGGGTGGCTCAACGTAGCCCTGTCGCTCCGCGACAGGAGAGCCGGGCGCGCGAGTGATGTTCGTTTTTGATGGAGAGTCGGTCGCACGAAT
>JANMIF010000476.1:0-23337 GCA_031375695.1 Planctomyces sp.
CTGGAACCCGCTTCCGCTCGCCGCGCCCTCGAGTCCGTCCAGCAGTCGCTGCTTGTCCTGGTCGGTCTGCAGGCGGCCGATCATCCACGTGCCGCAGTTCGAGAGGCCCTTGTAGTCCAGATCGACGGGGTTCTGCGTCGCCAGCAGCACGCCGAGCCCGAACGCGCGGGCCTGCTTGAGCAGCGTCAGCATCGGCGTCTTCGAGGGCGGGTTCGCCGTCGGCGGGAAGTAGCCGAAGACCTCGTCCATGTACAACAGACAGCGCAGGCTGCTGGTTCCCGATTGTGCTCGCATCCACGCCAGCACTTCGTTCAAGAAGATCGTGACGAAGAACATTCGTTCGCTGTCGGTCAGATGCGCGATCGACATGATCGACACGCGCGGCTTGCCTTCGGTCGTCCAGAGCAGCCGTTGTATGTCGAGCGGCTCCCCTTCCAGCCAGGCGGAAAAGCCTGGCGACGCCAACAGATTGTTAAGGCTCATCGACAGCTCGAACCGGTCGGTCGCCGGATAAAACGATTCGAGGTCCATCACGCCGACCTTCTTGAAGCCGGGCGATTGAATCTCGCGAATGAGCTGTCCGAGGTCGAGGCTTTTGCCCGATCGCCAAGCACGGTCGAAGATGTTCGTCAGCAGAATGTGCTCGCGGCTGCGAACCGGATCGGCGTCGATGCCCAGCAGCGCCAGCAATCCCGCTGCCGCTCCGGCCACTCGTTCGCGAAACGCATCGCTGTTGTCGAGCACCGCCTGCGGCGGAACTCCGAACGACCGCACCACCGTTAGCGGTAAACCCGCTCGGCTGCCGGGCGTGAAGATCGCCACATCGCACGAGTCCCGAAACTTCGCGATCCGCGACGCATCCTGATCCCACGCGGCCAGCCCGTCCTTCCAAGCCTTCGCGCTCTGAGCTGCAAAGTCCTCAACCGACAACCCGCGCCGAGTGGCTTCCGACGGATCAACCCACGGCTGAAAATCACTCGGCCGCAACTGCGGAAACGTCAGCAGTAAGTTGCCGAGATCGCCTTTCGGATCAATGATCAGCGCCGGAATCCCGTCGATCGCCGCCTCTTCCAGCAGGCTCAAGCACAACCCGGTCTTGCCGCTACCGGTCATGCCGACGACGACCGCATGAGTCGTCAAATCCTTGGCGTCGTACAGCAAATACTCCGGCTTCGGCTGCTGAGCCGCCATGTCGTAATGCTTGCCGAGATAAAATAGACCGAGCTTTTCATAATCCTGCGAGGCCATGAGGAGTTCCGTTCCTAAGGTTGGAATCAACCAAACAAGAGTTGGCGCGCCGGCACCAATATCGCGCGGATTCTAGTAAATGAATCCGACAGGCGAAATGTGGCGCACGCGGGTCGCCCGCGATGCTAGGAAATCGACAGAGTATTGACGCACGCAAGCTGCGTGCGCTGCAGGCGACGCCTATTGTGTCAGCCGATTCCGGCCGCTGCCGCCATCTAAAACGTCGAAACCTTGTCCACCGATCAGATTGTCGTTTCCGTCACCGCCGATCAGCGTGTCGATGCCCAGGCCGCCGTCGAGCCAATCATGGCCGTCGCCGCCGTCAAGCAAATCGTTGCCAGCCAATCCCAGCAGCGAATCGCGGCCGGCGTCGCCGTAGATCGAATCGTTGCCAATGCCGCCTCGGATCGTGTCGTTCCCTTCGCCGCCGTGAATCTTGGCCGCGCGGGTCACATTGGCGTGGAGGCTGACACGATCATTTCCGCCGCCAGCATAAATCTCGATTTTCGTGAACCCTGCCAACGGCGTCGTGTTGATCGAACGTCCATTGACTTGAACCAAAATGTTGCGCCCAATTGTTTTGACGTCGATCCGATCATTCCCGGCGCTGCCAGTCACGAACAGCGTTGAACCGAGCAATCCGGCTTGCGCGGCGAGCGGTCGTTCCGCCAGGAAATGTCGGCTGACGAATTGTCCGAGCGCGTTTCCGGCCGTCAGACCGTCGTTGTTGTCGAAGTTGAAATGAATGCCACCGTACAACCGGCTGACCGCCGATTCGTCAGCGGCTTCCGAGATGCTGTTGAAGGATCGATTGCCGACGCTCGGATCTTCAGAATTCAACGTGAAGGCAATGTCATCCGTGCCGAAGAAATCTTGGAGCACGGCGGCCGTCGCGCCGCTGAAGGTCGAGTGTCCTGACGTGTAAGTGGGAAATGGCGGAGTGACCAACAACGGCGTCCAAGTTGGATCGGCTTCGGTGTTGTCATTGCCGTCGCTGGCGGCTTCACGGATGGCTGTAATCGGACGCCAAAAATCAAAAGCGAATTTCGAATCCCAGCAAGTGATTGCCGCATCCGCGAGCGCAATGTTCAACAGCGCGAACAGCCGTGCGTTGTCCACCATCGACGTTCCTTGATCGACCGTGATCGTCTGCGCCATGAGGTTCAAGTGGCCGGGCGGAGTCGCCGTGCCGCCGCCGTTCGCCCAGAACTTCGCGATCGCCGTTTGATCGGCAGTACGGGACGAACTGGTTTTCGCACCGAGCGTTTTCACTTCATTGAACGCTGCGGTGTATTCGTCGCTCGTCATGTCCGGCGGCCCATCCGCGCGAAACTGCGAACCACTTGTCATGGCCCACGGTGTGACATTCGGCCATTGCGGTAATACCGGTGGAAGTCCAGCCAACTCGCCACCCGCCGGATTTGGACGCGGCGTCGGTTTCCAATCTCCGGGATCACTTCCCGGTGTGTACGGAACCGGGGTTGCCGAGCCGTCATTCAATCGCCAAGCCAGAATTTGCGTCGCCACCGCGCGGCCGATAAGCACGCCGGTGACTTCCTGCGGACCATCAACGACAGTATCCAGTGCGTTGAGATACGCCGTGTCGAACGTCGCTTTCTGAGCGGGAAACAGATTCGACAGGACTAAGTGAGATGCCGCCGCCACCGCCGCGTCCATTGAAGCATCGGGCGGAGCGACAACTGTCGTGTGATAAGCCTGATGGCTGCGATCAATAGAATTCACCGCGTCGTAAATCGATGTGTGCAAGATCGCCAAGCCACGGGCCGCGATCGGCGGAGCGGTCTTGTCGATCCGAATCGCTTGCAACGCGACATTGTTCCAATCAATCACCGCATCGGCCGACATAAGCTGTCGCTGTTCCAGCACTTCTGCCGCAGAAGAAACTCGTTTTGCGATACGCCGCTGCCGACTCTGCAACCATGTCATTTTCGCCGCTCCACGAAATGTTCGGAAATCCTTGCCGATTGAGCAGAGCGGATGGTGAGTATCCGCGTTTCTGAACAATCTGCGTGATCGGATTGTTGGGCAACAGCGGACCAGAATTTTCGATCGAACTGTTACAACCGCTTTGGCTGGAAAACCCAGCCGTGCGAGGCTTCACGATCAAAACAGCCGCAATTGTCCCGACGTCGGAATCGGATGTCGAAAGTGGCTCATGTCGAGCGGAGGGAAGTGGCGGTCAAGCTGGTATCGCTGACTGAAGACGCGAAATGTTTGAGCGATCTGTTCCGCGATATTTCCGGCCCCGCGCATACGACTGCCGAATTGTGAATCGCTCAGGTCGCCGTCGCGGCATTGCGGGATCAGCGATTCGATTTTCTCGTGCTTTGACGGGAGTGCCTTCGCCAGCCAATCGGTGAAGACCGGCCGCACTGTCAGCGGCAGTCGCAGCAAGATGTACGAGGCCATGATCGCTCCCGCTTCTTTTGCCGCTCTCAGGATTGTCGGGATTTCGATATCGTTCAGGCCAGGAATCACCGGGCCGATCATTACGCCGGTGCCGATGCCGGCCGCCGACAGTTCGCGAATCGTCCGCAGCCGCGCTTCAGGCGAACTGGTTCGCGGTTCGAGCGTTCTCGCCAATTCCGCATCAAGCGTGGTGATGCTTATCAGCACATGAGCCGTGCGTTGCGTGGCCATCGGTTGCAACACATCCACATCGCGAACTACGAGCGCGTTTTTCGTGACGACTCCGATGGGCTGACCGCATTCCGCCGCGACTTGCAAGCAGCGCCGAGTCAGCTCATACCGCCGTTCGGCCGGCTGATAACAGTCGGTGACGCCTGAGAACGCGATCATCTCAGGCTGCCATTCGTCGCGAGCCAACCAGTCGCGCAATAATTCCGGAGCACGCTCTTTCACCAAGATGCGGCTTTCGAAGTCGAGCCCCGCGTTGAATCCGAGATACTCGTGAGTCGGCCGGGCATAGCAGTACACGCAACCGTGCTCGCAACCGCGATACGGATTGACGCTGTATCGAAACGGCACGTCCGGGCTGTCGTTCTCGGAGACGATCGACCGCGTCTGATCGGGAATGAATTGCGTCTTCACGACCCGATCGGCGAAGTCGTCACCTAGCTCAAGCTGTTCGAAATCGCGCTCCGCATGAACTGGTACAAACCGATTTGGCGGGTCCGCCTGAGCACCTCGGCCATGACGATCTAGTTCGTGTGCCATGTGGCATCCTTCAAAGTTTTCGAGAGGATGAACCTCACTGACTTGCTTGCCCGGCGTTTGGTTGAAAGGATGTGGCCGACGAGAGTTTGCGACTAGGAACTCCGATCTCCAATTCACTATTCGAAAGGATCGCTCGTGAAGATTCGCTTGGCTTTTGGCCTGATGTTACTGCAAATGATTTTGATCGTCTCAACGGTTACTGCGGCTGATTCGTGGATCGTCTTTGACGGCGGCGAAGGCCCCGGCAAGGGGAAGCATATCGTGCTGATTAGCGGCGATGATGAGTATCGCTCGGAAGAGGCTTTGCCACAGTTGGGTAAAATTCTGTCGAAACATCACGGTTTTAAATGCACTGTGCTGTTTCCGATTGATCCTTCGGATGGCTCGATCAAGCCGGATCATCAAACCAACATCCCCGGCACCGAAGCGTTAAAGACAGCCGATTTGACGATTCTTGGCCTGCGGTTTCGCAATTTACCGGACGAGCAGATGCAGCCGTTCGTCGATTACATCGAAGCGGGCAAGCCGGTGATTGGGCTGCGGACCTCGACGCACTCGTTCAATATTCCAAAAGATCGCAAGTTCGCCAAGTACGGCTGGACCTACGGCGGCAAAGAATACGAGCAAGGCTTCGGCCGGCAGGTGCTGGGCGAAACCTGGATCAGCCATCACGGCCATCACGCCAAAGAGGGAACACGCGGAATTCTGGCCGTCGATCAAAAGTCGCATCCGATTTTGCGTGGCCTCAAAGATGGCGACATCTTCGGAACGACTGACGTGTATGGCGTCCGCTTGCCGCTGCCCGGAGACAGCTTGCCACTGGTCTTGGGGCAAGTGACCGAGACTCTCAAAGACGACAGCAAAGCCGTTGAAGGGAAAAAGAACGACCCGATGATGCCGGTCGCTTGGACCAAATCGTACAAATCCGAATCGGGCAAAGTGGCTCGCGTCTTCACGACCACAATGGGGGCCTCCGAGGATTTGCTTTGGGAAGGCACTCGCCGCATGATCGTCAACGCCACGTATTGGGCGGTTGGCCTGGAAGATAAAATCTCCGACAAGAACTGCGTGGATCTCGTCGGTGATTTCAAACCGCTGCGGTTCAGCTTCGGCGGATTCAAAAAAGGCGTGAAGCCGGAAGATTTGAAATGAATGAAAACCACTCGCTTGTCGGCGTCATCATGGGAAGCAAGTCCGATTGGGAGACGATGCAACACGCGGACACGATGCTCACGCAGTTTGGCGTGGCTCACGAATGTCGTGTCGTTTCCGCGCATCGGACTCCCGATTGGATGACTGAGTATGCGAAGACGGCCGAATCACGCGGGCTGCAAGTGATCATTGCGGGAGCTGGTGGAGCAGCTCATCTGCCGGGAATGACCGCGTCGCACACGACGTTGCCGGTGATCGGCGTGCCGGTGCAGAGTCACACATTGCAAGGACTCGACTCGTTACTGTCGATCGTGCAAATGCCGGGCGGCATCCCGGTTGCCACGACCGCGATCGGCAAAGCGGGCGCGATTAATGCCGCTTTGCTGGCCGTTCGGATTCTCGCCACCAGCCGCCCCGAACTGCGAGACAAGTTGCGAGCGTTCATGCAGGAACAGTCCGACAAAGTATTGAACGACACGTTGCCGTAACTTGGGAGTCCCCGTGAGTGATCTTTGTTCTCCAATCTTGCCCGGCTCAACGTTAGGTGTTCTTGGCAGCGGCCAACTTGGGCGAATGTTCGCGATTGCCGCGCGGCGCATGGGTTATCGAGTTCACACGCTCTCTCCGGACACCGACACACCAACCGGGCAAGTTGCGGATCGCGAAGTCGTCGCCAGTTACGATGATCTCGATGCCATCGCGGAATTCGCGAAGCAAGTGTCCGTCGTTACGTTTGAATTCGAGAACGTTCCGTCGGCAACCGCCGAAGCCGCCGCGCGGTTTGCGCCGGTGCGTCCGGCCGGACAGGTGTTGCACATTTCGCAGCATCGGCTACGTGAGAAGTCGTATCTGGCCGAGCACGGCTTGCCGGTGACTCCGTTTCGTGCCGTTCGCTCGCTTGCCGAACTGAATGCCGCGATTCGCGATCTCGGTTGTCCTTCGGTATTGAAGACTGCCGGCTGGGGATACGACGGCAAAGGGCAAACGAAGATCAGCTCGCCCAGCGAAGCCGCCGCGGCCTGGGAATCGCTCAACACGAATGAGGCGATTCTTGAAGCGTTCGTGAAATTTCGGCTGGAAGTTTCGGTCGTGGCGGCTCGCGGTTGCGACGGCTCGTTCGCGGCGTTCCCGCTGCTGGAGAATGCACACTCAAATCACATTCTGGATATTACCGTCTGCCCCGCACGAGTTTCTCCGAAGATCGCGGCCGAGGCGGAAGCGATCTCACGCAGCGTTCTTGAGTCGCTGAATGTCGTCGGGGTGCTGTGCGTCGAAATGTTTCTGACTGACGACGATCGGTTGATGATCAACGAACTGGCTCCGCGACCGCATAACTCTGGGCATTTGACCTTCGATGCGAACGTGACTTCGCAATTTGAACAACAAGTCCGCGCTATCTGTGGCCTGCCACTTGGCTCAACCGAATTGTTGCAGCCAGCAGCGATGTGCAATTTGCTTGGCGATGTCTGGTCGCCCGGCGAGCCGAATTGGACCGCAGCCCTCGAACTGCCGGAAGTCAAACTGCATCTGTACGGCAAGGCGTCGGCACGACCCGGCCGAAAAATGGGACATTTGACAGCGCTGGCCAGCAACGCCGAAGTGGCCGAACGCATCGTGCGTGAAGCACGGCACCGACTGATGGATCGGGACGCCGACTGATGGGAAGTTTTTTTAATTCGATTGACCACGATTTCTGTTTCGAGGTGGGATGATGAAGCGACTGCGAACGACGATTTTGTTTTGCCTCGTTGTTTCCTCTTGGACGAACTGCGCGCCGGCGTTTGCCGCTTCGCTGGAACTGGCGATCAAAGCGGAAGTGCTCGACGAGGCGGCGACGCAGATGTGGCGTGACAGCGAGGTCGTCCCGGACAAGGTAAATCAACTCCAGTCGGTGCTCGGCGTGACGAACGTCGTGCCGAACTACATCGGTTGGAATGCGGGCCGAGTGACCGAAGAAGGGACGCCGTCCGAGTTCGTGTATCGAGTCGCCTTCAAACGCTCGGTTTCGATCGGGTCGATCTTCTTGACCGGGACGATGCGCGAGTTGTTCGTGCTCAAGTCGGACGCCGCTGGGCCGGGTGACCCGCAGGATGCGAAACAATGGGTCAAGTTGGATCCGCTGTCACGACAGTCGGCGGGGGTGCTCTTCACGTTGCCGCCGAAGACCGAAACACGAGCGATCTTGCTGCGCGAGAAACGGGAGTCGGGGAACTCGACGGTGCATCTGCTGCGGCTCTTCAAAGAGCGATTGCACAACCTCGTGCCGAACGGCTTCGCGTATGCCGATCACGAATACACGCCACCGAACACGAAGAACACTTACGCGGCGAGCCGGCTCATCACCGGCATCGGCGAATGGCGGAATGCGGGAAAGAACAACAACGGGTTCGTCGCGTCGCCGCCGATCACGGATATCAATCCGGCGTGGTTTGTGATGTCGTGGGAGCAGCCGCAGACGCTCAGCGGCATTTGGTTGCGGGACAACTTCGCGACCTATGAACTGCAAACGTTCGTCGGCGACGACTCGGTCAACCCGCGCGCGGGAACGGCGAAGGAATGGAAGAAGGTCGCCGACCTCACTGAGCAACGGAGCGGCGGCCGCTGGATTCAATTCACGAAACCGCTGACAACGCGCGGACTGCGCTGGCTGGTCACGAAGACCGAGCGACCGACCAACATCCCGTATGGCAGCGACGGTGGGCCACAAGTCGCCGAGATCGCCGGGCTGCATGTCTTCACCGACGTGGGGCAGGTTTCCAACCTGCCCGGCCCTGAGCAGGTTGGAAACCTGCTCCACGAAAAGCCGCCGAAGGTGATCACGTTTGATGTCCCGCCGTCGCAAAGTGAAAAGGATCGCATCGTCACAATGGTCATCGACGGGCCAGAGGGACGGCGCGCGAAGAACTTGATCGCGCGGGAAACGTTCAAGTCCGGCCAACATGAGGCAGGTTGGAATCTGAAGGACGAGAGCGGTGCATTGATTCCGCCGGGCAAATACTCGTGGAAGGCGATCAGTCATGAACCGTTGCAGTTGAAGTACGAAACGACGGTGTATCCCAACACGCTGATGCACGCGCCGGAGAATTCGCCGTGGCTCAACGGGCATCACGATTCGGGAGGCTGGCTGGCGGATCACACGCCGCCGGTCGGTTGTTGCACGGTTGGTGATCGGGTCTTCCTGTCGGCGTATGTCGCGGAGAGCGGCGTCTCGCTGATCGAGTGCGATCTGCAAGGGCGCAAGAAGTGGGGACATCATTCGTTCGCCGCTTGGACGGGGCCGAGGTATCTCGCCAGCGACAACAAATCGGTCTTCGTCGGGGCACAGATCTTGAACACGACGACCGATGCCGTTTGGACCGTCGACATCGACTCGAAGGAAGTGAAGCCGTTTCTGTCGCTGACGCCGACGGCGACTCGCAAGCGCGGACTCGAAGGGATCGCCGCGAAGCCGGGTGAGTTGGCGTTGTCGATCCAAGCAAAAGAGAACTGGCTGGCGAACGCCGCCGCCGCCGAGGACGCCGATCCCGCGAGCTGCTTGCCGTTGTACGGAGCGAAACGTCCGCCGCGGGCCGCTTACGAACTGGTCCCCGATCCGCGCGGCGACTTCCTGCGGTTGTTCCGGTTGATTCAGCATCCGTCGGGGGGCGAGACGCAGTTCTCGTTGACGTACCTGCAATCGCCGAAAGGACGCGGCTCAAAGCAGCACATCGTGCTGGCGTTCAACAAGCCGATCGCGATCGGCAGCGTCGCCTTTCCGGTGCCGCAGACCGAGGAGTACCGCGTGCGGCTCAGCGTGTTGAAGCCGACCGGGAAATATCCGCCGAACCCGGACAAAGAGGCCGATTGGCAAGCGTTTGATGAACATGGTTCGCAACCGTGGGACGTGATTCCCGCGCCGCCGAACACGCTGACTCGCGCGATGCGCGTCACCTTCGCGAAAGGGGCCGCCGCCGAGAACGATGCGGTCGCGAAGCTGCTCGATGGTGAGAAGGAGGAAGATCCGCTCGGCGACGGCCCGAAGGGATCGGACTCGGCCGACAAGAGTAAGTCCGACGAATTGAAAAAACTCGTCGGCCTGAGCGACGACAAGAACGGTTGGCTGGGACAGCTCGAAGGTTTGAAGATCCTGCGGCGACGCTTCGTCAGCCAATTGCCGAAAGCCATCGTCCGCACGAACTCCGGCGAAGTGAATGAACTCGGCGAATGGGACGCGCAGCGCGATCGTCCGCTGACCGAGTCCGATCCCGGCATCTTCGTGATGCAATGGGATGAACCGGTCTCACTGCGCGGCCTGGCGATCAAAGAGATCGACGGGCAATTCACGAAGGTCGATGTGCTCGATGAAGGGTTCGTGGTTGCCTCTTCAGACGGAGCGGAGTCTGGTAGCCGAAGTCGTGAGACTTCGGACCGAACTCTTACCAGTTCGGCTACGGCCCACGAGACCGACATCGCGGGCCGCACGGGTTGGACGGAAGTCGCGACTTACGAGCAACAGCGTCGCGACGTGGCGAACGGGTTCGGCGGTTTGGGAGTGATCAATCCGCATGCCCGATACGTCGACGGTTACGTCGACTTCGGTCGCGAGATCAAAACGCGAGCGGTCCGTTTGCGAGTCGTCGCGCAATGGAAGGACAACGGACAGTCGGCCTGCCTGGGAGTCCGCATCGATCGCGGCGGCGGACAGCTCGATGCGAAGCGGTGTCATGTCTACGGCGTCGCGCCAGTGAGCTATGTTGGCGGCGAGCCGCCCGTCGATTCGGCGGTGAATGATCGAATCGAAATCTATTCAGCAACCGATGCGAAGCTGCTCCGCGAAGTGCCGATCGCTCAGCCGAAAGAGATTGCGTATTCGCCGGACGGGAAGTTGTGGGCGATCAGCGGTAAGTCAGTCGTCGCCGTCGGAAACGAGAAATCGGCCGCCGCGATTACCGATCTCATCATGCCGACCGATCTGGCGTTTGATCGGCACGGGAAGTTGTACGTCTTCGACAATGCTCCGGAACGGCATCACGTTCGCGTGTACGACGCGAGCACCGGCAAGTTGCTGCGAACGATCGGCACGGACGGCGGATTCAAGCCGGGTGCGTGGGACGCGACTCGCATGGGAGATGTCACGGCGATCGGTGTCGATCAGGAAGATCAGTTGTGGGTCGTCGAGAATCAGTACTGGCCGAAGCGAATCTCCGTCTGGTCAATCGACGGGACGTTCAAGAAGGAACTGCTCGGCAACACGGCGTATGGAGGGGGCGGAGTGCTCGACCCCGAAGACAAGTCGCGGCTGTTTTACGGATCGCTCGAATTCGAGATCGACTGGAAGACGCGCGAGTCGCGGTTGAAGAATCTCACGACGCTGGATGGCTTCAACGCGGGCGAAATGCCCATCCGCACGAACGGGCGGATGTACGTCGTCACGCGACCGCTCTTTTCCGAGCGTTCGGTCGGGATCGTGTATCTCTATGAAACGGACAAGCTCAAGCTGGCGGCGGCGATCGGGTTGGCGATCGACTTCGATCCGCTGAAGAAGCCGGAGATCTTGTCGAAGCTCGGTGCGCCGGACCTCACCAAGAAATGTTTTGTCTGGACTGATCGGTCGGGGGACGGCGAAGTGCAGCCAGATGAAGTGCGGCTGTTCGATCGGCCCAAGCATGTGCATGGCGTGTCGTTGTTCAATCGCGATCTGTCGGCTCAGCAGCAGTCGTTCCGCTACACAGTCAAAGAGTTCTTGCCCAGCGGCGTTCCGGTGTATGAGGTCGAAGACATGCTGGCCCGTGCGCCGCGCGACATGGCCGCGGTGAATCAGCGGCGGCTCGATCCCGGCTTCGCGTCGCGCAATTTGGTCCGCTTCGACAACGGCAACTTCTTCCGGCTCGGCGATGAACCGTGGGTGCCGGAAGCTGCGCTGCGACCGGATGGGACGCCCGCTTGGACGTACCCGTCGGAAGGGGCGAGCGTGCAGGCGCTCACGTCGTGCGGGCCGTATCATCCGGGGCAAGTCGTTTCGGAATTTGGCATCATCGGCCACGAGACCGCTCACGACGGAGACCTCGGCGAGTTCGTCGTGCTGCACGCGAATCACGGAGCGTGGGGGATCTGGACCGCCGACGGGATGCTCGTCGGGCCGATCTTCAAAGACCTGCGAACGGGGGCGCGCAGTTGGTCCATGAAGGAACACGCTCGCGGCCAGTCGCTGGATGAGCTGACGGCGGGACAGGAACACTTCGCGGGTTACTTCTGCCGCACGAAGGACAACAAGTACTACGTCGTCGCCGGCCACAATCACGTCAGCATCGCAGAGGTACTGGGCCTCGAAACCGCGCGGCGGCAGTCGGGTGAGTTCGAGATCACGCCGTCCGACTTGCTCGAAGCCGAACGCTGGGAGCAGCAACAACAGCGGCATGAAGTCTTCGCTCGCGCGCCGGTCATCGACTGCTACCGCGTGAAAGAGACACCGGTCATCGACGGCAAATTGACCGAATGGAAAATGCCCGACGCCCAGATGGGAACCGACGCCGACTTTCACATCGGCTACGACGATCAAACGCTGTACGTCGCGTATGCCGTCCGCGGACTCGGCCCGCTAAAGAACTCCGGCCGCGAATTCGACCGCCTCTTCAAAACCGGCGCGTCGGTCGATCTGCAATTCGGAATCGATCCTGAAGCGGATGAAACGCGGCAAGCTCCGGCCGCCGGGGACAAGCGATTGCTGATGACGCTGGCAAAGCTCAGTTCCGCCAGTCCACCGAAGGCCGATCAGCCGAAACCGATTGCCGTGCTGTTCGACGCGCTCGTCCCGGGAACTCCCGAAGACAAACGCTGGCGAGTTGTCTCGCCAGTGGCTGAAGTCTTCTTCGATCGAGTCGCCCGCATCGAGGGTGTCAGACTCGCCGCCGAGAACCACGACAACGGCTACAACCTGGAAGCGGCGATCCCGCTGAAGGGACTCGGCCTGAGTCCCGCTCCGAATCTGCGGCTGAAGTTCGATTGGGGCGTGCTGAGCACCGATCAAGACGGCAACGTGGTGCTCCGCCGCCGGTATTGGTCCAATCAAGCGACCGGCATCGTCGCCGACGCACCGTCCGAAGCGAGACTGACTCCGCATCTATGGGGCCACATTCGCTTTCACGGCGATCGCAGTTCGGCTGAAGACGGACTCAAAGATCTGGAGCAAATTGCCGGCACGAAGAAGCCGGGGAAAGACGTGAAAAAAGATGTCACCGACATCTTGGATGACCTTGATGAGAAACCGATCAAAAAGAAATGAGTCTCCGCCAACGAAAGAACACCAGCCCGAAGCGGTCGTGGTTGCATCGCCCGCCGGTCAAAAAACGAACTGCGTTCGCTGCGTTCTTTTTTCTCCCCCACTGTTAGCCTGCAGCGACGCGCGCTGGCGGAGCATTTACCACCAGACGGAATAATTGCGTCGCATTGGCCAGCCGTACCAATTGCCGCCGTAATTGGCGCGACGCTGGTTTTCCCAAGCAAGATGTTGTTGTGTCAGCGATTGATAGGCACGCTCGGATTCCAAGGCAAAGTGTTCCGCCTGAGCCAATTGGGAATTGGCGGAGTCGAGGGCTTCGCGAGTCCGTTGGCGGCCGAGTTTGGCTGAGGTCAAACGCTGGTCTTTGGCTTTGGCCTCTCGTTGTTTGCTCACCAATGTTGTGAGTTTCTCGATCGCAATGTTTCGCCGTTGCTGAGCTGACACCGCACTGGCGTTCGCTCGAATCGCCCGGTCTTCGAGGATGTTCACATTTGTCATGGCCTCGGAGAGTTCTTTGGCGGCCTGTATCCGAAGCTCGGACGCAGCCGATTCCGTGGCGAGTGACCGCACACGAGCCGCCGCTTTCTCTCGCGCTGCGACGGCGGCTCGATAGTCTGGCTGCTCTTGGAGACGGCGCATGATGTCCGTGTGTAACTCGTGATATTCGGCTTCCAACGCCGCGAGTTGTTGGCGAGCTTCGACTAACTTCGGATCGGTGTCGTATTCGTGGCGGACCTCCGCGCTGACTTCCTGTAATTTACGAACGTGCTTTTGGAAGTCGGCACTCGCTCGGGCTTGTTGACGGCGAGCTTCAGCCAGTTGCTTGCTGGCCGATTCCAGTCCCTTTTCGGCAGCATCCAATTGGCGATTCAGCAGCGATTCTTGATAGGCACTTTGAGCCTGCACATTCGGCGGGTAGAGGACTCGCCCGCCCTGAGGCCAACGCCCAACTCCTGCTTTTGCTTCACCACAAACTACGAGACACAGCCAAAGTCCAAATACGTTGCAACGGATGAATATCTGCATGGCAACCTCTCCGGAAAACGGAAATCGATGACAGGGTGCTGTGCCCGCAGATGGGAGCACTATCTTGCTCCTTTTCGCACGCTGTTGAGCCTGCTCCGCACAGCCCGAGCTTTACGGATTTCTAAGCAATGCGAATTTCGAGCAGAGCGGCATTCGTGATTCTCCGACGATTCCATTCGGC
Organism: Planctomyces sp.; assembly: GCA_031375695.1. Classification (GTDB taxonomy): domain Bacteria; phylum Planctomycetota; class Planctomycetia; order Planctomycetales; family Planctomycetaceae; genus SXKJ01. The sequence goes on from JANMIF010000476.1 coordinate 14,064, forward strand.
GAATCTTGTGCCACCGCGCCACTGTGGTCGTCAGCGATCCTGCAGTGACCGATAGAAATTGGCTTCAAGAAAATATCCCGAAGCGCTAAATGTAACGTCGAGATTCAAGTGCGTCTGACGTAATGATGCCTTTTGGTTTCGTTCGACTGGTTCTTCCGTGGCTCATGCGAAAGCATTGTGAAGAATTGGGAGAAGACTTTCTAAGGAATGGGTCGCTTCCGCGACTGAGATTCAGGCTGCGCGAGTTGCTGGCAATGCGTGGCGAGTCGTCAGCAGATGGATCGCGGCCGTCAGTCCATGCAGGGCTTCGTCGATTTGTTGAGTCTCGCGAAGCACGCGGAGGTTGTCGGACAACACGGCTTGTGTTTGAGCCAACTGGCCTTCGCCGCGAGCGATCGTGTCCAGCGTTCTCGCTAAGGCGGCGAAATCGTCTCGGACGGCCAGCGCCTTTTCGGCAGTCAGTTGGATCAATGACAAGTGCTGCTCCTGCTTGTCGTCGACCAGGATCAGCGATTGTTGTAGACGCTCCGTAAGGTGCGCGTCGTAGGTTTCGTGACGCTGTTGCAACACGTCGAGCGCGACTTGCCACGATTGTAGTTCGTGTTGTTGGCGTTGATCGAACCGTTGAAACAGGGCGTCGAGCGTGCGTCCCCAGATTTCGCTTTGTCCTTTCAGCGTCGCGTCGATTGCCGACAGTGCATCTTGATTGGCCGACTGCACGACCGACAAGAACGGCAGGATGCTGGGATCTTTGATCTCGAAACGATTGAGTAGCTCGCGCTCGATGAGTCGGTCGATCGAATGGATGATGCGGCGTTCGATCCGTTCGCAAACGAATAGCGAAAACATCATAGTCATGGCCGCAGCGAGAGCGCACGTTGTCGTGTTGAATGCGGAACCCATTTCGCTGACAACACCCGGCAACCGTTCGACCAAGTCGTCAAACGAAATACCGCTCAGAGCCGTGCCGAAGTGAATCACCGTTCCGAGGAAGCCCAGAACCGGCGATACGCCGCTGACGAAGCGAACTAGGCCGTAACTGGAGTGCGAGTTGTCTTCATCGAGATCGGCGAGGTATTGCAGATGCTCGCGGTAATCGTCGGCCGATCCTTTCTCGGTCACGAAGCTGAGCGCGGCCGTCAGTCGCCTGCCGACTTTCGAGTCTTGTAGCCATTGCGGCTGCGAACGAACTTGGTCAAGCAAGATTTGCGCATTGGCGGCCGGCTCACGTCCGTTGCGTTGATGCAGCCAGTCGTGTCGTAGTGCGAGGCTTTCTTTCGGGAACGCGATCACCTTCAACAGCACATCCATCAGGCCCCAGCAAAAGAGCGCGACGATGACGTACTCGACAGCGTGCTCTGTCGTGTAGCGGTAAAGCATCGTGTCTCGAAGTGGCGTGAAAAAGATCAACGCGTAGAGGATCGCCGTCGCGGCGACTCCCAGCAAGAACGAGAAGTCCATTCCGTTGCGACGAGCGACTGGCGTTGGTGACGACATGAGTTTGTCCTTCGGATTTACTGTGCTGCGGATCGGCTGCCGTGGGGTGAACCCATGATGGGCGTTCCTTCGGGCATCGGTCGTGCGGCGACGGTGAAGCCTTCGCGATGAGCGAGAGTTTGAAGTTTGCGAAACAATGTAAAACTGTCGGCGTAAACCCAAAATGTGATCGTGCTTCCCGGCTCCGCTTTGCGGAGTTCGTTGCGGAAGGCCGATTCAGGCTGTAACGCGACGTCAATCCGTTCGCCTCGCAGATCGGGTTCGGGCATGAGAACAAAATGCGACAGATTGGCTCGGACGACGCCAAGGTATTGCTCTGTCGCGATAGCGTAGTTGAGGCTCCAGCCGCGCACGGGGCCGACGGAACCGGAGTATTTTTTTAACCGCAGGATGATGTCACGCTGCCGCTCCATTTGAGCCTTCATTCGTTCGACCAATTCCTCAATGGGTACGACGGCAACGACTCCGCTTTGACAGCGAAAATGCAGTTCGGTTTCATTTTCGGTGATGACTCGACTGACCGGTGTGATGTGGTGCTGCAACTGTTCGACGCGATTTGACTGCTTTTCCGCTGCGGTGATTTCCGCTTGCCGCTTTTTCAAGCGGACACGCACGGCCTGAATCGTCTCGTCCAGATGGTCGGCCTCGCGCTGATTCGCCTTCAGAGTCGAGACCTCGCCCTCGAAGTTCGAGGTCAGTGCCGCGAACCGATTTCGCTGGACGGCATCTTGCGATTGCAGTTCCGACAGCTTGAGCTCGTCGTTCAGAGCCGCTTGGCGAAGACGATCCAGCTCTTGCTGCAACGAATCGGACTCGGCTTGCAGCAAGTCGAGTTCGCGTTGCCGCGCGGCTTTGGCATCGTCTTCAATTGGTTCGACGGCAGGCGGTGTCGGAGCCGGTGCCGTTTCGGTCAAATTGACCGGTGCGTGCTTGGCTCGAATGCCAGCCAGCACCATCAAGATAATCAAGATGCCGACGACATTGGCTACGACGTCGAGAAACGAGTCGGAGCCAAATTCCATTTCTTCTCGTGGCTTACGGCGGCTCATCGCGCACCTCCGCCGTCGTGGGGAAGGTTTTTAACCTGCCGTTGAGTCGAACGGGGCGATGATCCGGGCAGGTTGGAAACCTGCCCCACGGGGTCGGCTGGCAGATATTCGACTTTCGCGGTCATGCCTAAGTCAAACAGCGCGGCGTTCAAACGTTGTTGAAGTTGCTCGCCGCCGGGAACGACTTCGTAACGCAGCGTCGGAACCCAGTGATATCCCTTGCCTGCCGTTGGCCAGGCTCCCTGAACTTGATCGATTGCCATCAACATCCGATCGGTCAGAGCGTCTGAGCGAAGCTGTTGATCCACGCGAATCTCGTATGCCTCGCCGATCAGAATCCGATCGGACCAAATGCGAATTGGAATCGCTTTCTCCAGTCCGATGCCGGGTTGCACGAGCGCAAACTTTCGCATTCGCTTTCGCATTTCGGCGTCGGAGTAGGATCGCTTCTTTTTGCCATCAACAGTTTTACTGGCCGAGCCGCTCACGCCATCCGCGCCACCAGACATCCTAACGGATTGCTTGCCGCCACCAGTTCGACCGCTCGCGTTCGGGTCAGCACTCGGATCGGCATCGTCCAATTTCTTTGCCCCGCGACTTCGTGCGACCGCCGGCTCTGTTTGTCCGGACGGACCACGAACTCCGTCCTTGCGATCGTTCGCGGTGCGACCGTTTGAAAACGGAAACGGCCGCGAGCCGTCCGATGTATTTTGCCGTGAACCCGCTCCTGGCAAAGGCTCGTCAATCGGCAGGTCGTCGCGAGAACCGGACGTCCCGGTCCCCACGCCGCCACGACGTCCCGCATTCGTGCCGTTCGCCAAATCGGCTGAGCCAGTCCTCGACCCCTCTGTTCCCGATTTCGGCAACGAACCACCAGCAGGATCATCTGACTGACCGAAAACCTCGGGCGACGAATCCGCGCTGAGCGGCTTCGCGCCGCGACCGATATCAAACGCATTTCGTCGCGCTGCCGACTGACTGGCAGAAAAGGGGACAGGTCCATTTTGAGACTTCCCGTTTGGCAATCGAGAGCCGTCAACAAGGGAACCTGTCCCCGTTTGTTGGCTGCCGCCCGCAGTTGTTCCCGAAAGTTCGTCTTGCCAAAGTCCGCTGCCGCGCAATGCACTCATGACCGTCGTTCGCTCGGAAAACGTTTGAGCAATCGCTTGTTCGCAGACCTGCTTCGCCTGTGGATTTGAGGGGGCGAGTTCCAACTGCATGTTGTCGTCGAGCAATTCGTAGCCATGTGGGATTTTCAATTCCGTCAACATTCGCTTAGCCAAATCGAACGATCGGATCCCCTCCGACCGGACCAGCAGCAGCACATACGGCTCCTGCGGGTTGTCAGCCGATCCGTAGACTTTCTCAAAGGCGGTCCAAAAATGGACGAGTTCGCGCGAGGCCATCAGCACCGGGTTGAAGGCGGTCGTGAAGCCATTCAAATCTCCAAGATTCAACTTCACGTCTTCGGGCAAAAATCGCACCGAATCCTGAATGCACTCGATAAGGATCGGTCGCTTGGTCGTACCGGAGCGACCATCGAATGGCAAGAAAGCGTACTTGCTTTTCCCTGACTGTTTTCGCTCGACCGCTTTCGTGAGTCGCTGCTCGGCTTCGGTCAAGTCGCTTTGCAGTGTGTCGATTTCCGTTTGCAGTCGCTGTCGTTCTGATGCCGTCTCGTCCTGCTGAGTGCGGATGGCCTTGAGCCGATCCTCGGTTGAGGCTGCTTTGACCTTGGTTCGCATCACAGTCGTTTGTGCCGAATCCAATCGGCCCTTCAATTGCGAAATTTGATTTCGCAATTCATCCCGCTCGTCGGTCAGTTGCTCAACACGAGTCTTCCATTCTGGAGTCGGATCGGCTTCAGGCGTTAGGACGATCGGATCGGGTCGTGGTTCGTTTTGTTTCAATTGGACTTGAGTCGCTGCGTGTTTCGCTCGTTCGACAGCGGCCGTGCGGATGCGATTCGTGGCGACCAACAACAACAAGATCAGCGACCCCATCGTGCAAACGAGCACGTCGAGAAACGGAAAAAGCGATACTCCGGCCGCATTTGCTCGGCTTCGGCGGCTCATGGTGCTCCGCCAATTGCGTCGCCTTGCAACGACGATGACGCTGCTGTCGCCTGTGTCATGATCCCCCCTTGAGCAGCCAGCAACAAATGCCGAAGCGACAACGATACCGTCGCCGCGACCGCTACGATCATTAACATCGGCGCAGATTCACACAGGGTTGAATCCAATCCGAGACTTACTCGGAAGTCCCTAAGCTTCGGCGAGATCTGCCGGGGCACATCAATGCAGCCGGAATTCAGGCCCGACGCGCGAGTGCTTACCACGGTATTCACTTCTCAGGCTTGCGATGGTCGCTCTGGTCCGGGTCTGGCGAGTAGTCGCTGGCAAGAGCGCGCGGCCAGGGATATCGTCTGGCGACTTGGAAACTTGGCTCATCGCCTGACTGGGAGTGCGCATGTCAGAACAAATTCGCTCGTCGTCACCGGGATCGTTTGAAGCACCGCATCCCGGTTCCAAATTGATGCCTCGTTGGGATACGGGCGAGTTGATTGACGCTCCAAGATTCACCAAGCAAAGTTTGCTGGCGATGATCGGGCCGGGATTGGTGATGGGGGCTTCGGCAATCGGCGGCGGCGAATGGCTGTCGGGGCCGGCCGTGACGGCGAAATACGGAGCCGCGCTGTTGTGGGTTGCGACCGTCAGTATTTTGATTCAGGTGCTCTACAATATTGAAATCAGCCGTTACACGCTCTACACCGGCGAGCCGATTTTCACCGGCAAGTTTCGCATTCCACCGCACCCGATGTTCTGGCTGGTGCTGTATCTGCTGCTCGATTGGGGAGCGATCTTTCCGTATCTCGTGGTCGGAGCGGCGGTGACGATCGAAAAGATGTTCGTCGGCAGTAACTTCGACCCAGAGACCACACATTGGTGGATGCACAAACTGGTCTCGACCGGCATCTTCTTTTTATGCGTTTTTCCGCTGCTGATCGGCGGCAAGATCTTCAACTCCTTGAAGGTCATTATGTCGGCCAAGCTGGTGATCGTCATTGGCTTTTTGCTGTTTGTGTCGGTGGTGTATTCGCGGCCGACTCATTGGTTTGAGATTGCCACCGGGTTGTTCAAAGTCGGCACTGTGCCAGTCACGCAGGCCGAAGACCGCAACGGGAACGGCGTGTTCGATCCGGGTGAAGAAGACTTCGATTCGGACGGACATCCCGATGTCGTCGAAGGCAAGACCGGCAAGGACAAAGATGGCAACGCCGTCTTCGATGTGGCGAAGGACGACCTGGACGGCGACAAGAAATACGACGGGCCGAACATCGACAACTTCGTGGTTTCGCTGATCTCCGAAGGACGCTGGCCGAAGGTCGATTGGTCGATGATCGGGTTCATCGCGGGGCTGGCTGCAATCGCGGGGAACGGCGGTCTGACGAACACGCCGATCAGCAATTTCACCCGAGATCAAGGCTGGGGTATGGGACATCACGTCGGCGCAATCCCCAGTGTCATTGGAGGTCACGGCATCGAACTATCGCATGTCGGATGTGTATTTAACGTGACGGAAGAATCGCTGCCGCGCTGGAAACGTTGGTATCATCATGTCGCTCGCGATCAGATTTGTGTTTGGATGACGGCCTGCCTGATCGGCGTCTCGTTGCCGAGTATCTTGTCTGTTGGGTTCCTGCCGCGCGGGACGGAAGTGCCGGGCAACGTCGTGGCGTCAATGACCTCAGAAGGGGTCGCCGGCCGAGTGGTCGCACCGATTTCCGGTACGCTCGCTGCGCTCCCGGCTTTCGCCTGGTTGACTGGTTCCAACTGGGCTGAAGGGCTGCGAATCGCGACCTTGTTCTGCGGCTTCTTGGTGCTGATGACGAGCATGATCTCCACGATCGACGGCTTCGTGCGCCGCTGGGTCGATGTCTGCTGGACGGCGCTGCCGCGTCTGCGTGAGCTGGACACGAAATTCATCAAGTATGTCTATTTCTTCGTGCTTGTCGGCTATTCGACCTGTTGTCTGTCGATCATCTGGCTGGCGGGCAGCAAGCCGAGCACAGTCTTCAAGCTGGCGACGACCGGCTACAACTTCGCCTTCGCGTTTAGTTGCTGGCACACGATCGTCATCAACACCACGCTGCTGCCAAAATCGCTTCGCCCGTCCTGGGCGATCCGGATCGGTATGGGTTTTGGGAGCGTCTATTTTTCGTTCCTGGGTGTGATGGCTGTACGCGAGTTGCTGCGTGCGATGTGAATGATGGAAGGAACCTGTCCCAGAACAACAACGTGTTCTGATTTCCAACGCTGCTCTCTCCGTGCCGCTGTATTGCGTCTGAATTACGAACGGGTCTAGCAACGCAGAGGCGAGGAGAGTGCCAAGTCTGAAATCACGAACTCGCTAACCAACAAGGAGTCGCGATGTCGCCGTTTGTATCCAAAGCCGTGATAGTGATTTGTCTGTCCGTCGGTTTTGTAGTGGGATTATCGAAGTCCGCCCGCGCGGACAATTGGCCGCAGTGGCGTGGGCCGAAGAACAACGGGATCAGCTCCGAAACCGGGCTGCCCACGAAATGGTCGAAGACCGAAAATGTCGCTTGGCGACTCCCGTTGCCGGGTCAGGCCGGGGCCACGCCGGTCGTTTGGGGCGAGCGGATTTTTCTAACTTCCGTCAACAATGACGAATTGTTGTTGATGTGCATCGGCACCGACGGCAAAGAACAGTGGCGGCAAGTGCTCGCCAGCGGCAATAAAGACGTGCGTGGTGACGAAGGGAACTCGGCCTCGCCCTCGCCATGCACCGACGGCCAGCACGTCTGGGCGATAATGGCCAACGGCGTCATCGGCTGTTGGACCGTGGCCGGTAAAGAAGTTTGGAAGTTCAACTTGCCAGACCGCTACGGCAAATTCAACATCGCCTTCGGAATGACTTCGACGCCAGTGCTCGACGGCGATCACTTGTACTTGCAGCTCATTCACGGTGAGGGGAACGCTGACACGCGTGAGGCGGTTGTGGTCTGCCTCGACAAAACCACCGGCCAGCAAATTTGGAAGCGAGATCGTCCCAGCGACGCGGTCGGCGAATGTGAGCACTCCTACGCGTCACCAATGCTGTACGACGACGGCCAACGCAAATTCCTGCTCAGTCACGGGGCCGATTACATCGTGGCTCATGATCTCACCGACGGCCACGAACTCTGGCGCTGCGGCAATCTGAACGCCAAGACCAAGTACGATGCGTCGCTCCGTTTCGTCGCTTCACCGGTTGCCGGTAACGGCATTATCGTTGTTCCGACTGCGAAGGGCGCTCCCGTCTTTGCGCTCAAGCCAGACGGCTCAGGCGATATCACTAACAACTCCGCCACCCGATGGTGGAAGTACGCCAAGACTCCGGACGTCCCGTCGCCTTTGATCCACGACGGACTCGTCTACCTAGGAATGCAAGATGGCCAAATCCATGTGCTCGACGAAAAAACTGGCGACCTGGTTTATCTCCAGCGCATCTTCAACGACCGCTACCGAGCCAGCCCGGTGATGGCCGATGGCAAGCTGTATCTGACCGCTCGCAAAGGCGTGGTCACGGTGCTTAAGCCGGGCCGCGCGTTTGAGGTGCTAGCGGAAAACGACTTGGCCGAACCGATGTCCTCATCCCCCGCCATCGCCAACGGCACAATCTATCTCCGTACCTTCGAGGCGCTGTGGGCCATCAAAAAGTGACTTCATCGCTCCTTGTGAAGTTAGCCGAGTCATCAAAGTGATCAGCAGCATTGATTCGTGATCAGCAGCATTGATTCGCGCGCCAGATCACGTCGAACTCAAGCGACTCATCCCGTGACGCAGTGAGCGGCAGTGGGGCTTCACGCTGTTCGCGGAGAATTCGCCAGAGGTGATTGAGTCGTGAACACGACTCGTCGACCGAAACACGTACGCTCAACGGCCAGACCGTGCGAGTACGACCGTCGGAGGCGCACCAAGCGCCGTAACAGACAACCCACAATGACAACGGCCAACGACCCAATGCGATGGTCGCTTCGGAGGCGGAAAACTCGTCCGGCCACGACTGACAAATGATGACTAAATCCGGTTCCGAGTCTGCATTCGCGAAGCTCGAAACTCGTGTCGTCTGCGAATCCCGCTGAACTTGCAGCAGCCATTCTCGAACCGCCGCGAACTCGGCACGTGCAATTTCGCCGACGACCAGGATGTGCGGACGAACGAACATGTCAGGTGTCACCCCGTAGCCAAAGTCGTGCGACTTCGAACCGAACTGTTACCAGTCCGGCTACTTAGGAGACTGCTAATTCACATACCAAGTGTCACCGCTGTTGAGCAGTTTTTCGACATCGCCTTCGCCGAGCTTGGCTCGCGCGGCTTCGACTTGCTTTGTGACGGATTCGTCGTAGGTCGTGCGTTCGACAGCTCGGAAAACGCCGACCGGTTCAGGAAATTCCGGATAACGCATGCGGCTCAGCAGAAACGCCAACGATGGCTCGGTCGCCTTTTCGTCGTGGAACAGCAAGTCATCTTCTTTGATGTCGCCGCCGAGTTGCACTACCTCAACGCGGTTTCCTTCGGTTACGCGGATGCCCTTGTTTCGCTGCTTGCCAAAAATTAATGGCTTACCGTGTTCGAGATAAATCACGCTATCCTCTCGTGTCTCTTTATCGGTGGCGTAGCTGAAGGCACCCATGTTGAAGACGTTGCAGTCTTGATAGACCT
>JANMIF010000479.1:0-15822 GCA_031375695.1 Planctomyces sp.
AAAGCGAATGTCCGATTGCAACAGCCGAGCCGCCAGCACTTGCTTCGGATGCCCACCGACATCGAGCGGCACGTACAGCAACGGCTTGCGAGCCAGAATCGTCAGCAGGCTCGGCAGCGATGTTCGGACTTCGTCCACGTCGCCACGCAGCACGCTGCGATACAGCGCGGTCATGTGCAAATCTTCCGACGCCGCTTTCGATTTCTTGCGGCTGTCGGCTCCCGGCAAGAAACAACCCAAGCCACGCTCGGCGATCCGGCAAGCCAACTGAGCACCGATCAGCGTCTGCACCATGTAAAGTTTGGTCTGCATCTGCATGTCGTATTCGACGTTCGAGTCATGCTCGCCGGAGGGGGTCGGGATCTCGAAATCCCACAACGACGACATCAGTCGCTTCAATCCATTTTGCATTTCGCCCAGTTGCTTCAGCCAGCCGGACAGGATCGCAGTCGGGTCTTCAATCTCCGGCCGCCGCGCTCCTTTGGGAACCTTCTCCAATCCGGCCGGCGGGTGTCGCATGAAGTGCCCGACGGCCATCAGCCACAACTGTGCCAGCGTGACCAAAAATTTCAATCGGGGTTCCAGCGACTTGCTGAGGTATTCGAGCGCGGCCGGTCCGGTCGAGGGGCCGCCGGACTCCATCATGTCCCCTTCGACGCCGTCATCCGCCGTGTCCTTGAACGTGACTTCTTCGTAGGCGCTCCGAAAGATGTCGTCCTCGCCATCCTCCAGATCGTCATCAGGATCGAGCAACCCGCCGTCGTCATCGCCGTTAAGCAGGTCGTCGTCGAGTTCATCGTCCTCGGAACTCCGCTTGGGTTGACCCGGTTTACCTTTTTTCTTCTTCTTCGGAATCGAATCAACAATCGAGTCGAGATGCGGAACCTCCCACAACTCGCCGGCGTTCACCTCCAGATACGCGAAGAACCGCCGAATCAGCGACCAACGATCCGCCACAAATGGGGACAGGTCCATTTCTGCTGACGTAGCCGAAGTCGTGAGACTTCGGTCGGAACCGGCAAGACTCTCGTCCGAACTCTCACGAGTTCGGCTACCTTCTTTTTTCACATCGCTGTCGTCCGTGACGCAGGTCATCCATTCGATCAGCAGCGCCGGCATCGAGTGACTTCCCGATTCGATGCCGACGTCCTCGTTCAGGCTCAGCCACTGCATCAACAAGGCCATCGCGGCAACATAATCTTTCTTATCGATGAGCGCCTTCACCACGAGTGCGTACGACTTTGCCGTCGTAAATCGGTCGATATGTCGCCGCCAAAAGCTGATGTCCCCCGCCGCTTCGCCTGCCGCTCGCCATTCGGACAAGACGTCCGCCACATGCGTCGCCGATTCCCAACTTTCGCGAGCCGCCACCGGAACCATGTCTTCCACGGTCGTCGAGGCGAACTGATCCCAATATTCGGCGAACGTCTGAAAACATTCGGAGAGCCGCCGCGTCAATTCGCGATCTCCCTGGGCCGCCGATTCGCTCAACGCTCGCGAGTACACCGATAGGTATTGCTCGACGATCGTCAGCAATTCGTCGAGCCGTTGATCGGGAATGCTGTCCTCACGCGATCCGAACAACGGAAATTGCCCCTGAAACCCAAGGATATTCCACGGATCGGGCAGCCCGCCGCATTCGATGCCGCGTCGAAAATGATCTTCGATCTCCGCGATCAACGACACCGCCGGCAAGAGCTGTCCCGAACTGAGATGACGATGCGCCGCCGTGATCCGCCAATGAATCTCGCAGGCAAACCGCGCCGATACCGACGGAATGATCGCCGCGATCGCTCGAGCCGCATCGGGCTGTCCGAGCTGTGCGTACAGATTTGCCAACTGTCGATACTGAATCTGCCGCGATCCGAAGTTCGCCAGATACAAGTTCAGCGACTGCCGGACATGCCCGAACGGCTGCTGCGTATTCTTGGCTGAATCATTCAGCCGCTGAGCACGTTCGCCGCTCGCGTCCTCCAGTAATCGCTCATAAAACATGTCGCGTTGCCGAGCGACCTTCGGTAGTAGCGACGTCAGCGTCACCGACGAATCATGCGTATCTGGCCCGCAGCCACTGATCGCTGACGCCATCAACATCGTTCCACACAACACGCCCGCCGCATCAAACAACAACTCCTCGCGCGGCGTCTCTTTCTGCTCGGCAATCCAGTTCAACAGCGAATCGAGAATGATCTTCCGCAACACGAACCGCCGATAATCTCCTTTCGTGTCGATGAAATGCGGATCCCACTCGCCGAACATGTAGTTCGTTCGTTTATAAACCGGATGATGATGGTCGTGAGCTCGCACATCGACGGCGATCTCATCCACATGGCTGAGGTCGAAATGCGCGTTTTGAGTCAAATTCAACGGCACGGTCTGAAACAGTTCCATCGTGCGTGTGATCAACTCTTGATACGGCCCTTTACCTGCACCGACCCCTTTGAAATAAATCGGCACCGGCCGAAACCGCTCATGCGGATACGGCTCCATTTTCTGCTGGCTCTCCAAAACCGCGACCGGTCGAAAGCCCAGAAAATCATTCAGCCCGTCGAGCGCTCCCGAAACAATCCGCTCGGTTTCTTCCCACGGCGAACCTTGAACCAGCACCGCTTCAAACAGCCGAGCCAAAAACAGCGGCTGCTGAAAATCGGCATCAGCCAAATGAAACAGTAAGTCCGCATGATGCCGCCGATACGCCGGCCACAGTTCATGAAACGTGAGCTGCAACACAGTCCGCGCCTGAGCCGAATCCTTAAACGCCGCCGAGGTCGTCTCCAGTTCGGTCAGTCGATTGAGCAGCGCCGACTCAAACGCTTCCCACGGATTCGGCCAACCCCATTCGGGATGACAGCGATTGAGCCGGTCCTGAAATTTCCCATCCGGCTTGCCGCCGGAGAAATTCAGGTATCCCAAGATGTCCTGAAACCCGCTGGCAATCGCCGGATTCGCGAACTCTTTGGGGATGGCAACCCCGGCCGTGGCCCCCGTCGGCAGATTCTCCGAAGTCGCTGGCGGCGGATCGCTCGAAATCCCAGTTGGCTGAACTCCAGACATACGTGCTGCCACTCAGGTTTTCAAACGTTACTCAGGCACGCCGCCTGTGTGCTACGAGCTTTGAGCGGCAGTAGAGCAACCGCGCGAACTGATGGGAAGGCAGCCATCAAACATCCCCGAATGTGAAATCATCGCAGTGCCAAGAAGTTGTCTTACAGAATACTCTGCCGTTAGAAACTGGCCGCGTTTTTGCGAGTTAATGATGTCGTGATGATCGTCACCGCCAATGATTCGCGCGAGAATCTCTGCCCTCGGCACGAATTCCGAGTAAGCTACTTGTGAAGGCCGTGGCCGAGCTGAGGAATTTGCGATGTTCCACCGACGCGATGCGATGATGCGATTGGGCCAGATGGGGCTGGGGGCACTGACGCTGCCGCAGCTTCTACGGGCGGAGTCAGATCGGCGCGAGGCTCGTCAGGGCACACGCGGGCCGGGCAAGGCAAAAGCCTGCGTTCTGGTCTATTTATGGGGTGGGCCGCCGCAGCATGACACGTTCGATTTGAAGCCGAATGCACCCGACGGAATTCGCGGGCTGTTTGAACCGATCGATTCCGTCGTGCCCGGCATTCAAGTTTGCGAGCACTTGCCGCAGATCGCCAAGCACACCGACAAGCTTGCGATCATTCGCTCGCTGACACATCCCAGCAACAACCACGAGCCGAGCGTTTATCACACGCTGACCGGGCGAGTAAACGACACGCTCGCGGTGCCGAGGAATGCTCGCAATCGGCGCGACTTTCCGACGCTGGGTTCGATCGTCGGATACTTCTCGCCACCGAGCGGCATTCCAGCGAGCGTTACGATTCCGCGACCGATTGGCCACGACGGCGTGGTGTATTCGGGGACTCACGCGGGATTCCTCGGACCGAAGTACGATCCGATCGAAACTCAACCGCCAGCCGAAGTGAATGAAAAAGCTCCGCACAGTTTTGAATTGCCGCCGGGTGTCGATGAACATCGGTTGCAGTTGCGCTACGGCTTGCTCAACGCGGTCGAAGGGATCGACCGCGAGATGCAGCAACAGAAGGCGTCACGCGGTCTCGACAGTTATCGGGAGCAAGCGTTTCGGATGCTGACCTCGCCGGAAGCGAAGCGCGCCTTTCGACTCGACGATGAACCAGCGTCGGTTCGCGACCGTTACGGACGGAATGAATACGGCGACTGCTTTTTAATGGCTCGGCGGCTGATCGAATCGGGCGTTCGGCTGGTGACGTTCACTTGGTACTTCGTCGCGAAGGACGGCAACGTCTTGAACGTCTGGGACAATCACGGCGGCACCGGTTCGCTCGGCGGGATCACCGGGTATCAGATGCTCAAAGAGTTTTACTGTCTGCCGTCACTCGATCAGGGTTACTCGACGTTGCTGGAAGATTTGTCCGAACGTGGCCTGCTCGATGAAACGCTGGTCGCAATGTACGGCGAGTTCGGTCGCACTCCGAAGATCAACCCGAACAAGGGCCGCGACCATTGGGGGGCCTGTCAATCGGTCGTGCTGGCTGGCGGCGGCATTCGCGGCGGGCAAGTTTACGGATCGAGCGATAAGCACGGGGCGTATCCGAAAACGAAGCCGGTCTCGGTCGAAGACCTGCATGCCACGATGTTCCATTCCCTGGGACTCAGCCCGGAACTCGAAATCCACGACTCGTTCAATCGGCCGTATCGGATCAGCGAAGGTCAGCCGATTTTGGATTTGTTTTGACGAATTCCTTGGCGAGCCAACAGTCGCTCTAATTCGCCGTGTTTGTGCTTGTGGCGAAGGGCAAAGGATTGAGCATGGCTCGGCAGAAGATCATCAACGGCGGCGACGACGAGAAAAAACCTGTCGATTCGCTTCCGAAGCCGGGCATTGAGTTTCGGCCGGATGACGAAAAGCATGACGAAGAACTTCGGCCGCAGCGACTGGAAGACATCGTCGGGCAGCGGAAGGCGGTTGAGCGGTTGCGGATCATGCTCGACGCGGCCAAGAAACGGAACGAGCCGCTCGGCCACTTGCTGTTCGATGGGCCGCCCGGCTTGGGGAAGACGACGTTTGCCACGGTGATCCCAAAAGAACTCGGCACCGACTTTCAAATCGCGTCGGCTCCGGCGCTCACGGCTCCGAAAGACATTCTGCCTTACGTGACGAATGCCACCTTCGGCTCGGTGCTTTTCATCGACGAGATTCATCGTCTGCCGCCTGCCGTTGAGGAGTTCATTTATCCGGTGATGGAAGACTTCCGGGTCGATATCTCGCTGGGTGAAGGGATGAACGCGCGGACGATCAACATGCCGCTGAAAAAGTTCACGCTGATTGGCGCGACAACACGCAGCGGAATGTTGACGGCACCGCTCCGCGACCGGTTCGTGAATCGGCTGCATGTGGACTTTTACGATGAGGACGATCTCGCAGTGATCGTGACTCGCAATGCCCGCAAGTTGCGGACGGAGATCGAAACGACCGCCGCCGCTGAGATCGCGACTCGCAGTCGCGGGACGCCCCGCAAAGCCAACAACTTGCTGTTCTGGTGCCGCGATTACGCCGACAGTCGGGGCGCTGGAACAATCACCGCCGACATTGCCAAGCTGGCTCTCGAAATGATCGAGGTCGACCAAGTCGGCCTTGATGAACTCGATCGCAAATACCTGTTGATCCTGGTCAATATTTTCGCGGGCGGCCCAGCTGGTCTGTCGGCGATCGGCCACAGCATGAACTGTCCGGTCGATACGCTCGAAGATGAGATCGAACCGTTTTTGTTGCGGGTCGGTTTCTTGCAGCGCACGCCGCGCGGCCGAGTCGTCACATCCGCCGGGCTGGCGCATTTGGGTATCGCCGCGCCGTCGCCCGGTTCCTCACCGCAAGGGACGCTGTTTTGAAACTAACCCGACGCGTTACGCCGGTTCAAAACGTCCGTCGGGATAGCGTCTCATGCCGATTTCGGCGTAGTTCGGCGGGACGCTGAATATTTGCAGACGCACTTGTTGATCACCCACAATTCCGGCGATCGTGATGTAGCTCCTGGCCCACGCCGATCGGCAATCCTTTGGCGATGGGAACGCACTCCAGATCAGTTCGATCACCTTCGAGAAATGCTGCATCAGTTGTTGGATGTCGAACTCGAAGTTGATGTGCCGAGTCTCACCGTCACGTCGGCCGCCGACCATCTCATAAGAGCCGAGGTACAGCCCGACCACCCAAGCGTCATCCGTGTAATTGCAGTCAAAACCGACACGAGCGACACCGATCAGCGGATCGAACAAGTCGGCCACGGAGTCGATGAAGTGAGTCAGCCATTCCGGACGGGATTCTTTTTTGGCTCGTTCTCCGGCCAGTTCCGAGCGATCGTTCTCGGCGGTTTCCAGTCTCTGAAGAAAATGCTCGATGGGAAGATGGTGTTGACTCACGATCAGACTCCGAGGGTTTTCTGCCCGCGTCACCGATGGAGCACGGTGGCGGCCTCATTCCGCGAGGCCGGTCGTGTCAATCAGTTTCGAGGGAGGTTGGGTTGAGTTAACTCGCGGCGAGGTGCGCGTCCGGTGTCGTCAGTGCGAGTCAACAGGGCCAAGTCCATTCGGGTGCTCGGCCAGTGAGGCACCCCGACAGTATCGGGGACCGACCCCAGCGGCCTTCGGACGAAGTGTGCAACACAATTTGAATCGTGCCGCCTTTTGGTGCATCAGACGCAACACTCCGGCCATGTCAGGTCTTGCGGCAACAGACATGACGATCAGGCCAGTCGAGGCCGATCTTCGGGTTCGGCAGAGTCTGCGGACAGGTGACTGACGAATGACGAAATACCCAATGACGAACGAACTCCCAATGAAGATTTCCGTTCGGTCTCCATTCGCAGCGCAGGCTGATCCCAGCGCAGACTGAGCCATTCGAGCTTCGGAATTCGTCATTCCTTCGTCACTGGGCAGTTCGTCATTCGTTATTCAAATCGGGCTGATTGACTCCCGACCAGCGCGACCTACAATCCCCCCCTTTCTTGAGGCAGTACGAAGGGGTTTTTCCGTGGACGAGGCGATTCGAAAAGCTGATGTGCTGATTGAGGCACTGGCTTGGATTCGCCGGTTTCGCGGGCGGCACATCGTCATCAAGCTGGGCGGCAGCGCGCTGGAAGAACAAGCAGCCGTTCGCAATTTTCTCACCGACGTGATCTTCTTGCAGTCGGTCGGACTGCGGCCGATCCTCGTGCATGGCGGTGGCAAAGATATCGACAAGGCGATGGCCGCAGCGGGGATCACGCCGCGTAAAGTTCAGGGTCGGCGATACACCGATGCGGCGACGCTCGAAATCGTCGCCAAAGTTCTGGCTGGCGACATCTGCGGCAGGCTGGTGGACGAAATTCGGCGACAAGGGGGCAATGCGATTGGCTTGAGCTTTCGGGCGCAGAATTGTCTGATCGGCCGCAAGCTGGCATTGCCGGGAGCAGACGGTCAGCCGATTGATCTGGGCTTCGTAGGCGAGGTGATCGACATCGACCGACAGTTGATTGAAGACGTCTGTTCGGCGGGGATTATCCCGGTCGTACCGTCTGTGGCGATGGATTCCACTGGACAGTTATTGAACGTCAATGCCGACACGGCGGCGGCGGCGATTGCTCGCATCATCAAGTCGGAAAAGTTGCTATTCGTCTCGGATGTGCCGGGCATCTTCTTGGATCGGCACAATCCCGCGACGTTGCAATCGCACCTGACGGCCACTCGTTGCCGCGACTTGATCCGCGAAGGGATCATTGACGCCGGCATGGTCCCGAAAGTCGAAGCCGCGCTCGAAGCGCTGCAAGCCGGAGTCGGCAAGGTTCACGTTGTGGATGGTCGCATGCCGCACTCAGTGCTGTTGGAAATTTACTCTGATACCGGCGTCGGTACGGAGATAGTGCTTTAGTAATCCGAAGCGTTACCGAGGGCGAGTGCTTCGCGAGACTTTGAATTCATCACCGTTTGGAGCGCTCGCCCTCGCTGACGCTTCGGGTTATTTGGAAATTCAGAAGGAGTTATTCATGGACCCCGCCGCGACGCGCTCTAGCGCCCAAGTCATCGAGCAATTCGACAAGTACGTGATCCCAAATTACCGCCGCCAGCCGATCTCGCTGGTGCGTGGCGAGGGAGCGTATGTTTGGGATGCCGAGGGAAAGCGGTATCTCGATTTATTCCCCGGCTGGGGCTGCAACATCCTGGGACACTGCCCACCGCGAGTCGTGAAGGCGATTCAGGATCAAGTCACGCGACTGATTCACATTCCGAATACGTGGTACACCGAGGCTCAAGGTGACTTCGCCGAGATGCTGTCGGTGCGCGGGTTTGGCAAGGCATTTTTCTGCAACAGCGGAGCGGAAGCCAATGAAGCGGCGATCAAGCTGGCACGGCTGCATTCGCGTGACGGGCGGTACAAAGTCATCAGCTTTGAGAACAGTTTTCACGGCCGCACGTTCGCCGCAGTGACGGCGACCGCTCAGCCGAAGTACCACGAGGGGCTTGGTCCGCTGCTGGCTGGGTTCCGATACGCGCAGCACAACGATCTGGCGTCAGTGGAAAAACTGCTGGATCACGAAACCTGCGCGATCTTGATCGAGCCGGTGCAGGGCGAGGGGGGCATCAACATCCCGACCGATGATTTCATTCGCGGCCTGCGACGCTTGGCCGATGAAAACGGCTGCCTGCTGATCTTCGATGAAGTTCAAACCTGCATGGGCCGGACGGGAACTTGGTACGGCTATCAACAGTGGAACGTGCAGCCCGACATCATCACGTTGGCGAAGGGAGTTGCCGGAGGTGTCGCTTGCGGAGCGATCCTCTGTAAGAACGAGTTGGCTCCCGACCTGCGGCCAGGAATGCACGCCAGCACATTCGGCGGCAACCCGCTGGCGATGGCGGCCGGTATCGCCACGGTGCAGACGATTGAGGAAGACGGCTTGCTGGCCAACTGCCAAGCGATGTCAGACCGCTTCCGCTCGCACCTGGAAAAGCTGAAGGCCGAACTGCCGATTATCTCGGAGTTGCGAATCAAAGGGATGATGGTCGGTATCGACCTGAGCATGCCATCGACGCCGGCCGTCGCGAAGTGCATGTCTCGCGGCTTACTGATCAACGCCACTCACGACACCGTTGTCCGCCTGCTCCCGCCGTTAAATGTCACGGCCGAGCAAGTTGATGAAGGCTGCGCCGTCATTGCGGACGTACTCCGCGAAATGGCGAACGAAAACTGATCAGCGGCTAGGGAGACCTCAAGGCTAACTTTGTGCGTTGGGCGCATCAGCCGGAACGCGCTAGCAGCCTGTTGAAAAACGTGGGGCAGGTTTTCAACCTGCCGGAAATCTTCGGCATTCGAGCAGGATGAAATCCTGCTCCACGAGTTTTTCAACAGGCTGCTAGCGTCCGGTTCCAACCGTGGGCTAGCGCCCAGCGGAGGATTGATCCAGCGCAATTTCGAAGCCTTGAAGTCGCACTCGCCTCACGAAGGGCTTGTCGAACATTACAAATTTGTAAGGAAGACGCCGAGAAGGGCGAAATACCGGTTATTCAGGGTGAATTTCGGCAGGCGGCTTCGGGCAGAGACGATTTCAAAGATTGACAGTGCTTGCGAGTATTTCTAAAAGTTACCCCCCCCCCCCCCCGTTTGCGATCTTGATCTGGCCCGGGAAGTGCGAGGTATCGCGACTCTTCTTAGTTTCGTTTGTTCCACTTTTTATTCGGAGGTGCATGATGGCGTTGTCTTCTGGGAAATCCGCGGCCCGAATTCGAGGGTTCACCCTCATCGAACTGCTGGTCGTGATTGCGATTATTGCAATCTTAATCGCTTTGCTCTTGCCGGCCGTTCAGCAAGCTCGTGAGGCCGCTCGTCGGTCGCAGTGCAAAAACAACCTGAAGCAATTCGGGGTCGCTTTGCATACATATCACGAATCGACAAAAATGTTCCCAAAAGCCCACACGCACTATATTGGAATTGGCATCTCGGAATGGCGGGGCCACAGCGCCACAACTCAGTTGCTCCCGTATCTTGACCAAGGAAGTGTTTACAAGAAGTATTCGTTTGGGACGGACTGCGAAGGCCTCGCAAACCACAACGTGGCTAACGTAAAAATCGCAACTTTTCGCTGTCCTTCCGACTCAGTTCCAGTGACATCGCAGTACCATGGACTGACCGGACCAGGTATGAACTTTGTGTATTGTGAAGGTGCGACAGTGGGCTATCAAAATAATGGAGCCGTTGTGGGTGTGGGGGAAGAAAACGGCATCTTTAACCAACGTGTGAACTGTGCAACTCAGGACATCAGGGACGGAACTTCAAACGTCATCGCGATGAGCGAGCACATCGTCGCAGACAGTGGCAGCAACACGGATAAAGTCTCGGTCGTCCGAGCGGGAGTTGCTCCTCCAGGAGGATTTCCAGCATATCCTGTGACGTTTTCTACGCAGGCCCAAGTTGACAGTTGGGGGGCGGCGTGCGCCGCAGGCGGGGTCGGTGGCCAGCGGCACAAATCTGTGGGGCATTGGTGGCACCACGGGGGCCACGGATCCGGTGCCTTCAACACGCTATTGAATCCGAATTCCAAGTGGCCCAATTGCACATCGCACTGCGGTGGTTGCGCTATTGATGCCCCGCTGATGGCTGCGGCTCGAAGCCAGCACGCCGGTGGTGTTCATGCCCTGATGGCCGACGGTGCAGTTCGTTTTGTGAATAACACCGTCGAACTGACGACGTGGCAACGGCTCGGGCATCGAAGGGACGGGAATCCTCTCGGTGAGTTCTAATATCTAGCAGATGATTCGACGCCCTCTAGAAATAATCAAATCTGGAGGGCGTCGTGTTTTAGGTTGCAATCCAATTTCTCAGTGATTCAAGAGGAGCTTCTGATGCGTGGATTTTTTCGGTTGGTTGTTGTGGCGATGAGCATTTCGGCTTTTGGCTGTGGAGGATCGCCCGCACCACAACCACCCGTTGATTCAGCAAAGGAACGTCAGGTCAATTCCACTGCCGAACTTAAAAAACGCTTAGAGGAAATGGCTGCATCGGGTTCTGGCGGTAGTGCGGTTTTGGGTCTGAAAGAGTCCATCGATCAGACGATACGTAGCTCGAATGCCAAACTTGCCGATGAGCTCATGAAAGACGTCGAGTTGCTGCAAAGCACTACCGATCCTGCTGAAATCAAGACGATTGCAACTCGCATGGCGGGCAAACTGTAAGCGTTCTATGACTTCTATTTTGAACGAAATGATCCACACCAGGGCTTCGCATTGCGAAGCCCTGGTCGTTTAATACCGCGGGGATACGTCCATGAACGGCCGGGCAGGCCAATGTTTCAAACTGGGCGGTTGGTATCGACGCATTAGCACGACGCGCGAGCGAGTGGTTTGCCGAGAATCACCACTTGCTTGCGCGTCGTGCTAGTTTTTGTCGCGTCGTCACAACCGCCACAGAACGGCAAACTAGCTTGAATTGCTACTCGGCTCGTTTCCGCTGCCGGAATTCCCGGAGTTTGTCTTGTGCACCTTGGTGGTTTGGATCGCGTGCCAACACGCTGCGGATCCAGAACAGGCCCGCTGATTCGGAATCCGTTTCAAAGGAAAGTATTCCCAGGCGAAACCGTGCCTCAAGGTTCTCAGGATCGGTCTTCACTAGGTCGTGCAGTTGGTCGATTTCGACCAGTTGGCTTTGAATGCGTGAGTGCCATTCAAAGTGTGTTTTCGCCCCCTCTGAATGACCGGCCGCGTTGAGCGTGTAGGCCAACAGATATCGCGCTTCACGATGTTTGGGGTTGTAGTCCACCGCTTGTTGAAGCCAGCGAATGGCTTCCTCCGTATGACCCAAATGGGCTTCCAGCGATCCGAGTTCAAAGCTCAATAGGTCGGATTCGGTGGGTTCTCCAAGTTGGTGAAAAGCCTCGATGAGCTTGTCGCGAGGACACGTCGCTGCGGCGTGGAGAAGTTCCAATGCGGACTCGTCCTTCCCGAGTCCCACCAGACAGCGGGCCATGCCAATCTGTGCCGGAGCTTTGATCGGAAGTGCGAGACAGACCTGATAGGCGTCATACGCTTCTTGCCAGCGATTGAGTTCGACCAATATGCGCCCCAATCCATAGGCCGATGAGAAATGCTGCGGATTTTTGGCGAGCGATTTGCGGTAGTGTGCCTCCGCTTCCGTGGGGCGATGATGAAATTCCGCCAAACGCGCCAGCAGGTTTTCGGTTTGCGGGTCCGATGGAAATGCGATCTGCCATTGCTGAATCACAGATTGTGCTTCGTCGAGTTGACCGTTAATGAGCAACCCATTCGCATAAGCCTCGCAGATTTCGGCACCGTCGTCGGAATGGTCGATGAGCATCCGGTCAAGATCACTCAAAATTCCGTCCAACACGCCGGTTTGAGCTTGAGCCAGCAGTTCCTCTCGACGTAGACGATCGCGATCACAACCCAAGGCGGCGGCGCGGACCAAGTGACGACGAACTTCGGCGAGGTGTCCGCGTTTGCGCTCCAAGCGAGCCAGCAGGAATTCGGTCTCGGCGTTACGGTCATCGAAACGGATCGCTTGCTGCGTCCAGCGACGCGCTGCCTCATAGTCCCGTCGAACCAACGCTTGCCGAGCCAGTTCCTGAGGCCACAATGCGAACCAACCCTGCCACCACGCCAACGTGACCAAGCCAGTCAACAACAGCAGCGTGAACTTCAAAACATTTTTGGTTCGTCGGGCCAGGAACATGCACGGTCAACCTTTTCGCAAGACGGTCATTCGGAAACAGGGTCGAAGCCTTCGCGAATCACCCAGCGCCGGTCGGAGGCGAGTTCGAGGACGTGCTGAACCTGTCCCGACGGCCAAGTGATTTCGACGGACGTCGCCGAGTTCGCCTTTCCCAATCCAAAAAAGACTCGCGGATCGACCGTGGAGCCAAAGCTGCTTCCCCCTTTGATTTGCCGGAGCTGAGTCTTCGTGTCGGATGTCATTTTCACGACGGCCCCAATCGGCAGCCGCGGACTCTGGCATCCAATCAGCCGCAGCGACAGCCAATGATGTGACGTCTTGGTTGTGTTCTTCAACAACGCGACCGGTTGATTCAGACGAGAGATCACTAAGTCCACGTCGCCGTCGTTATCCAAGTCACCCGCCGCCGAACCGCGGCCTTCGTGAGCTTCCCGAAAGTACGGACCGACAGCGGAGGTTACATTGATCAAACGCTTGCCGTTTTGATTGTCAAACTGCAGCGGCATTTGCTTGATCGGCGCGTTTTCCGGATACCGAATGACGTGGCCATTAGAGACAAACGGATCCTCGTCGCCGTCCTGATCGAAATCGGCGAACGCGGTCCCCCAACCGACATACAACCCTCCGACCGCCGTCACTCCCGTTCCCTGGCTGACGTGCTGAAAGAAGCAATTGCCGTCGTTGCGATACAGGGCAATACTCTCTCGCTCAAAATTCACAACCCACAAATCCGGCCGGCCGTCCAAATTAAAATCGCCGACAT
Source organism: Planctomyces sp. (assembly GCA_031375695.1). Lineage (GTDB taxonomy): Bacteria > Planctomycetota > Planctomycetia > Planctomycetales > Planctomycetaceae > SXKJ01. Next base: position 13,497 of record JANMIF010000479.1, read on the forward strand.
CGACCCCCATGCTGCCGTCGGGAGTCCCCGATTGGCTCAGCGCCGTCCCGCTGACCAACCCCACCTCCTCGAACTTCCCGGTGCCGTCGTTGCGATACAGAAAATTCGCGACGGTGTCATTGCCGATATACACATCCACGTCCCCATCAACATCCAGATCGGCGGCCACGACTCCCAATCCCTTGCCACCCGGAACCAACCCGCAGTCCGCAGTAACGTCGCGAAATGTTCCGTCTCCCAAATTGAAGTACATCGTGTGAGGCAAGCCGTTGAACTCACGCGGCGGACACGATTCGCGAGTCCCCGGCTTCGGCCCCGCGCAGAACGGATGCTTATCGAATGACCAATCCGCATAGTGCGCGACGTAAACATCCAGCGTTCCGTCTTCGTTGAAGTCGCCCCAAGCCGCGCTGGAACTCCACATGGCATCGGTTAACCCGGCCGGCTTCGCAATTTCCGCGAACGTTCCGTCGCCCTGATTGTGCAGCAGCAACAACCCGCCATATCCGGTCATCAGCACATCGCTGAATCCGTCGTTGTCGAAGTCAGCGGCGGCGGCGCCGTGGCTGTAATAAGTGGTGATCGCGGCTCCCGCTGTCATCGTGACATCCGTGAATTGCCAATCGCCGTCATTTCGATAAATCGCCAGTGGCCAGCCGAGCACTTCACGGACAGCTCCGATTTTCTCGCTGTAGTGCCCGCCACCAGGAAGGCACAAATCCAGATCACCATCATTGTCAAAATCGAACAACCCGACTCCGCCACCCAGCGATTCTAAAATCGCGACCTCACCCGCCTCGGCCCCGTTGCGATACGTGAACTTCACCCCCGAACGATCCGTGACTTCCTCGAATCGAATGTCGGTTGAAACCGCCGCCGATGCTTTGGCGGGAGAAACCGAACTCACCCCAGACGGACTGCTCGTCGGTGACCCGCTCGAACAGCCCGTCACCGCCAATAACAACCAAGACACGCGACGGAACACGCTCCACTGGGTTGTCGCTCGGATCAGCGGCGCGGCGGGTTGAAAAAGTTGGCTCATGGGCAAGTCATTCATTCCAGAGCTATTGGCCAGTTCAAGGCGAGTCAGGGAATAGAGACGTTAGAAAGAATCGTGCGTTCAAAATTGGCGGAGACAGCGACTCGAGTTGATCTTAATCGATCTCCGTCAATTTTGAATTTTGAACGCACGACCCCTCATTTCACGCCGCTCGCAGGATAGCGTCCCTGCTTGCGGAGTTCGTCTTTTGACAGACAATCTCGAATCCGCAGCACCAGCGAGAGACTCGACGAAGTGTTCTGTTCGCTTCATCATTCTGCCCTACATGATTCTGGCTTCCCGCCTACTGATTCTGAAAGGATCGATTTCGATGTTCCCCCGATTGATGATCGCAATTGTGTTGCTATTTCCGATGGTCGTGGTGACTAAGGTGACCGCAAACGAAAGATTCTTCACGCAGAAGCCGGAGATCGCTCCGTCGAATGGACTCACTCCGCCTGAGAAGACTGAGAAGCCGAACGCGAACATTTTCGCCGAGGGGCCGGCTCCGAGTTGGATTTGGGGAGCCGATCAGAACAGGAAGTATTTCGTGCGGACGAGGTTCGCGAGCAAAGCGCAATTCGCGTTTCTCAAAGCGACCTGCGACAACGTCATGACCGTTTGGGTCAACGGCCAGAAAGTCGCGTCGAGCAGTTCTTGGGAGAATCCGGTTGAAGTCGATATCAAATCGAAACTGAAGGCAGGCGAGAACCTCGTCGAAGCAGAGATTACGAACGAGGGAGGGATCGCTGGCTTCTTGGCCAAGATCGTGCTGCAAGAACGAGACGGCAAGAACGGGATCGTCGTGACCGACGATTCGTGGGAAGTCGCCGACTCACGCGATGCGAAGCAGTGGGCCAAAGCGAAGGTCGTCGCGAAACTCGACGGGCATCCGGGCGGGAAGAATTTCGTTGATCCGAATAGCACAGACAGCGGCGCGCCGCGCGACACGTTCAATCTGTTGCCCGGCTTTCAGGTCGAGAAGCTGTTCACGGTGCCGAAAGAAAAACTCGGTTCGTGGGTCAACATGACGACCGATCCGAAAGGTCGGCTGATCGTCAGCGATCAAGGGAACCTGGGACTCTGCCGAGTCACTCCGCCAGCCATCGGCAGCAACGAAGAAACGAAAGTTGAACTGCTCGACGTAAAGATCGACGGCAAAATGATGTCCGGTGCGCAGGGACTGCTGTGGGCGTTCGACAGCTTGTACGTCGTCTGCAACGGCGGGCCGGGGAGCGGGCTGTATCGCTGCCGGGACACCGACGGCGACGATCAATTCGACAAGGT
>JANMIF010000483.1:0-17332 GCA_031375695.1 Planctomyces sp.
AGCGTGTCGTTGTCGCCGAGACCAGCCAACCCGTCGTTGCCAGCTCCACCTTCGGCGCGATCATTGCCGGCACCACCCAGAATCGTGTCGTTGCCGTTCTCACCTTTCAGCTTGTCCGCGCCGTCTCCGCCGGAAAGACAATCGTTGCCGTTCCCACCTTGAATCACGTCATCGCCGGTTCCCCCTTCGAGCCGATCGTTGTCGTTTCCACCGTACAGCGAATCGTTGCCCTCCAGTCCGCGCAGCTCATCACGGCCCGCACGTCCTTGAATCAGATCGCGACCGCCGTTGCCCACCAGCAGGTCGTCGCCAGCGCCGCCATCAATGTTGTCGTTGAAGTCGGTCCCCAGAATCGTGTCCGCCCCGGCCGCGCCGGACAGCGCGATGCGATTGTTCGCGAGCGCAGTAAACGTCAATTGATTGATCGCCGACGCATCAATCCGATTCGGTCCTGGTCCGCCGCTGACAGTCAACCGCGTGACCGCAGCGGCCAAAAGAGTTCTGCCATTTCGCAAATGCAGCGGCTCGCCGTTCAATAAGACATTGCCGGAACTTGCATCCGCCGACAACACCAGTGACTCGGAACCGGACGCGGCAAGGTTCAGGTGGCCGCTGCTGAATGCGCTCGCGATTGACAGCAGTACCCGCTCTTCCAGGCTCTCCGCCCGATCGTGTCGAGGCGGGCGAACTCGTTGCCGCTGTTTCGGAACCATTCGCGAAACGAAACCACTCAGCCAATGACGCGACTTCATCTATAATGTCTCCTTGGGAAAGACAAACCAAGTTCCCACGATCACAACTGTCAAGCGATGCAGAAGGAGGCAACGCGGAACGAGATTGAATCATTGAGCGATACAGAACTCAATCCGGGGCGTAATTCCAATTCGTGGATGGCGATTCCTTGAGTCGGGGATGTCCATCGTCTGTAGCCCGACTACTTGGGAGCACGAATGCGATTCATTCTTTTGTGACTGCTTCGTCCAGGTTAAGAATCAGGCTACACACGGCGGTCCAGGCAGCCAAATCGGCTGGTGCAAGCTGTTGATCCGCAGGAAACTCACCGGTTTGCAGCATTCGGGCGGCGGCTTCCGGGTGTTCGCGATATCGCGCAAGATGTTGTTCTAGGCCGCGACGCAGCACGTCCAACTCACGGTCGGTTGGTTGGCGAGTCAGGACCAATCGAAACGCCAGCCGCAAGCGCGAGTTGGCGTCCGAAGTCGCGGTTCGAAGGACTCGTTCTGCGATTAGGCGGGCGGCTTCGACAAAACCGGTTTCATTGAGCAACGTCAGGGCCTGCAACGGCGTGTTGGTGCGTGTCTCGCGGACGAAGCAGGTCTCGCGAGCCGCCGCGTCGAACGTGACCATCACCGGCGGCGCAATCGTTCGTTTCCAGAAGACGTACAGTCCGCGGCGATACAGCGCGGGGCCATGATCTTGTACATATTTCTCAGTACTTTGCAGATCGTCCCACAATCCGTCTGGCTGATACGGTTTGATCGACGGTCCGCCCAGTTGCTCGGACAACAAGCCACTCGCCGCCAACGCTTGATCGCGCACGGTCTCGGCCGACAATCGCAAACGCGGCCCGCGCGCGAGCAGTCGGTTTTCTGGATCGCGAGCCAGCAGTTCTTGTGATGCCCGCGATGTCTGTCGATAGGTGGCGGACGTGACGAGCGTTCGGATCAAACGCTTGATTGACCAAGTGTGAGGAGACGGAGTGGCCGAGAATTCTGTTGCCAGCCAATCAAGCAATTCTGGATGCGAGGGCCAGTCACCTTGCGAGCCGAAATCATCCACCGTTTTTACGAGTCCGTTGCCGAACAGTTGTTGCCAGAAGCGATTCACCGTGACGCGTGCGGGCAGCGGGTTGTCGGGAGAGACCAGCCAGCGGGCGAGATTGAGCCGATTCACTCGGCCATTCTTCGGGAACGAAGTGGGCAACGCTTTCGGAACATCGCGATCGACGCGTTCGCCAGGGTGATCGTAGGCCCCGCGAATGAGAACGTGGCTCGGGCGCGGTTCCGGCAATTCGGACATTACCATCGTCGTCGGAAAGTCAGACGCGAGTTGTTCCGCGTCCAATTGCAGTTGTCGAATCCGGAGATGTGTTTCCCGAATTACCGCTGGAGCACGCACCGACAAAAAAAACTCACGCAGCTTGGTGGCCTGTGCCGCCGAGCGTTCTTTGGTCGGGATCGCCACAATTTGTTTCTGTGTTTCCGGGACCGCATTGATGGCGATTTCTTCGTCACTTAGCCGCGCATCAAACAAACGTACGTCGTCGATCTCGCCGCGAAACGGCGGGGTCTGGCCGCCGTAACCGATGCGGAACAAGTCCTTCGAGGCGAAGGCCTGATTCAGTTCATCAAGCAGAACACGCGGCTTGACTGGCTCGCCATCGACAAAGAAATTCACTCCGTCCGCGAACCGAGAGCCATCGTAGGTCACGGCGACGTGGACCCAGCGATTGAGCGGAATTGGTTCGGCCGTTTCCACACGCATCGCATCGTCTAGCCAACGCTTGATGAGGTTGAGCTGTAACTTGCCATTGTCGAGGCAGAGGTTGTAGCCATCGGAATTCGCGTCATCGGACATGCGCGACAGGATCGTCCCCGATTCAGACTCCGCACGAATCCAGACAGACATCGAAAAGGGATCGAAGAAGCCGATGTTGCCGACGTCGCCGACGTCGCCGACGGCGAATCGTCGTTGACCATCAAACATCGCGGCCCGGCCGAGCCGTCCCGGCCCCAGCACTACCGCCGTGCGATCCGCCTCTTTGACGACCGGTGCTCCAGAGTTCGGTCCCAGCGGAACCGGCTGCTGCCGATCCTTTTTCTTTGGATCAACCGGAATGAGAACGGGCGATCCTTCGCGATCGAACGGCAGATGGAGAGCCAAGCCTCGATCAACATGCCAATCGGTTTCCGGTGATCCGTCCAAGTATTCCCGCTCCCATTCGGCCTGCTCACGACCAGCGGATTCTTCGAGATTGCGGAAACGCTGAGTGCTTGCCGCCAACTGCAATTCGATGAAATCTAACTGCTCCTGTTGTTCTCGCGTCGGCGTCTTCACGAACGGCGGTGAGTTGCCGAACTTCACGGCCCGGCCACGTTCCGGCACGTTGTTGAAGAAGCCGAAAAGCTGGTAGTACTCGCGCTGCGAGAACGGATCAAACTTATGGTCGTGACAGCGGCAACAGCCCAGCGTCAGGCCGAGCCAAATGGTCGCGGTCGTATCGACTCGATCGACGACGTATTCGACCGCGTACTCTTCCGGGATGATGCCCCCCTCAGCGTTCCCTCGATGATTGCGATTGAACCCGGTGGCGAGAACTTGATCGAGCGTCGCATTCGGCAGCAGATCACCAGCAAGTTGTTTGATCGTGAATTCGTCGAACGGCATGTCGGCGTTGAGTGCGTCGATGACCCAATCGCGCCAGCGCCACATGCTCCGGTCGCCGTCTGATTGATAGCCGGACGTGTCGGCATAGCGCGCCCCGTCGAGCCACGGCCGTGCGAACCGTTCACCGAATCGAGGTGAAGCCAGCAATCGGTCCACAACTTTTTCATAGGCCTCCGGCGAATCGTCATTCAGAAAGTCATCCACTTCGTTAATCGACGGCGGCAGGCCGATGAGGTCCAGCGTCACGCGACGTAACAACGTCGGCCTGTCGGCTATCGGTGACAGCGCCAGCTTTTCCCGACGCAATCGGTCCAGCACAAACAAGTCGATCGGATGACCGGCCGCCAAATACTTCGGCGGAGCAACGGCCTTCGGCGAAATGAATGCCCAATGTCCCTGCCACTTGGCTCCCTGTTCGATCCAACGTTTCAACGTGGCGATCTGTTCGGCCGAAAGGTGTTTGCCAGAACTCGGCGGCGGCATCTGTTCGTCGGAATCGGTTGCGGTCACACGGCGAAATAGTTCGCTCTTGGCCGGATCGCCGGGGACTAGCACGCGATGTCCGTCACGATCCTCGAACAACTGCGATTCGCCATCGAGCCGCAAGTCCCCTTTGCGTTGTTGAGTGTCAGGACCGTGGCACTGGAAGCAGGCGTCAGACAAGATCGGCCGGATATCGCGGTTGAACTGCAATAGCTCACGGGGCTCATCAGCCCATGACGCTGAGACGAAACTGCTGAGTAATATCATTAACAGCACGATTCTCGCTGTGTGTCGGGCAAAACCAATCAAGAGTTTCCGCATCGTGACATGTCTCCGACCGAACCGAACATTCTGACGTTGAGCATGGTGACCGGAAAACGATGACGAATACAAGTTCCAAGCTTTTTTACGCCACCCACTCGTTGCGGCGGACGCCTGCGAACCGCTGGTCCGCAGGTCGCCGAGCAACGTACCAAGGCCGTCATCGCCGATGATCGTGGTATCGCCGGCGTCGCTCCGATTTGCAAAACAAGCGCTGCGACCCCGTCTCGTGCGGATAACGTCGCGGGTGACTACATTGCCCGACCGCGTAGAGGGGATTGAATTCCCGTTTGAGTACACTGGTCCGTTTGTACTGACACTCACGAATTCGCAGGTGCGGACGATTGCGAAAATGATTTTCAGTGTTTTGTCGCGTTTCTGTGGTGAGCCAATACTTTTGTTTGCTCGGAATACACCACAGAGAAGCGACGAAACACTGAGGAAAAAGCGAGACAACTGGAATCCGTGAGTGTCGGCGAATTTGAAAGCCATTTGAGTTATGCGAGTTCGTCATTTGCACGGTCTCTGGGCCGCCGTTGTTGCTGTATCGTTGCTGATGATCGCTCAGTCCGAATTGCGGGCCGATGAGCCAGTGAAGCCGATTCGGGCGTTGTTGGTGACGGGCGGCTGCTGTCACGACTATGCCAAGCAGAGGGTTATTCTCAGCGAAGGGGTGTCCGATCGGGCGAATGTCGAATGGCAGATCGTGCAACAAGGTGGGAGCGCGACGAACTCGAAGATCCCGCTCTACGAGAACGCTGATTGGGCGAAGGGTTTCGATGTCATCGTTCACAATGAGTGCTTCGCGGAAATCAAAGAACCGGAGTGGACTCAGCGAGTGCTTAAGCCGCACAAGGAAGGTTTGCCGGCGCTGGTCATTCATTGTTCGATGCACTGCTACCGAGATGGGACCGACGAGTGGTTCAAGTTTCTCGGCGTGACGTCACACGGGCACGGCAGTCATTACGCGTTCGACGTCGTTCCGGTCGAAGCGAACAAATCGCATCCGATCTTGAAGAATTTCGGCGACAAGTGGCGCACGCCGAACGGCGAACTGTATCTCATCACCAAGCTGTGGGACACCGCGACTCCGCTGGCTCAAGCGATGAGCACGCAGACCAAAAAGATGGAAACCTGCGTTTGGACCAACGAGTACGGCGACAAGAAAACTCGCGTCTTCGGCACGACGATCGGCCACTATAACGAAGAGTACGAAGACCCGGTCTTCCTCGATTACGTGACGCGCGGTTTGCTCTGGTCGGTCGGCAAGCTCGATGACCCTCGCTACTCGAAGCCGTTGAAGCGAACCGTCAAGAAAGTTCTGGTCCCCGTGAATCTGGCGAAGGGGAAACCGGCAACGGCGTCTGCATCCCAGGACGGACATCCGCCGGAACATGCGGTGGACGGCAAAGGTGATTCGCGCTGGTGCTCGCCCAACGGTGAGCCGGGGCAGTGGTGGCAAGTCGATTTGGAACAGCCGCAAGACCTCACAGGCTGCGAGATCACTTGGGAAATGGACAACACGCATTACCGCTACAAGGTCGAAGGTTCGACCGATGCGAAAGCGTGGACGATGTTGTCCGATCAGACAAAGGGGGAACTCGCCGATCAAACGCAGACGCTGAAGTTCGACGCGCCGGTAACTCGCTTCCTGCGAGTCAGTATCACCGGACTCGAAGCGGGCAAGTGGGGAAGTTTTTTCGAGTTTGAAGCACACGGCAAACAGATGATCGAGAAGACGATTTCCCCGGCAACCGGATTATTGAAAGCATCGAAGGATGCGGCGCTGAGCGGTGTGAAAGTTCCCGCCGGATGGAAAGCGACGCTGTTCGCCGCGCCGCCGAACGTGACCTATCCGACTTGCCTCGCCGCCGCTCCGACGGGCGAAATGTTTGTCGGCGTTGATGAGAACGGCTCGATTGACTCGAAGCCGGAACGGGGTCGCATCGTTCGCTGCATCGACACGGACGACGATGGCAAAGCGGATCAATTCACGACCTTTGCGAAGATCGACAGCCCGCGCGGTTTGTTTGTTGAGAATGTCGGTGGCTCGAGTTCAGGGCGGCACACGCGAGTTTTTTGCCTCGCCCCGCCGAACCTGTCGGTGTTTCATGACGATAATGGCGACGGCGTTTCTGATCGGAGCGAAACGCTCGTCGAAGGGATCGGCTTCGATCTCAAGTTTCGTGGTGCGGACCACACGACGAACGGCATTCAGATGGGGATCGACGGCTGGATCTACATCGCCGTCGGCGATTACGGATTCATAAAAGCGGTCGGCACTGACAAGAAAGAAGTGCAACTGCGTGGCGGCGGGATTGCTCGTGTGCGGTCCGACGGGACTGAGTTAGAAATCGTGTCGCGCGGGCAACGCAACATCTACGACGTGGCGGTCAGCCCGTACCTCGATCTCTTCACGCGCGACAACACAAACGATGGTGGCGGCTGGAACGTGCGACTCAGTCACGTCATTCCCGGAGCTCAGATGGGTTATCCGTCGCTGTTCGTGAACTTCCCCGATGAGATCGTGCAGCCGCTGGCCGATTACGGCGGGGGCTCGCCGTGCGGTTCGTTGTTCGTGGACGAGGGGCTGCACGACGAGCCGTTCGGTCATTCGCTTTACACTTGCGACTGGGGCCGCAGCGTCGTCTATCGACACCCGCTGACTCAAAAGGGAGCGGGCTTCGAGGCAGATCAGCAACCGTTCGTCGAAGTCCCGCGACCAACCGACATGGACATCGACGGCAGCGGTCGCTTCTACATTTCGACGTGGAAAGACGGCGGCTTTACTTTCTCACGCCCCGATGTCGGCTACGTCGTGCAAGTGACTGATCCGTCGGTCGAAGCCCCGCCGTTCCCCGATCTCACCGCCGCGAACGATGAGCAATTGATTGAACACGTTGCCTCGCGCAGCCATGTGCTACGTCTGCACGCTCAACGCGAATTGCTGCGGCGTTATCCCGTGGGGCACGTTTCCAACGTGCCCGAAAAGCAGAAGCACGTTGAAAACGTGCTCCACAAACTCGAACAACTCGCCGCCTCAGACAAGCCACAACCCGCGCGAGTCGCTGCGATCTTCACGCTCAAACAATTGCTCGGTGACAATGCGGTCGAGCCACTGGTGCGATTGAGAAAACTCCCGGAATTGCGCGAGTCCGCGCTCAAAGCGCTCGCTGATCGAACAACTCAAAACAACAACGTACCGACCGAGTCTTTCGTCACAGCGCTCGATGATTCGATGACGCGAGTCCGCCTGCAAGCGGTCATCGGCTTGGGCCGCATCGGCAATGCGAACGTCGCCGACAAACTGGCCGCGCGATTGCTCGACACCGATCCGCTCGTCGTTCACGCGACCGTGAAAGCGCTCGTTGATCTGCGTGCGTCCGCAGCAGTTCTCACAGCAACGGATCCGATGAAGCCAGAACAGTCGGCACGCACTGGTCGAGTTTTGCAGTCGATGCACGAGAAGGGGGTTGTCGATGGAGTGCTGGCAAAGCTCGAACAAGCAAAGTCGGATGAGCAACGCCGACCGTTCCTCACGATGCTCGCGCGATTGCACACGCGCGAAGCAGACTGGGACGGCAAGTGGTGGACGACTCGGCCCGACACCAGCGGCCCGTACTACAAGCCGGAGACGTGGTCGGAGAGCGATCGCATCGCCGCCGTCTTGCGAACGGAATTGCTCAAAGCCAACAAGACCGAACAACGCTGGTTGCTGACTGAATTGCGACGCCACAAGGTGACTCTGCCCGAAGCGGCGGATCTGATCCTGCATCTCGCGGCGGACGATGCCGCACTTCGACCGGCGGCGATCGACGTGATCGCCTCACGCCCGGCAGATGCGGCGACGTTGCCGCTGCTGCGATCGGTTGTCGAAGCGTCGAAAGATCCGTTGCCGCTTCGAGCGAAGGCGGTCCGTTTGCTGCAACGAATCGGCAGTCCCGAAGCAATCGACGTCGCGTTCCGCGTTCATGCCGATTGGGCCGACGACAATTCCTCGAACGATGTCATCGCCGTCCGTGACGAATTCCTGAAAGACAACCGGCATGCCGAGCGTGTCGCCGCGCTGATCAAACTGTCCGTCGATCCGGCCCTTGCCGCCGGCGGAACAGCGAAGACGTCACCAGCCGGCAAGCGACGCGACGCGGTCGAGGTCGTTTCGGAACTCGCCTTCGCGACGTTGTTGCATCTGAGCCAAAACAACGGCGTTTCCAAAGAGGCTCGCGAACTCGCGTCGAAAACGGTCGAAGCCGCGTGGCAGAACGAGGCGGCCACAATCCGTTTATTGCGAGCGGTCGGACTCGCGCGTTTCGACACGTATGAGTTGCAAGTCCGCGCTCATCTGGCCGACCAGCGCGATGCCGTCAAACAGGCGGCGACATTCGCCGCCGATCAACTCGGCCTCGACAAGAACCCGGACCCGAATCGCGTCGTCATCGGCAAGCTGCCGCTCGAGCAAGTCGTCGCCGACGCCGTGAAGGCGAAAGGGGACGCGAACCTCGGCCGCAAGCTGTTCCTCAAGCAAGGCTGCGTCGCCTGTCACACCGTCAGCAAAGACGAACCGCTCAAAGGTCCGCTGCTGCAAGACATCACCAAGCGCTACAAACGCGAAGAGTTGGTCGAGTCGATCCTCAAACCGAGTGCGAAAATTGCTCAAGGATTCGAGTCACAATACTTCGTGCTCGACAGCGGCAAAGTTCTCGAAGGTTTCGTCGTCCGCGAATCGGGAGACGACATCGAACTCCGCAACGCGGCGGGGATCGTCAGCGTGATCACCGTCAAAGAGATCGACGAACGGGGCAAACGGAACATCTCGATGATGCCGGTCGAGCTGGTCAGCAAGCTGACCCCTGCGGAACTCGCCGCCTTGCTGGCATACTTGGAATCGCTGGCGAAGTAGTTTGTCTTCAAGCACGAAGCGCAAGCGAGTGGCGACGAGCTCAACCACTTTTTTGCGCGTCGTGGTAGTGCGTCCCTGCAGGCCGGCGAAAAACTTGTCGTGAGTGGAGTCGCTGGGTACGACTTTGGTTTGGCTCGGTTCATCAGTAATGCAACATCGACGATTACTTCGGACGATTCGGTGAGTGTTCCAGAACACCCGACAGTGACTCGGATCGTCACAGCGATCGACTCAGACAACAACACGTTGAGTTGCTCGCTGACAGGAGGAGCCGATGCGGCGTTGTTCGCGACCAATTTCAATAGTCGGAGGCTTTCATTTCGGTCGCCGCGTGATTTCGATTACGCAGCAGACGCGGACCACAACAATGTTTTCCTGGTAACGGTGCAGGTCAGCGACGGGACGAATCTCGCTACGCAAAATGGGCAAGTGACCGCCAATAATGTTGATGATCCATTGCCGATTACCCCTGACATCGTGATGAAGTCCGTGACTGCGAATGGCAAGAATCTTTTGACGGACGTTGGCTCCTGTGACTGGCTCTTGGCACAACGAACCACACTCATCAGGAGACGACTTCAACAGTCTCTTTCACGAGAATCTCAAAGAGTTATTTTCACTCGTGTGCCTTGATTTGGTTGTGATGACACACCGAGGCTTAACGCTTGGGTGGGCGGTGGCGGCCTTCACTCGGTATGCCGAAACTGTGAAGCGTCTAGCGGCCTAGTCCCGCGGTCTCCGAAGCGGACGTCGAGTGTTGGTTCATCGGCCCCAGAAAACTCCAGGGTCAGTCGATGCCAGCCTTTGGCCAAGGGGATCGGGACGAACCACCACGGCGACTTCTTCGGCCAAGTTTGTGGCTGATCGTCAATCTTCAGTGACGTCACGTCGACGTTGCCGTGAATCTGGAATTGGCACAGGCCATCGTCAGTCGCCTCAAACCAGGCTTCGAGCACGGCGGCGGTCTCTTTCTTGACGCCGGCCGTGCGGAGCCAATTGCTGTCGGGCTTCTGGATTACGATTGGCGAGTGATCGCCGACTCGCAGTTGCCAACCATCAGCCAGCGGCTTGTCCGTCGGCGGAGTCAGCGCGGAAAGTAACGCGGGCGGGGTCACATTGATCCGAATGGCCTGGCCTCGAATCGTGACATCGTTCTCAAACCGTGCGACGGGTACGAGGCTGACCGGTCCCGGTCCCAGCGTACGCGGATCAATGTTGACCGTCCCTTCCTCGCCGACAATCTGAGCCACGTTGCTGCCGTGATGCTGGAAAACGATCTCTTTCGCACCGGGTGAAGCGGCTTTGAATGTCAGCGGCTCGTTCCACGAGTGCTCGGCTGACGATTCTTTCGGAGTGATCGTCAGCGTCGCCTGGCCATTACGGACAACGAACGACCGCCGCCAATGGCCGGTCGTCAGGACCGGGTCATTGCCCCGAGCCAGAACAGCCACATCATGCGAACCATCACCATGTTCGCGAGTATTCCACGACAACGAACCCTTCGGAGGACTCACCGAGATGCGCCGGCCATCCACAAACAGTTCAAACGCCGTGACACTCAGTCCGTCGTCTGAGCGGAATTGTGGCTTGAAAGACACGTCTCCATTCAAAGGCGCATCAGAGCCGAGTTCATCGACGGTCACATCCAGCTTCTTTCGCCACGGCGCACACAGAGCATCCCCGACGATCAGCAATTGGTACGGGCCGGTGACTGACTGATAGAACGACTCTGCCAAGTTGCAGCCGCTGGCGTAATGAACGTGAATGAAGGGGCTTGGGAACTTCGCTTGGATTGCAAAGGGTTCGGTGACTGTGCCTGATGAGCCGGCGGCGCCGTGTCGCAGGAACTCACTTAGCGGCGTTTGTCCCGAACCGGCGGTCATGATGCCGCCGAAGCTAGTGAGATGTTCGACGATGGCTCCCGGTCGGATCGTGCTGCCGCTGTCGGGCCACTGAAAGTCGGCGATGCCAATCACCGCGCCGGCCACGTCGGCCTTCTGCTTCGGTAAGACACCCTCTTCGACGACCGCTTTGACTCCGAGCTGCTCCAGCTTGGCCGCGGCTGTTTTGAAAGCCCACTCGCGAGTCGTCGACCGCACGTCGTTGTTTCTCTCGAAGTAGATGGTGCCGTCCGGTCGAGTCCCATCCGCGGCGACGCTGCGGCGAAGTTGCTCGAGAGATTCCGAAACCGACGTCCCTCGACCGCTAGTCACGGCTAGCACAGTCGACAGCAGATATCTCGCGCCGCGATCGGCCGGCACCGGTGCTCCGTTCGGCTGCCAACCGACCGACCCACGAAAGCCCAACGTCGGTTGAATATCAACGTTCACCGACTTCATCTCGTTTAGCAACGCTTTGAAGTCCTCTCGCTCGCGCAGGTTCTTGAGATCCTCGTCTCGCGCCGTGTGTCGATGATCCCACCAACCGGCTTTAAGCGCGTCCTTCAACGCCGCCACTGCGTCCTCCGGACGACCACAATTCGCAGCCGCACACGCGACGTTGTAGTGCAGCTCACTGGATTTCGGATGCGCGGCCTTCAAATCTTCGAACACGCCGAGAACTTCTTTGAACAACGTTTCCCGCGCGTCCCGTTCCTCATCAGTCGGGAGTTGATCGGGTTTTCGTTCGCGTTCTTTCCGCGAGTGCTCCTGAAGTCGTTTAAGTGCTTCGGCATATTTTTGTTGCTCGTCCGGAGACCACGGAGTGTCCGAGGAACTCATGACGACGCGCCGCGCGTAGAAATTCGCGTTGAGATCCAGATAGCGAACATCCTTGGCCAACACGAATTGATACAAAAACGTCAGCCCGTTGACCGATGCCACCGGCGTAAAAATTTGGGGCAGCTTCTGCTGACCGATGTCTCCGCCAACGTGAATCGCCGTGGGGATGTCCGCCGAGTACAGCACCTGATCGATCTGCGGCGACAGCCCACGCTCGTCGAGCGTCTTCAGCACGGGGAGCAATACACGCTGCCGAAAGTCCTCGACCGAAAGTTGCTCAAAACTTGGCAGCCCCTCCAGTCGCACGACGTTGGCATCGGGAATCCCGCGCAGCCGCAGATACTCATTCGCCACGGCTCGCGAGGCCCAACTGTCCGTATTCACGACGAGCGCCGTATTCTCTGCGGCTCCCCCAGCGAACAGTTCGCTCGCAACAAGACAACCCCACGCCAAGAAACACACAACTCGGATTCGGTTCATTACAATCTCCTTCACGCAGCAGAGCCACAACCAACCCAAACTAAAGGAAATCGCCAACAAGAACGAGGGCGTCAATACATCATGAAAACGAATGCCGCTCGAATGCTGGACTCGATGAGGATCGAGTACGAACTCCGCAGCTATGAGGTTGACCCCGAAGACCTCTCCGCCGAGACGGTCGCTCGCAAGGTCGGACTGCCGCTGGAGCAAGTCTTTAAGACGCTCGTCGCACGCGGTGATCGCCACGGCGTCTGCTTCGCCGTCGTTCCCGGCAATTGCCAATTAGACTTGAAGGCCATCGCGAAACTGACCGGCGATCGCAAAGTCGAACCGGTGACACTCAAAGAAGTCCAACCGCTCACCGGATACATCCGAGGCGGAGTCACGATCCTCGGAGCCAAGAAGGCGTACCCGGTTTATGTCGACGAAACAATCGAACTCTTCGACGTCGTCTCGATCTCTGCCGGCCAACGGGGCTTGCAGATCTTCATCGCTCCCGCCGACTATCTGCGTGCGACCAATGGTATTCTGGGGGCCATCAGCACTGCCGAGTAACCGTCGCCACGATCCGAATACGAATTCCAGGAGCTATCTCATGACTTCACGACTCAATCGACGAGACCTCATCAAGTCCGCGGTGGGCACGTTGGCCGCCGGGACCGTTGCCGTTGGAACGGCGCAGAGCTTCGCTGCCGACCGGCCGGTGGAACCGGATTTCAAGATTCGCAACGCTCGCATTCGGCAATCGGTGATGGGCTGGTGCTTCAATCCGATGCCCGCCGAGGAACTGGCTCGGCATTGCCGCGAGATCGGCTTGGAGGCCATCGAAGGGATCGGCGCGGAGCACTATCCAGCCGTGCGAAAGTTGGGCTTGAAGATTTCGCTGGTCAGCAGTCACGGGTTCGCTCGCGGCCCGTTCAACCGCGACAACCACGAATTCTGTCTGACGAAACTGCGAGCCAGCATCGACCTGGCCGTCGAGCATCAGTGCGAGAACGTCATCACGTTCACCGGCATGCGTGAGAAGGGGATCTCCGACGAACAGGGAGCGAAGAACTGCGTCGAGTGCTGGAAGCAGGCCAGCGCCTACGCCGAGGAAAAGAAAATCAACCTCTGCCTGGAGCATCTCAACTCGCGCGACAGCAGCCATCCGATGAAAGGCCATCCCGGCTACTTCGGCGACGACGTGGACTTCTGCGTCGAGCTGATTCGCCGAGTGGACTCACCACGCATGAAGCTGCTGTTCGACATCTACCATGTGCAGATCATGAACGGCGACGTGATCCGCCGCATCGGCCAATACAAAGACGTGATCGCTCACTACCACACCGCCGGCAACCCCGGCCGAGCCGAACTCGACGCCACGCAAGAGATCAACTACCCCGCCGTGATGCAGGCCATCCTCGCCACCGGCTACCGAGGCTTCGTCGCCCAAGAATTCATCCCCACCTGGCCCGACAAAATTGAAGCCCTGCGCCATTCCGCCAAAGTCTGCGATGTGTGAGGCGTGTCCGTCACGATGAATCTAAACACAGTCAGCACGCGCCCCGCACACTCATGTCACGCCATTGCAAACACGTCCATCGGGACGGTTTTGACGGGGTGGCCTGCGCCATGTACCGTCTGACGGACTCGCTCGGTCGTCTCTCGTGAGAATGTGGCTTCCCCGCAATGTTCGCACACAAGCGCGGGAATGCTTTCCACCAGCACTCGGCGGCCATCAAGGTTGAAGACTTCGCTGACGAGTTCCGTTTGAGCGGCATTGTGGCCGCAGACATGGCAGTGAAACATGGCTATCTTCGCTTTCGGTTAGCGATCCATTCTGTCGGGTCAGGCTCATAAATCGTGATGATCTTCGTCATGTCCGAATCGACGAATGATACTTGAACGTGCAACGCTCGCCCAGCACGCGTGATTCCCAACAACAGTCCACTCGGCGAATACTTATCCTGCGGATAACTTTCGATGACCTCCGCATTTTCGCCCGCCTCACGGATTTCCTGCTCGCTGATGTTTCGTTCCACGACGCGACGTAAAGCATGACGGCTGAATTCGAATTGCCCGGCGACCAACTCTTGCTGGATTTGCGTCAGCGTTTTCATCGTGTGCCTTCCACGAGTTTGATCTCCTCGGTCGTCAGACCGTAGAGCGCATCCACCAAATCAACTACCGGCCGCTTCAACGTACTCAAAGCAATACGGTCAGGTACACCCAGAGTCCGGCTCTTTCAATTACAACTTCGCCTGCGTCGATAAATCCCAACAGCTCAGGGGTCAAAACCGATCTGCACGCAGTTCATCCAGAATTTCCTGAGTCGGACGGAGCGAATCGGAAGCGGTGAGTGCGCGAAGCCGATCCAGTTTTTGCAGCCAGCGCGTGCGGTCCACGGATGCCACCGGCGCTTTCGGGGCATTCTCCGTGGCCGATGACTGACGCAGTTCGCGAGTCAGAAACCGCAACAACTCCGCTTTCTCGTTTCGCGGAAGTTGAGCAATCGTTGATTCCAATTCTTTCAAGCTCATCATCGGCTCCGCGCCAACGTCATTTGTCGATTCCAAGACCGACCGCAGCCTATTCCAATCGGACAACTCCCTCAAGAAAGGTTTTACTACCGGTCTCACAAATCGTTACCTAAACGGTTCCGCAACTTTCCTCCGAATGGCATTCCAGTCGAGCCCCTTTGGCATCACGAACAAGCAATGCTCGTTGCTCGCGCTTGCCCACAACTCACCGATGGCGAGTTTTTCTTTGGAGTCGTCATTGCTCCAGCGGTCTTCGCCCTTGTATTCGACGACCAAACGGCGACCGTCTTTGAGCATCGCCACGAAGTCGGGATAGAAGCGATCCGTCGAAGTTTGGAGCCAGAATGCCGTTCGCGGATTTGTCACGTTGCGAACCCACCAACTCACTTCGTCCAACTGATCGAGGAAGACCGCACAGTCGAATTCTTCTCCCTCAGACTTCAGTTCGCCGACGACGGGAAAGAAGTGTTTCTGAAATTGATAGCCGGGTTCGTAGTACCAATGCGGCGCGTAGTTTCCCTCCTGAAAGTGGAAACAGAACTCCGGGGCAGTGCTGACGATCGCGTTTCCCGAATCAAACAGCACTTGTTGAAATGCGCGTCGAACTTGGATTTTTCGGTGCTGGTCAATCTTCGCGGTCAGGGTCTCGCGCAGCCGATATTTCTGTTGGGCCAGTTGTTCGATGCTGAGGCTTCGAGTCTCTTGCGCGCCTTCCAATGCTCGGAGAATGAACAGCCGCGAATCTGTCGGCGAGATGTCAGGGTGCGGAATCTGGCGGTCCAGCCAGTTCGACAAGCCGTACACATCCCATCCCGGCTCGATGCCGACCAGTCGCAGTTGCCGGCGCAGATTCTGAGCGAACTGAATGTCCAATCGCCCTTCTTTGGTGACGTCCAATTGCCCCGTTTGTCCGCTGTCGAAGACCGCTGGGAAATCGGCTTCTGTCAATTGGTGGTCACAGTCCGCCAACTTCCAAGGGTGATCCAGAAACTGATCTTCAAACAATTCCAATTGCCCGTTCGGACGGCGAATCGTCAGCAGCGGAACCGAGAATGATCTTCCCGCCGATACGGCAGCCGGTGCTTTGCCGCTCGCGACGACGAAGATGTTCCGCGCCGCTTCTCGACCGGCCGGAGTAGCGAAGGCCGCTTCCAACGCCTTGGCATCGTGACTGCTCACCCGGCCGGTGATCGTGAGCGTTCCGCGCGATTCGTCGAACGTCACTCGCTTCCGTAAGTCGGTTGGCAATGTTTCCAAGCGTGGAGCTTCGGGAACTGGCTGCGTTGTCTCACCGAATAATTCCTTGCCTGAGAACAACGACGGCGCAGCACCGGGCGAATGGACGACGAGTTGATCGGACTCGATTCGTTCAAATCCATTTTCGACCAACGCATCCTTCAGCGAGGTTGCCGCATCCATGAATCGCTTTGACGCCACGAACGCATAGGCACAATTCAAATCGTCATGCGATTTCCGTTTGGCTTGAGGCAGCCGCAGGATTCGCCCCAACAACTGTTCGACAGACTTGGCCGAGCCAATGTCGGCGACCGAGCAGAGCACATACGCGAACGAACAATCCCAGCCTTCTTTCAGCGCCTGCACCGTGATGATGAATCGAATCGGACAAGCTCGATCGAACAAATCGACGTCTGCAATCTCGCGAGTGCCGCCCGTGGCAATCGCGATGCGATCTTCGGGAACATGGCAATCGTCCATGAGATGCTGCTTGAGCACGTCGGTTGTGATCGTCTCTTTCGTGCTGCTCTTCGCCTGAGCTTGCAGGAGCACAATCGGGCGAATGAACTCGCCTGTTCGCTGTTCTTCTTCGTTGGCCAGCTTCTCCAGCCGTTCGCGAGTCGCCAATGCTTCGGAAACGACTTCGCGCCAATCGGGCCGAGTCTCCAGCCGGATCGGCAACTTGACCATGTCTTCGACTTTGAGTTCCGCCGCCGAGACGTGGCACAGCACGTTGCTGGCGAACTTGCCATTCTCCGGATCGTGAGTCGTTTCCGGCGTCGCCGTGAATTCGATCACGCAACTTGGATTGAATCGAGCCAGCGCATCGAACGACAACTCAGTCCGAGCGTTGTGGGCTTCGTCCATGATGACGATGGGCCGATGCAATCGCAGGACGTTTGCCAGCGAATACGGAGTTGTCCAATCCGTGTTCTTTTCAAGCACGGCGTCCAAGCTGCCGGCAACGTGCGTGAAATGATCCATCAACGCTCCGGCCGATTCATAGACCTTGCGTCCTTCGGTGTCTTCAACCCGCAGCGCCGCCAGCGTCGAAACAATGACGACGGTTTCGCCGCTCAACGTCCCCGGCTGAACGTACAAAGCTTCGGATAATTCCATCACGGTGATCGGCGAAGAAAACCGGCTGGCAAGCGCCTGCCGATACGAGTGCGAACGATCCTTCAGAGCCTTCAACGTCTGTTCGCGAATCGTGTTTGTCGGGACCAGCCACAGGCAGACTGCGGTCTCGGTTTGCAGAAACTCAC
>JANMIF010000503.1:0-1866 GCA_031375695.1 Planctomyces sp.
GTCGCGCCGTCTAACGCTGAACCGAAATGTCAACGAGAACTGGCCGGTGATCGGAACAGCTCGACCATGCGATTGTGCATCGCTGAAACACCACTTGCTGACTGCCCCAAACGTGGTCCAGCGCAAGGACCGGAAACGGGAGCGGCCACGTCGATTGATATCCGTCCCCCGCGTCGTCCCAAGCCCGATGCAGACCTGCTTTACGCCATGCGACGAAACAACTCGAGGTCGGCGGTGTGTTGAAATCGCCGACAATCACCGTCGGCTTGTGATCGTGATCTCGGGCGATTTCGAGCAGGCGTCGCAACGGCGGTTGTCGCGGTTGCAATGGATTCGAGATCAAGTCGGCAACGAGCAAGTCGAATCGAGTGTCTTTGAGAGTCACGTTCACAAGGCAAGAATGACCAGCTCCAGCCAAATTCCATGTGTCGTGCAGGCGAACCTCTCCTTTCACGAGCACTAATAATCCGCCGTCCAGCGGCAAAGGAAAATAGCCCGGCAACCGAGCCAGCCAATACTCGCGAGTTTGCTGTTCGCTTCCAGTGACCTCGGCCAGCGCGACGATATCGGCGTCAAACTGAGCAACTCGCTCGGCAATGCGGTCCCATGACGCAAACCAACTTCGGCCGACATTCCAGAATAACAGTCGCGCTGTGTTCGTCCTTGGCTCGTGTTGTCGTTCCCAACGGAAGTCAGTCACTCCCCAAAATGCCAACCACAACCAGCCGATTAGCACGGTACCGCGATTCACCAAACGATGTCGTTGCCAACGACTTCCCAATCTGGCCAGGATCAACATCACCAGTCCCAAAGCGAGCGGCGGTGTCGCATAATAACAGACGGCGGTGGCGACAAACTCGTCGCGAATTGTCAAATGAATCAGCGTGGCGAGCCATGTCAGCCCAATGAGTAAGCCCCAACAGGGATTCCTGCATTTCACCCACCGAGATGCCAGCGGCGGTGTTTTCGGCTGATCTGAATTCATGGAGTTCATCCGAGAATGCTACTGATTCAAGTTAACCCAACGAAGACGAACCGTCAGACGTTTGGCGCGTAGGCGACTGCCAGATATTGCGCCGTGGCGATTCACTCGCAATTCATTTTGGCAAAGGACACAAGCATGACCGCTCGACGCCAAGTATCTACCGGTCGAACAAAGACGTTTTACCTCAGTCGCCGAAGCTTTCTGAAATCGGCTGCGGCTGTCGCTGGAGTGAGTCCGATGATTTTACATGCGGCTGACAAGTCAGGATCGAAAGCACCAGTGCTCGGCACCGGAGCGTTTCAGTACGAGGTCGTCTCGCATAGTTGGGGCGCTTCGTTCACGAAGGTCTTGAACGCGATTCGCAGCTAGGTTGTGCGGGCCGCTTCATGAGACTCGCAGTGACGCGGCGTGACCGGCAACAACAGCGCCGACCAGGCTTTCAGAGTCCACGCCAAACTCGTCATGACCAAGTCGGCCCAATTGCTGACCAGGCTGTCCACCGGAGCAGACCAGGCTCTCACGCCGCCGGCAATTTGCGCGATCAAGTTCTCTTGGTCGCAGCGATCGTTGCAGCCGAAGACGATCTCGGCCGCCGCGGGCGGTTTGTCTTGGACGCGGTAGGCACGTCGAACCGTTCGCGACCGTCCGTAGGTCGATATCGTGAGGCGGCGTTTCGGAAAAGTTTTGTTTGACTGAACGCGGTGTCGCCGCGTAGCCGGAAGATTTGGAAGCCCGCTTCGCGACACAGTTTGATCGCGAGATCCGCCTCGTCCGCCGCCCCTCTTCGCTGGGACGATTGCCCGAACGATTCACGGTCGACAACACCTCGCTGGTGTTTGCCAGCGAGACCACCAACGGGTGATATCCCCAATTCCCTTGTA
>JANMIF010000506.1:0-19660 GCA_031375695.1 Planctomyces sp.
CTCGCCGCAACCGCATCAACCCACGCGTCATCAAACGCAAGATGAGCAACTGGTTGAAAAAACGGGACAAACACCGCAATTCCCCGCAGCCAACCAAGACTTTTCGAAAGGCGATCGTCATGCTCGATTGAACGGTATTGCCGCTAACCCAGATTGTTCGTGTGAATTTCGAACCGCGACCGTGAGGGAGTGGTCACGAAAGGACTTAGGCGAATGGCAGGACTTCGTTTACCAGATGTAGGACGGGCGCTCTTGCCCGTCTGTCGCGCGACGGCCAAGAGTGGCCGTCCTACAGGTAAATTTTTGAGTTGCCATTCGCCTTAACCACTCCCTGACGGTCGCGGCTCGAAAAACAGACTGCTCGCTGACGTACCTGTGCCAACTCGCGCGACCAGGCTGACAGTTGCCTTGGTGACTCAATGGACTCACCCGGTTGTTCGCATGCCCGCCGCGACTCCTTGCACGGAGAGTCGGAGTAGTTCACGGAGCCGTTGATGTTCTTCATCGTCGGCTGCGCCGTTGAGTTGGCGACGGCGGCGAAGCAATTCGATTTGGATTAAGTTCAGTGGGTCGACGTAGGGATTGCGGACCTCAATGGAGCCTTGGAACCAGGGAGTTGTCGCCAGCAACTCTGATCCACCGACGATGTCGAGAATCGCTTGCCGTGAGCGGTCTCGTTCGCTGGCGATAAGCATCCAGATTTGGCGGCGCTGGGCCACGTTGGTGCAGAGTTCCGAGTAACACTGCCCAACGTACATGTCTGTTTTGGCGAGTGCCGTTGCGGCGTTGTCGATGGTGGCTTGGAAGAACGGCCACTGACGGTACATCTCTAGAACCGTCTGCCAGCCGAAGCGGTCGTTGTATTTCACGTCCGACAAGGCGTTTCCCAGACCGTACCAGGCGGGAATCAAACAGCGATTCTGTGTCCAGGCGAAGACCCACGGGATGGCTCGCAAGTCGTTGAGCGTACGCTTCCCAGTCCGTCGTGATGGTCGCGAGGCAATCGGCAGGTTCTCGATTTCTTCAATCGGTGTGGCTTCGCCAAAGAACTCGATGAAGCCCGGGGTATCGACCAGTTCGCGATACGTTGTCAGCGACCGAGTGGCAAGCGACTCCATGAGCTCACGCCATTCGGGGCGAATTGTCGGACGAGGGATATTGCTGGCGACCAGCGTGGCCCAAGTGACTTGCTCCAGATGTCGGTAAGCAACGTGAACGTCGTCGTAGCGTTCGGCGAGAACTTCCCCTTGTTCGGTCAGACGCAGCGAGCCACCCAACGCATCGGGTGGTAGCGACAAGATACCGCGTGCGGCCGGTCCGCCGCCGCGACCAAGCGAACCGCCTCGGCCGTGAAAGAATGTCAGCCGGACATCGCGAGCAGCGGCCGTCTTGTGCAACGAATCTTGTGCTCGATCGAGCCCCCAACAGGCCGCGAGATATCCGCCATCCTTCGTGCTGTCCGAGTATCCGACCATCACGATCTGCCGGTTGCCTTGCGCTCGCAGATGCTCGGCGTACAGCGGCTGATCGAGGATCTCCGCCATGACCTCCGGGGCCGCTCGCAGGTCGCCGATCTTCTCGAACAACGGGACGATTCGCAGAGCATGCAGTAGCGGCGGCGAATGGTTGTGAGCTGCATTACGAGATTCGGCACAAGCACGTCGCCACAGCCATAGCACCGTGAGCAAGTCGGACGGCCAGCGAGTCATGCTCACGACATGACCTCCCAAGCAATCGGGGCCAAAGCGTTCGATGGCCAGTCGCAACATGCGAAACAAACGGAGCGTATCACGCGTGAGCGGTGCGAGAGCGTCTTCGTCGAGAGGCTTCGCGGCTCCCATCGTTTTCACGAGCACCGCCTGGCGCTGCGGCTCGTCCAGTGTCGCGAAGTCCGAGCAGTCGCCGCTGACCCGCAGCAATTCCGCCATGACCTCTCGGTAACGTGTCGCGTCCTGACGCACATCGAGTCGCGTCAGATTTAGCCCGAATACGCGTGTCAGATCGAACCAGCGTTGAGCCTCCGTCGCGAGTGCCGATTGACCATGACGTCCCTTCAATCCGATGATCATCGCCTCGACGTCGTGTTCGAGTTCTTGGCCATCTTGATAAGCCCCCTCGAGCATCGGATCGGCCATCACCGCACATCTCGATTGCCGCAGCCGCCATTCGACCAGCTTGATCCAGCGCCGATAGACCTCGTGCGGAGCGACTCGGGTCAACGTGGCGGCGAATTGAGGCCAGCGCTGCTCAGCCTGTGCGACGGCGTTCGCCAAGTCGTCGTCGGGTGACACATTGCGTGCCGAGACCGAGAGGAAGTCGTACAACTTCTTGCACCAATCGAGATGCCGGTCGATAGCCGTGTCACGCAGCCACACGAGCGTCCGTTCGGTGATGTCCCAAGTCACATCGGGATGTCCATCGCGGTCGCCTCCCATCCACGATCCAAACCGCAGAAAACGCGGTAACTGGAATTCGTGATCGGGAAACTCCCGAGAGAGTGCTTGTCGCAGCGAGAGAAAAATTGCAGGAACGACTTCCCACAACCGAGGCATGATCGACAGCCCCCGCTCAACTTCTTCCAAAACGGAGGGCCGCATCGGACGCAGGAATTCCGTTTGCCAAAGGACGGTCAGGTCGGCTCGCAGCCTCGTCATCACGGCGGTCCGTTCGCGAGGCAAGAAATCCGTGCGATCGAGATCTTGTAAGCACTGCCGCATGCGACGCAGCTTCGCTCGAATCGAACGCCGTTTGGCTTCGCTGGGATGTGCGGTGAAAACCAATTCAACATCGAGCTTTTCCAATGCCTGTTGGACTTGCTCGGCATTCAGCCCCGCCGCTTTTAATTGCTGGATCGAAGCTCCAATGGATTCGCTGATCGGATCGGGATGCCGCTCTTGCTCGCGCTGCCGCAGCACGCGAACTCGCTGCCGATCCTCGGCAAGGTTCGCCAGATCGAAGAAAATGCTGAGTGAACGAGCCACCAAACGAGCTTGGTCCTCTGTCAGCGCGGTGATTCGCTGGGACAATTCCGCTTCGGCACCAGGAACGTTCGCTCGGCGGTCACGAGCCAGATGCCGAATCTCCGTGACCAACTGAACGGCCTCGGCTCCAGAATCTTCGGTAATGATCTCGCCCAACATGTCTCCCAAGAGACGCACATCGCGGCGGAGTTGATCGTTGTTGTTCATGAATTTTGAGCGCTTTCGGTGGTGAGTTGTCGGAAACACTCCGTTCGTTCATACCGCGTGCCGGAACGCAAGCATCTTCTCAGAGAAGTTTGCTGTCGAACTAACAGAAGCTGGATTGTCCGCAAGTATTCGGTCGTTGAGACAGCGCCGAGCTTCAATAATCGGTCGAAAATTCGTGGATTAGCAGCCTGTTGAAAAACGTGCGGCAGGTTTTCAACCTGCCTGAAAACTTCGGCAATCGAGCAGGATGAAATCCTGCTCCACGAGTTTTTCAACAGGCTGCTAGGCCACGCAGGTGACTATTTCACATGCCGCGACTGCCTGACATTTCCGCACTGATCAGCCATTGCCGATTAGAAAAGCCGCTGAATTTGGAAAAAACGGCACGGCACACGAGTTGCCTCGCAGGCGTCGTTTTGCACGGACGGGCTTCCCTGGGAAGTCTGTCAATTCACAACCGGAAAGAGGTGCGTCGTGAGTTTCCAGTCGCAGGAAAACGAAGACTCGTTGTTGTTGACGTTGGAGGAAGTCGCACAACTGATGTCCCAGCGATCAATGCCCGCAGCGACGTTGGGGCGGATGGTCGAAGTGATCTGCCGCCGGTTTCAGTCAGATGTCTGCTCGATCTATTTGTTGGAACCGAATCGGACGCATCTCGTGCTTGAAGCGACGGTCGGCTTGCAGCCCGAAGGGATCGGCCGGGTGCGCATGGCGACGTCCGAAGGTTTGGTCGGGCTGGTCACACAGCAAGTGCGGCCGATCGTGGTTGAAGAGGCCGAACGGCATCCACGATACAAATTCTTCCCAGAGTTGGGTGAAGAAAAATATCACTCGTTCTTGGGAGTTCCCGTGGTCGACATGGGAGTGCTGCAAGGAGCACTCGTCGTGCAAACGTCTGAGCCACGTAAGTTTTCGGCGGAAGATGTACGAGTCCTCGTGGCCACGGGATCGCAAATCGCGCCGATGGTCAGCGAAGCTCGCGCGAGTACACATTTTTCGAGCCAACTGTTCGATCGGGCGAAAGCCGTCTCTCGTAATCTGTGGTGGAGTTGGGACAACGACTCAAACGACATCTTTCGCGCTCTCGCACGCTGGGAAGCGAACGAACACAACCCGGTGTCGTTGCTTTCGACGCTGTCGCTCGACCAATTCGAGGAATCGGCGAAGCAGATGGTGTTGCACAGCCGGATCAACAACGCCTATCGCCGATTGCAGGAATATCGAGCTTCGAAGACGACTTGGGGTGCGCGTCACGCCGGAGTTTTGTGGGCGAAGCCGGTCGCCTATTTCTCGGCCGAGTTCGGCATTCATGAATCGCTGCCGGTGTATTCCGGCGGCTTGGGCGTGCTGGCGGGAGATCACATCAAGAGTGCCTCGGACCTCGGCATTCCGCTGGTCGGCATCGGTCTGTTTTACAGTCAGGGCTACTTTCGTCAGCGCGTCGATCTTGCGGGGCAACAACACGAAGAGTACCTCACCAATGAACCAATCAAACTGCCGATGGAGTTGGCACTCGATTCCAAGGGCCAACCGGTCCAGATTTCGATCGACACACGCAGTGGTGTGATTGCGGCTCGCGTTTGGAAGCTGGCGGTTGGCCGGATCACGCTGTTGTTGCTCGATTCCGATGTTGAGGGAAACAGCGCCGTCGATCGGGAGCTGACCGCTCGTCTGTACGGCGGCGACAACCGCGTGCGCATTCGACAAGAGTTGTTGCTTGGCGTCGGCGGTGTGAAGGCGCTCGGAGCACTTGGCATCTCGCCGGGAGTGCTGCATCTCAACGAAGGGCACAGTGCGTTCGCGACGTTAGAAGTCATTCACAACCGAATGGTGGCCGAGGGGATTAACTTCGAAGAGGCATGTCGGCGAATCGCACCGCATGTGGTCTTCACGACTCACACACCGGTTCCGGCCGGGCACGACCGCTTTCCTGGCGAGCTGATCGAGGAACATCTCGGCCCGCTGCGCGATCGATTGGGAATCTCATATGACAACCTGATGGCCTTGGGCCGAGTTGATCCGTTCAATCAAGGCGAAGAGTTTTGCATGACCGTGCTGGCGTTGAAACTGTCGCGCCGGGCGAACGCGGTTTCATCACTGCACGGGCAAGTGTCGCGCAGTATGTGGACCGGACTGTTTCATCCCCGAACGGAAGCGGAAGTGCCGATCGG
The DNA here is from genome assembly GCA_031375695.1 of Planctomyces sp. Classification (GTDB taxonomy): domain Bacteria; phylum Planctomycetota; class Planctomycetia; order Planctomycetales; family Planctomycetaceae; genus SXKJ01. The sequence continues at coordinate 5,360 of JANMIF010000506.1, forward strand.
GCACATCACGAATGGAGTGCATGTGCTGTCGTGGCTCGCGCCGCAGATGCACGAGTTGTACGACCGGCGACTTGGTCCCGAATGGGTCAAACACAGCGCCGAGCCAGACGTCTGGGAACCAATTGAAGAGGTCAGCGACGGCGAGCTGTGGGAAACTCACCAGACGTTGAAGTCGCGTTTGATCGACTTCGCTCGACACCGAGCGGTCGATGAGGCGAAACGTCGCAAGGAATCGCCCGAAGTCATCTCGATGCTGGGTCGAGCGCTCAATCTCGATGCACTGACGATCGGATTTGCTCGACGCTTCGCGACCTACAAGCGGTCCGACTTGGTTTTCCGCGACATCGAGAAAATGGCGGAACTCGCCGGCGATCCACGGAGGCCGATTCAATTCGTCTTCGCCGGTAAGGCACATCCGCACGATCATCCGGGCAAACAGATTCTCAAACGAATTGCTCAATTAGCTCGCGATCCGCGGTTTGCTGGGAAGCTGCTGTTCATCGAAAACTATGACATCGACACCTGTCGACACTTCGTGCAGGGAGTCGACGTCTGGTTGAATAATCCGCGACGCCCGCTCGAAGCATCGGGCACAAGCGGACAAAAGGTAGTTCTCAACGGCGGCTTGAACCTGTCGATCCTCGACGGCTGGTGGGACGAGGCCTACGAAGGAAACAACGGCTTCGCGATTGGGTCTGGCGAGACGCACAGCTCAACCGATTTGCACGACGAACGCGATGCCGAATCGCTGTTCAACGTGCTCCGCGACGAAGTTGTTCCGCTGTACTACGACCGCGACCGCGATGGCCTGCCGAAGAATTGGATCTCACGTATGAAGTGCTCGATTCGAACGCTCGGCTGGCGATTCAACGCGAATCGCATGGTGATGGACTACGTCACCAAGTGCTACATCCCCGCCGCTGGCGGAACGTCGAGTGATATGAGCCGCACTCGATGACACGATGGGGCTGTCCATGATCCCACAAGAACTGCTGGTGGTGAAAACGCTGGGGACGTGCCGCATCACGTCGCCAATGGTCGCGATGTTGGAACGCCGCGCTCCCAGTTTGCACTATGTCGACGAGACGGATGGCGTGTTGTTTGACAGTACGCTGTCCGCTCACAAAGCCCGACAGGCCGAAGGGGTCGAACCTCCGACGTTCGAGCCAGCCGGGCCACGCAAAAAGATCTTCTTCGATCCGTCGAAGACTCGCGCCGGCATCGTCACCTGTGGCGGCTTGTGTCCGGGACTCAATGACGTGATTCGCGGGCTGACGCTGACGCTCAACTACGGTTACGGCGTCCGAAAAGTGTTCGGATTCTGCCACGGCTTTCGCGGCTTTGCGGCTCAACACGGCCACCCGGTGCTGGAACTGACTCCGAGCTTTGTCAGTGCCATCAACGAAAAAGGTGGGACGGTGCTTGGCACATCGCGCGGCAATCAAGATCCGGATGAAATCGTCGATTGCCTGGAACGAATGAGCATCAACATCCTGTTCGTCATTGGTGGCGATGGCACGATTCGCGGAGCTATGAAGATCTCCGAGAAACTGGCCGAGCGAGGTTTGAAGATCGCAGTCGTCGGCATCCCGAAGACCATCGATAACGACATCATGTATATCGATCAAAGCTTCGGCTTTCAGACCGCATTCTCGGAAGCAACGCGGTCGATTCGCAACGCTCACGCGGAAGCCAAGGCTTCTCCGAACGGTGTCGGTCTCGTGAAGCTGATGGGGCGGCATTCAGGCTTCATCGCGTGTTATGCGTCGCTCGCCGGTAACGACGCCAACTTCGTCTTGATCCCCGAAGTCCCGTTTCAATTGGACGGCCCGCAGGGATTTCTCAGCAACCTGCGCAAGCGGGTTGTCGAGCGTCATCACGCCGTCGTCGTTGTGGCGGAAGGAGCTGGGCAACATCTGATGGAAGGTTTGTCGAGCCACGATGCCTCCGGCAACACCAAGCTGCACGAGATCGGCGGCTTCCTCAAGCATCGCATCCAAGAGTACTTCCAAGCCGAGGGGATCGAGTTGAATCTCAAATACATCGATCCCAGCTACGACATTCGCAGCGTCCCGGCCAACGCTTACGACAGCGTCTACAGCAATCGCTTGGCTCGCGCGGCCGCCCACGCCGCGATGAGCGGCCGCACCGAAATGGTCGTTGGCCGCTGGAACAACCGCTTCGTCCACGTCCCCATGCCGCTGACCATCCGCGAGCGATACCAAGTCGATCCCAATGGCGACCTGTGGATGAGCGTGCTGGAAGCCACCGGGCAGTCACACGACTACTGCTGAACGAGCCTCGTTTCGGCGACTGGGCTTTTCGGGGATCAGAATAATCGGTTGTGGCCGTTGAGGGCGGCAACTCTGTAGGCCTCAGCCATCGTGGGGTAGTTGAAAGTTGTGTTGATGAAATACATCAGCGAGTTCGCTTCGCCGGGTTGGGACATGATGGCTTGGCCGATGTGGATGATTTCGGCGGCGTTGGCTCCGAAGCAGTGGATGCCCAGGATCTGCAGCGTTTCGCGGTGAAACAAAAGCTTCAGCATCCCGACGGTTTGTCCGGTGATTTGTGCGCGGGCCAAGCTCTTGAATTGCGAGTGGCCAACTTCGTAGGGGATTTTGTCTTTCGTCAATTCTCTTTCGGTTTTACCGAACGAACTGATTTCCGGGCTGGTGTAGATGCCGATCGGAATGTCGCGGGCCAACTTGGTACATGAACCTTCGAGGAGGTGTGCTGCTGCGGCTCGGCCTTGCATGTACGCGGCGCTGGCCAGAGCGGGAAAGCCGATGATGTCGCCGACGGCGTAAATGTGCGATTGCGATGTCTGAAAGTTTTCGTTGACCGCCAAATTGCCTCGGCTATCTGGTTGAATGCCGACGGCTTCCAGCCCCAAGCCGTCTGAGTTGCCTGTGCGTCCATTGGCCCACAACACAATATCCGTTTTCAATTGCTTGCCGGACTTGAGTGACAGCACGACACCGTCATCGAGACATTCCACTTTGTCACATTCTTCCTGATGTCGTATCAGGATGCCGCGGTCTCGCATGTGGTAGGCCAGAGCATCGACGATTTCATCGTCCAAGAAATCGAGCAGCTTGTCGCGCGTGTTAATGAGATTCACCTTGCAGCCCAAGTTGCGGAACATCGTCGCGTATTCGCAACCGACGATTCCCGCGCCGTAGATCGCGATAGATTGCGGGGTTTCGTTCAGCCCCAGAATGGTGTCGCTGTCGAAGGTGCGTGGGTGTGCGAAGTCGACGAAGCTTGGGCGGTACGGCCGTGCTCCCGTCGCAATGATGATCGACGTCGTTGCAAGCTGTTGCTTCGCGCCGTACTCGGACTCCACTTCAACGGTGTGCGCATCCAAGAGACTCGCCGCGCCGCGATAAACCGCCACGGTGTTGCGCTCGTAGAAAGTACGCCGCATGTCGACTTGTTGGTCGATCACTGCCTTGGCGCTTCGACGAAGGTCTTGAAAAGACAGGTCGAGTGAAATTCCAGCGTCTCTGTACAGCCTATTTCTGGTGATCTCGGTCATTTGAAAAATGGAAAATCGGAGTGCTTTGCTGGGAATGGTTCCCGTGTGCGTGCAACTTCCCCCGATTTGTGGCAGCCGGTCGATGATGGCGACTTTTTTTCCGTGCTTGGCCGCCTGCATGGCAGCCCCTTCGCCTCCCGGTCCAGCGCCAATCACAATGACATCAAACGTCGCTTCAATTCCGGTTGTATCTGCCATTTGAAGAGTCCTTTGAAAGCGTCCATTAGGAGATCGCAATTGTCGGTTGCGGATCATCTGGCTCGATCGGCGACACATCGACGCTAACGCTCAGTGAATGGCGACCACCGCCGACGAAGACGCCTTTGAGCGGGCAGACGTCGCCGTAGTCGCGGCCCCAAGCGACGGTGATGTGTTCGCAGTTGGGGAAAATGTTGTTTGTTGGGTCGAGATCGATCCAGTGACCGTTTCCGAGGTACACCGATAGCCAAGCGTGTGAGGCGTCGGTTCCGACCAGCCGAGGCTTACCGAGGGCAGGGCGAGTTCGCAGGTAGCCGCTGACGTATCGTACCGCGAGTCCGAGCGATCGCAGGGCCGCGATTTCCAGATGGGCAAAGTCCTGGCAAACACCTTTTCGCAAGCGGAAGACGTCGTCGACGGGAGTCGTCACGGTGGTGGCTCGCGGGTCGTAGACAAAGTCGCGATGAATTCGTTCGGTCAATTCGGCCACGGCTTCTAGCAGCGGACGTCCGGGGGCAAACGACTGCTGAGCATACTCAGCAAGGGCAGGGCTCCTCTGGCTGCGTGGAGAATCAAACGTGAAATCGCTGGCGACCAAGTCATCGGGCGAAGCGGGTCGTCGCAACATTTGCGCGACTTGCTCCCAAGCGGGAGTTTGATCGGCTGGCGGTACGACTCGCTCGCACAGCGTCACCTCGCTGATCGACGTGACCGTCATTGTGTCGTAGCCACAGTTGAACGAGAAGACCCACACCTTGTTACCAAAATAATCACGTCGGCGAGCCAGACTTGTTGGAGACGGATGGGTCTCTAATTGATGGCCGTCGCAACACTGAAATGGCGTGTCGCGCGGTTTCAGCCAGGCTTCGTTGTGACAGACCGAAACCGGTTGGTCGCCTCGGTAAGTTGTCTTGTGAGTCACGCGGTACTTCATGCGAAGACGTCTCCTTCGCCAGTGATTTGTCGCGGCACGCCAGAATGCAGCAGATAGCGCAACTGCAACAGATCGGTTAACGCCTTGAAGTGCTGATCGACTTCGATCAGCAATTTCTGAATTTCAACCAACGAAGCGGCTTCGAGTTGTTGTGGCGTGACCATGCGAACTGCGTGCAAAGCTGCCATCGCCAAGCGTTTTTCTTCCGTGCGCAGCGGGCTTGAAGAATCTTGCGGCAACGCATCGACATGTTCCGCGATGGCCACTGCTTGAAACGCCAGCGAGCGAGGATTCGTGTCGTCGGAGATGAACAAATCCAACACGGCGTTCGGTTGCACGTTATCGAGGTACCGCGAGCGATACGTCATACGGCAATCGAGGACTTCGAGCAGCGATCGCAGCACGGAGTGATTCGGCGTCTCGCCGGACGAGACAACGGTTCGCAGCAACGACGAGATGTCGCGACCTCGTTCGATACGACGTCCGAGATCAAGAAACCTCCACGCCGGACCGCGGATCATGCCGTCATTCAGCAGGCCGCTCACCGACGCAAGGTCCACGATCAGCATGTTGATCCGAGCCAGTAATCCCGCCGAGTCAGGTCGTTCTGGCGAAGTATCTTCCAAAAAGTCCGAACCGACTTGATGAATCGTGACCCAGGCATCGGGCGACAATCGGTCTCGCACGAGTGACGCCAATCGCAGCATTTCCACCACGGCAAATCCGATTCCGTGAGACTCCGTGACATCGAATACAACGTCTGACAATGCTCGGTCTAGCTTCGGTAGCAATGCCGAAAAACCTTGAACGGCAAAGGCCGGTTCGAGCTGACCTTGTTCGGCAAGTGCTCTCACCAGCGCAGGCAGTTCTGCGTTGGCGGTTTCCGGATCGGCGGTCAGTCGCTCGGTCACGGATCGGATCATCCGCGCCAGAAAATCGATTCGCTCAATCGCCCAACCGAGCCAGAACAGATCATCCGCAACTCGACTGGGAAACAACGCTCCGCTCCGCCGCAACGGGGCGGGTTTGTCGATTGCTTGCAGCAACGTCACTTGATCGACCGGGCCATCGGACAGCACCCACAGATCTTTGCTTCCGGTTCCCGCCGAGATCGACAGTTCCATCGGATCGGGACTTCTCGAAACACGAATCAACCCACCCGGCATCAAGTTGTAACTTGGTCCGTCGGAAACCAAGAACGCTCGCACGGCGACATGTCCGCTGCGTAGCTGCCAGTCCGAATCAAACACCGGGGCAGCCGATCGTGCAATTTTTTCTTGAGCTACAAAATCGTGAGGCCTGTCTGCGATTCGAGCCAGCAATCGTTCTCGCTCCGCTGTCGACAGTTGTTCGCCCAAAATCTCTTCGCCGCCGCTCGCTTCGAAGGCGGGCTTGATCACGAGTTGATCGAGATGCTCAACCACATACTTCCGCGCCGTTTCGTCACCACACCACCACGTCGCAATCGACGCCAGTTCCAAGTCTTCTCCCAGTAACTGCCGACACAATGCCGGCAGAAACGCCATGAAGACCGGAGCCTCGACCAACCCGCAACCCGGCATATTGGCGATACTGACCGTTCCGTTTCGCAACGCCTGCAGAAGTCCGGGAACGCCGTGAGACCAGTTCCCTCCCAACTCCAAAGGATCGATGCCGCGATCTGCGCCTCGAGACAGAATCACATCCACCGGCAACAGCCCAGCTAGAGTCTTGAGGAACACCCGCTCATCGCGAACCGCGAGATCGGCGCCTTGAGCCAGCGTGTAACCCAGGTATCCCGCCAGATAAACGTCTTCAAAGTAATACGGACTTGCTGGTCCCGGACTAAGCAACACGATCCGCGGATTGTCCGATCGCTTGGCTGCCAACTCTTTCAGCGAGTTTTGTAGCCGCAAGAAAAACGACGCCAGCCGTTCGATGGGCTGACGGTGCATGAGATTCGGAATCGTCCGGGACGTAACAATCCGATTCTCCAGCGCATAGCCCGCTCCGACGGGAGCGTCCGTCCGATCGGCCATCACGAACCACTGACCGCTCGGCCCCCGAGCCAACTCCGCTGCATACACAATCATTGACCGTGTTTCGCGAGAGTGCAGACCAAAGAAGGGCCGAAAGAATTGCGGGTGTGCAAACACGACACCGGGCGGCAACATCCCTTCTTTGAGCGTTCGCTGCCGACCATGAATGTCATCAATGATCGCTTCCAGCAACCGCGCCCGTTGATCCAAGCCACTTCGCAACCGCGACCACTCGTCCGCCGGCAAGATCATCGGAACCAAGTCGAGTTGCCAAAGTCGTTGCTGAGCTTCTCGTTCATGAAAGACATCGAACGTCACGCCGTTGTCGTTCAATAATCGCTCCGCTTGATCCGTGCGTTGAGCGAATTCATCTAGCGTGTAGTCCTGCAGCCCATCATGCAGATCGGCCCAATGCGGCCGCAGTTTCCCCGGCAACTCAAACGCCTCGTCATAGACGGAGGGCGGACTGCGGTAGAACTTCCACAATTCATCAAACGGAGGCGGATTCGTCGGCATCATTTCGCGTGCGTGTTGTTCTAAGCTCTCAAAAATTGTTACCTCTGCCAACGCCGAGTCGAATTCCGTCACACCATCTGGACTTCCACGGGAACATTCGAGCCTTCTGCCTGTTTGAGTTTCGTCATGTAGTTCAATCGCTCGAAGCCAATGACTCTTCCGCGGCGATCCTTCATGAGAACGACGTCGTCTCCAACTTCTTCGCAAACGGACTCTTTTTTCGGGTCGTCAAACCAGACCGTCAGGGAGTTTCCTTTTCGATCGAAATAGACTCTTACTTTGTCCACAGGTCAGTTCCCCTCTTGAGTTCCTTGGTGAAATAGGCCGTGATGACAAACCGTTGATCAGGAATCAATCCACCCACGACGACGCACACGAATCCTCGCTCGACGGGACAATAATACAAATGTGTGTCGGAATCCTTGACGCTCTCTCGAATCACATCCGGTTCCCGCAAACATCGACTAACGTCGGCGAGATGTTCGGCCAAAGCGGGGTGTTTGAATCGAATAATTTCCTTCCAACGGTCTCTCGTCAAAGTGACGAGATGACCCAAAGGGGTGACTTCTGTAAAAAGGTTTCGTTTTTATGGCATCGAATTTCGGGGTCCAAGGCAGTGTACTGCAAGTGTCAGCGAGAATCACTGACGACGCTTAGAGTCACGAAGTGTTTTTTGATGCACACAATTGATCAACTTCGGCGTGAGAATCACACACATCCTTTGCGAATCGGCAGACGCAAATCGAGCGTACACGGATAGTCGGGCGGCGGAGATTCGTCAACGACAGCGATGCGACCACCCGTGTGGCCCATTTTTAGGAAGCGGCCAGCTCGGCGGCTTTCGGCTTCTAGAGTGTTGATCGGATACGACGCGGGGTTCAATCCGCCAGGATGGCCGACGTGATACTGACAGCCTCCGATGGATCGCCCCTGCCACTGATCAACCACATCGAGCACCAGCGGCGCGTGAACCGGAATCGTTGGATGTAGACAGCTCGGCGGCTGCCAGGCTCGATAGCGGATGCCGGCAACGTATTCACCGGGAGTCCCTGTTGGTTGCAGAGGCAGCTTTCGACCGTTGCAGATGACAGCGAATCGCGCCGCGTTGAAGCCGGTCACTTTCGCTTCGAGTCGCTCGACCGACGAATCGACGTATCGCGCGGTGCCCCCCGCGCCGGGCTCTTCACCGAGCACATACCACGGCTCAATCGCCATTCGCAGTGTGAGCGTGATGCCATCGTGAACGATCTCGCCAATTGGCGGGCAGCGGAACTCTAGATGTGGTGCGAACCATTCTTCGCGAAATGCCAAACCTGCCTGATTCAGATCGCGCAGCACATCACGAAAGTCGGCCGCGAGAAAATGCGGCAGCATAAATCGGTCGTGCAGCGCCGTTCCCCACCGAGCCAACGGTTGCCGATACGGCGTGTCCCAAAACCACGCCACGAAGGCCCGCACCAACAACTGCTGCGTGAGGCTCATGCGCGAGTGCGGTGGCATCTCGAATGCCCGGAACTCCAGCAGCCCCAACCGACCGTTCGCGTGATCGGGTGAGTACAGCTTGTCGATGCAGAACTCAGCCCGATGCGTGTTCCCTGTGATGTCCACCAGCAAATGCCGAAACACTCGATCGATCAGCCACGGCGGGATCGGCCCCTGTTTCGGGATCTGCTCGAACGCCAACTCCAATTCGTAGAGCGCATCGCGGCGACCTTCATCGACGCGCGGAGCCTGACACGTTGGACCGATGAACTGTCCGGAAAAGATGTACGACAGAGACGGATGATTGTTCCAATAGGAGACCAAGCTCCGCAGCAAATCGGGCCGCCGCAGAAACGGGCTGTCGGCCGAAGTCGCTCCGCCGAGCACGATGTGATTGCCGCCACCCGTCCCCGAATGCTTCCCATCGAGCTGAAACTTTTCCGTTCCCAAACGAGTCAACCGAGCCTCTTCATACACACCGGTCGTGATTTCCTTCAGTTCTTCCCACGACTCGGCCGGATGGACATTGACCTCGATCACACCCGGATCGGGAGTCACCTTCATCACCTGAATGCGGTGATCGTGCGGCGGCAGATAACCTTCCAGCACGACCGGCTGCTTCATCGCCTCGGCCGTCGATTCGATGGTCGCGACCAGTTCCAAATAATCTTCGAGAGTCGCGACCGGTGGCATGAAGACATGCAGCCGACCGTTGCGCGGCTCGATGCACATCGCGGTGCGGACCACATCGACCCAATTGCCCACCGGCTGGTCGATTACTTTCGCCTCGGCATCTCCCACGCCGTCAATCGCCGGCTTCGCAGCGGCAATGCGATCGCGCTCCTTCATTTTCGCCGCCCGTTCAGCGTGTTCGCGTCCTTGTTCCGTGATCGTCACTGCGGGAAAGTCGAGCGGCCCGTGCTGAGTCCCTTGTCGCAGCTCTGCGTAGCCCGGCAACGGCTGTCGATCGGCGAACGGGTCGATTGGGTAAAGCATCGTTGCGCTCACCGGTCCACCGACGGGTAACGAGTCCAGCGGTAGTCGCAGCCCGATCGGTGAATCGCCAGGCAACAGGAACAGCCGCTCCGCTCGCAACCGCCACGGCCCGCTCGCCCACCCGGCTCGCGACTGCCACCAGGCGCGCGTCAGCGGCAGCACGAACCCCGCTTTGCGAGTCGGCCCCTTCTCAACAATCTTCGCCAACCGACGTCGGTCCTCATCCGCATCGAGATCGAACTTGCGGGCATCGACATCGACCGGCAGCTTGTGTTCCTGCTCGATCGCCTTCCAAACGTCTTCGTATGCCGACTGAATCCAGCGCGGATCGACTTGCAGACGCCGAGATACTTCCGTGATGAACAGTCCCGCGCGATCCACGCTCAACTTTGAATCGGGATCGCCTCCCGCCAGCCATTTCGAGTTCGACCAGATTGGTTGACCGTCCTTCCGCCACAAGCAGGTGTACGCCCACCGCGGCAACGACTCGCCCGGATACCACTTGCCTTCACCGAAGTGCAACAAGCCTCCCGGCCCGAATCGCGTCCGCAGCCGCTGAATCAACTCCATCGAAAGCCGCTGCTTGTGCAGACCGACGGCCCCAGTGTTCCACTCGGGGCTTTCCATGTCGTCGATCGAAACGAATGTTGGCTCGCCCCCCATCGTCAGCCGCACATCGCCAAGCCGCAGCCGCTCATCCACGACGTGGCCCAACCGGTTGATCTCGTCCCATTGCTGATCGGTGTACGGCTTCGTCACTCGCGGGTCTTCATGATCCCTTGTGACATTCATCTCAAATCCAAACTCGACTTCGCATTCATCGACGCAGCCACTGATCGGAGCGGCCGTCTGTGGAGCCGGTGTCGCCGCGAGCGGAATGTGTCCTTCGCCTGTCAGCAATCCCGATGTCGGATCCAACCCGATCCAACCGGCTCCCGGCAAAAAGACCTCCGCCCAAGCATGCAGATCGGTGAAGTCTGTCGGTGCCCCCGCCGCCCCTTCGAGCGGCTTCACATCGGCCACTAATTGAATCAGATACCCCGACACAAACCGCGCCGCCAATCCGAAACTGCGCAGAATTTGCACCATCAGCCACGCCGAATCGCGACACGACCCCGATCCCTTCCCCAGGGTCTCTTCCGGAGTTTGCACTCCCGGCTCCAACCGAATGAGGTAGGCCACATCGCGCTGAAGTTTCAGATTCAGATCAACCAAAAAATCCACAGTCTTCCGCGGCGAGACATCAATCGTCCGCAAGTACTTCGCCAACTGTGGCCCGACCGGCAACCGTTCGAGGAACGGCACAAGGTCGTTCGCCAGGTCGGGTGCGTACTCAAACGGAAATTGCTCGGCCGCCGGTTCGATGAAGAAGTCGAACGGATTAATGACCGTCATCTCGGCCAGCAAATCGACCGCAACTCGAAAGCGTCGAGTTGGCTTTAGAAACGTCAGCCGGGCGACAAAGTTCCCATGCGGATCCTGCTGCCAGTTGAGGTAATGCTCGGGCGGTTCGATCTTGAGCGAATAACTCGGCACCGGCGTCCGACAATGCGGAGCTGGCCGCAACCGCACCTCCTGTGGCCCTAGGTTGATCAGCTTGTCGTAGCGGTATTCCGTGACGTGATGGAGTGCAACGCGAATTGTCATTGATTGCAAAATCCCCGGCGGATGTGAGGCGAATGGAAACAAGTAACCGGAAGCGTCAGGGAAGGCGAGCGTTTCACGGAGTTTGGCAAGTCGGAATTCATGGCGTCCTGGAGCGCTCGCCCTCGCTGACGCTTCGGGTAAGTTGCTTCAGTCCTGCCATTGTCGCAGCATAACCCGAAGCGATCAAAGCAACTTCCGCGCCGCGGCCGAACCCCATTTGGTGCCGTAAAACAGCGAAAAAACGCCGATCATGAATCCAGTGGTCTCACCTGCCGCGCGATCGTCGCGCGACCGACGACTAAGATTCGGGCAGGCCGGCGAAATCAAGTGACACGTTGCCTATGTGAAAACAATCAGCCCGGCTGCTTTGAGCAGTCGGGCTGATTGTTTGAATTTACAGTGTCATTCCGGCGATCACAGGGCATCCAACAGCAATCGGATAGTAGTGGGCAAAACGAAGCTCTCGTTGATCTCTGCTGGCGGATCAGCAATCACGTCGTTCCCTTGATTACCGGCCACCGTGTCGATACCCGCTAGACCGTCGATGTTGTCATCGACGTCATCACCCAGAAGGATGTCGGCACCGCCACCGCCTCGCAGCGTGTCTTTGCCGTCGCCACCCAAGATCGTGTCGTTACCGGCGCCGGCGTTGAGGTTGTCGTTGCCGTTGGCTCCGTTGATCCCGTCGTTGCCCAGGCCACCGAGAATCGTGTCGTTGCCGTCACCGCCGGTGATGATGTCATTGCCATCATCACCATTGATCACATCGTTGCCGTGATCGCCACGAATCTTGTCGTCTCCGAGTCCTCCGGAGATCGAATCGTCGTTGCGACCACCATCCAGCACGTCGTTGCCGTCGCCGCCGCTGAGTGTGTCGAGGCCGACCTCGCCCAGCAGACTGTCGTTCCCAATGTTGCCGATCAGGCTATCGTTTCCATTCTGGCCATTGAGTGTGTCCTTGCCGTCACCTCCGTCGATCGAGTCATTGTCGTCGCCTCCTTCGGCCGAGTCGTCACCCGCGTTGCCACGAATCGAATCGAAGCCAGCATCCCCAAACAGTGCGTCGTTGCCGACACCGCCATCCAGGTAGTCGTCATCTTCGTTGCCCCGGAGCGTGTCGTTGCCGGCTCCACCTTTCAGGATGTCGAGGCCGGTTCCGCCGAGGATCGTTTCATCTCCCTCGCCCCCCTGCACGGAATCGTTTCCTTCGCTGCCGTCGAGCAGCAAACGAACTTGGCCCAGCGCGCCCCCGCCAGTGAGCGTGTCGTTGCCAAGATTGCCGTGAACTTCCAGCAGAGTCGCCGGCACGCGTTTCAGCATTCCTACATTGATCGTGTCATTGCCACCGTTGCCGTTGACGATGACTCGATTGAACGTTGGCCCGATCGTGACCGTTTTACCGATCTCGGTGATTGTTAGTTGATGATCGATGTTTTGTCCGACATCAAACGTATTGAGCAGGTTTGTGCCGTTCACGATGAGCGTGTTATCTCCGATGGCATCGGCGACGACATCGTTGTCGCTACTGGCACCTTCCCAAATCGTGGTGTCATGGCCATTGACTCCGTCCAAGAAGTCGATGCCACCTTGTCCGTTGAGCGTGTCGTCTCCGAAATTGCCGATCAACGTGTCGTTTCCGGAACCACCCGACATCGAGTCGTTGCCTCCGCCACCATCGGCACTGTCGTCACCAATACCGCCGTTGAGCGTGTCGTTACCCACGTTGGCGATTAACGTGTCGTTCCCGTCACTGCCCAGCAGCAAGTCCGGGCCGAGATCGATCGGTGTCACCTGGATCGTTACCGTCGCCACATTGCTGACGGCACCACTATCGTCCGCGATCGTGTATTGAAACGTGTCGGTTCCGCTAAAGGTGGGATCAGGAACATACCGCAGCAAACCGTTATCGAGATCGAAGACCATACCATTGGTCGGCTGGGTCACGATTTGAATTTTGGTGTAATCGAGCGATCCGTCTGAGTCCGAATCGTTGGAGACAACATCGAACGTGACTTCCGTCGTGCCATTGATCACAGCGGAGTCATTCACTGCGGTCGGGGCGACGTTGACTGGCAGCGGAACAATCGTTCCGAATGCCGAGTGAGTCGTGTAGTCGACTGAAGCCCCCGGAGCGATCGTGTACAGGTTGCGGATCACGATGCGGTTATCCGTGGTCGGAACATCCACGATGTCGTCCGCGTTGGTGTCACCCGCAATGAGATTGGGAAGTGGGTCTCCATCCTGAAAACCACCCGCCGCGTAGTCCGCCACGATTCCCAAGTCGGCCAGATAGAAACGATCCGTGGTGAGCGGATCGCCGCCAATTCCTGTCGTCCCCACAAACGCGTTCGAGCTGCCAGGCACGATCGTATTCGTGCTCTCGATGTATACCTCAGCGTTTCGCGGATCGCGGATTCGTCCGCCACCGTCGTTATTCACGGTGGGGTAATTGAACATGTGGAAGTCGGTGTAACGCAAAACGTCAAAGATGACCGCCGCCGCACTGGGATTCGTGATCGTGTAGGTCTGTGTCAACAAGGCTCCAATGCGTGTCCCTGCTTCGTCGTTAAGCTGCGAGGTGGTTTGCACCAAACTGAAGTTCAAACCGCTCTGCGTAAACGTGCTGCGTGCCTCCGTGGCAGTTCCCGTCATCGTCGGATTCGCACTGAGAGTCGAGCGACCTCCGGTAGTTCCCAACCGAAAATCCAACTGCGAAAACAAGCAGTTGTCAACCGCGCCGTACTGTGCCCCAATCGGGTCGAAGACCGACGAGCCGAAGCTCCCGTCGCCTGAAACCGAGACTTGCAGACTGCCGTCGCCAGTGCCAAACGACAGCGTGGCTAGTGTGCCAAGACTCGCACCACCACCGGTCGCGACGGCAGGGTCAAGGTTTTGCAGCGGGCCGGCTGGCGGCGGTGGCGGCGGTGGCGGCGGCGGCGGCGGTGGCGGTGGCGGAACGACAGCTTGCC
>JANMIF010000567.1:0-9776 GCA_031375695.1 Planctomyces sp.
CCATCCGTTCGTGGGGCAGGTTTCCAACCTGCCCGTCGGGTTTCTTGACATCTGATCCGGGCACGTTGGAAACCTGCCCCACATCGGCCGCATACAACTCCGCTAACAACCCGAACAGCTTCAGCGACTGCGACCGTTCAAACTGTGCTTCGGCCTGAGCGATCATCGGTTCCAGCCGCCCGTTGCGGCCGAGCAGTGTCAGTGCTTTCGTGCGAGCGACCGAATGCTGCGTGATGATTTTCGCCTGCACTCCGCCGGAGAATGTCGATTGCTGAGCGCTCCCGATCAGCGGATTGGCCGGAGCCGTTCGCCGGACAATTTGTTCCGCGACCGCACACGCTTCGTCAATCCTTTTAGCCGCCGAGTGGTCGTCCATCAACTGCTGCAGCGCCAGCAAATTGTTCCCCGCTCGCTGAGGCAACCGCATCCGAATCGCCTCGGCATGATCGTGCAAACCCAACCCGGAGAGTGTCGCCGCCAGTTGCAATTCTTCCTGCGGCTCCAGCTTCATCCCAAACAACCGCTCGGCAGCGAGTCGCACTCGATCCGGTTTGCTCAACTTTGCGGCGAGCGACACGGCGCGTTGTTCAATCTCTTTCCGCAGCGAACCGTTCTTCGCGTCGATGCGGTCGAACAAGTCGAGAGCCGCTTCGTTGTGTCCGTGATGTTGATGTTGCCACGCGATGTCGAACTGCAACTGCGTCGAGTGTCCGGCCGCATCGAACAGGTCGCGCATAACCGGCAGCGCCGCATCGGTTTGTTCTTCCCACATGAGCAGGCTCGCGAGACCGAGCAGGGCCATGTACTTCTCTCGCGACTGCGGCTTGGCAGCGGCGGCCTTTGATTGCAAATGTTCGTGCAGCGCGGCGGACCAGCCACCTTGCACGGCGATCACGTGAGCCTGCATCAACACGCGGAGCGCGGCGAACTCTGGGGCTTTGATGACATTCGGAAAGTTCACGGTCCGCGGCTGAAACCGATCGGCGTTCTGCCACACGAGCCACCCTTGACCAGAATCGGCGATCGACTGGCGTTGCGTCTGAGTCAACTGCCTCGGAGCGGTCTTACCCGCCGAGGCACCACCCTCGAGATTGATCAAGTATCGAATCGTCGAGCTGGAATCCGGCGGGAGGTGCCGATCGGACAGCGGTCCCCAAGCGGCATCCACAACCTTGAGCACTCGCAGCCGCGACGCATCGGGAGACGCCGCCGATCCCGTCGCATCGGTTGGCCGAATCATCAAGTTCTGCATCCACAGCGCGATGAAACCGGGATTCGCGTAATGTTGATCGTTGATATTGATCGCCAGCGATGGATTCGCCGCAAGGTCATTGGCATATCGCTTCACCAGCCGCACTGCCACGTCGGTATCGTTTCGTCTCGCGGCGTTTTGAATCAACCAGCCGAACAGGTTAAGACTCGGCGCGGCCGCTTCGGCGTTGAGCGATTCCGCTTCCGTCAACAATTGCAACCAGTCGTCATCCCGCCCGGCTCGACGCAATTCGCGAGCGACCATTTCCACGAATGGCGACCGCCCCGACCATTCGAGCACTTCGTCGTGCTTCCATAGCCGACGCAATGACGCGAGCAAACGATCAATCGTCGCATTGTCGAGCAACTCTCCCGGCGGCATCGGCAGAAGGTCAAAGTAGTGCGAGACCGTCTCGTTCCGCATCAACGCGACCGCTCGCAAAATCAACCATTCAACCGCCGGGTCATCGGCCGCGACGTCTTGCAATGCGAGGCACACCTGGACCAACGGCAAGCCGGGCAACGCTTTTTGAGTCGGCGGGTACGAGTGCCAATAAACATCGTCCCACGCTTGTCGCAGCGGAGATCGATCCTTCGACTCGGACAAACTCGGCCGCTCGTCTCGATTCTTCGGATGCCGCTTGTCGAGCCAATAAGTGCCGAGCAGTATTCGGCCATCAATCGCCATCTGCCTCGCTTGCCCGTAATCAACGATCGGCAACCCAGCACTGACGAATCGCCGCCGCATCCGCTCAATTCGATCAGTCACTAGTGCCGGCGACTTCTTCGCGGAGGCCAGCACGCTCAACGTGTCGTCCGGCAAGTCGAGCCGCAGCAGTTCATCCCGCACGAGCTTCGCCTTGTCCGTTTCAAGCTGTTCGGCCAGCAGCAGCACCTCGCGAACCATGAACTCCCAGTTCATCGGCTCGCGAGCCCGCCACTGCTGCACGAGCTTCAACGCCCCCGGAATCGCCTGCCGATCCGCTTGCCGGCTCCCCGGACTGCTGAGCGTCCGCCCGCTGGTTGTCGTGAGGATGCGGTCAATCTCCCGCAACACTTTGCCCGGATCACGCTCTTGCTCAGTCCACTTCGCCAGCAGCGCATTCGCATCTCCGTCGCGACCGGCTCGGCGGAGCAACACCATCAAATGCTCATCCGCCTCGCGACGCCGAACGACATCGGCCAACCGCTGTTGCTGAGTGATCGCCGCATCGAGATCACCCATCGACTCACTCAGTGCGACCGCTCGCTTGAGCAAATCCGCATCGCGCGGGGCCGAAGGCAACAGCCGATCCAACTCCCGCCGAGCTTGCTGAGTGTCTCCCGCTTGCTCATGAACATTAATCAATGCCAGCGCCGCATCCCGCGCCATCTTCGGCTCATGTCGCAACCGTTCCAGCCGAGCGATCAATTTCACAAACTCCCTCGGCAACACCGACAACTCACCGAGCTTCTTGGCCACCTCAGCCCGATCGTCGGACTTGCTCGACTTCTCGAAGACTCTCCACAGGACTTCGCGAGCTTCGTCGAACGACTGGCTAAGGGCTGAGGACTGAGGGGCAAGGGCCGCTGCATCTGACTTCTGACTTCGGGCCTCTGCCGTTCCGCCTTCTCCCGCGCCCCTCAGCCCGTGCCCCTCAGCCCCCCCGCCATCCATCAGCCGATCAACCAGCTTCATCGCCAACCGCCGATCGACCGGGTTCTGCCGAGAAGCTCGCCGCAGAATCTGCAACGCCTCCGTTTGCTGACCGAAGTGAACGCACAGATCAACGACAAACTCGCTGGCCTCCGGATTTGCTGGAGCCGCCGACAACAGGTCGCGTCCCGACTTCATCGCTCGTTCTTTTCGGCCGAGCTTCAATTCCATCTCGGCGATCGCGCGCAACGAGTCGATCCGAAACCGCCGATCCAACTTTAGCAATCGCTCATAAACCTCAACCGCCGACAACCACTGACTGTCCGCCGCTAACATCTTCGCCGCCGCTTGCAAGAAGACACCGTTCTTCGGCTCCAATTCCACCGCCTTGCGCGCCGCGACAGTCGCCTCTTTGAGATTGCTCGCCGCCTCAAGATACTTCGCGAGCCGGAAGTGTTGACTACTAGCACGACGCGCAAGCGAGTGGTCGTCGTTGACCACTCGCTCACGCATCTTACTTGTAACTGCCTGCAACTCCTCAATCCGCTCCGTCAGCAACTCCGACTCAGTCAGCACACGGACTTCAACCTGCACGACGCGATCAAACGTCTCCGGTGTGTCGGCCAACATGGCAGCTTCTGCCAGTGCGGACATCGCCGATTCAAACTGCTTCCAATTGCGACGAACCTCTGCTTGTTGAAACCGAAGCTCAAGCGACTTGCGATCCAATTCACACGCGGCATCAATCGTCGTCAGCGTTTCGTCGCGATATCCGAACCGATTCAGCACCTCAGACAGATGAGCCAAGTTGTTCGCAGTTCGACGCGGCCCATTGGCCATCGTTCGCCACATCGCCAGTGATTCGTCTTTCTTGCCGGCAGTCGCCAACACCTCGCCAAACTGTTCCCGATGCGACAACGAATCGGGCTCCAGGTCAACCGCCTTCCGCAATAACCCCGCCGCGTCATCGAGCAGAAATGTGTCCGCCTCCACCATCCAGTCCGCAACCTGCGCCGCGACAACAGCATCTTTGGGCTTGGCGTTGACAAGTTTGAGCCAAATCGCCGCGGCCGTTCGTAGTTCCGCCTTTAGGCCGTGTTTGTTTTGATTCGCCGAGTCTGCGGGATGACCGCCTGAAGGCGGAACTACGAACTGTGGGGCCTTGATCACCAACAACCCCCAATCGCGAACATAATCCGTGTTGTTCGGCGCAATCCGGTCCAACTGCTCGTACTGCGAGATCGCCTCCTTGACCAACTGCTGCGACTTTAACAACTCAATCAACTCCACCCGCAAGTCGGCCGAGTTCGGCGCGACCTTGATTGCCGCTTCCAGTCGAGACCGCGCCTCGTCATTGCGATTCAATCCCGCCAGCGCGCGAGCCAACCGCACGACCGCGTCGATGTCACCCGGCTGCGTGGCCAAGCGAGATTCCAAATGCTTGATCCAACCAGCGACATCGTCCTGAACCAAAAACGCCTCTTCGACTCGCCGCCGTGTTTCACGAAACAGCCAATGTTCCGGCTTCAGATTGCTGAGCAACCGGTCAGCGTCGGCCAATGCTTTTTCCGTCTGCCCCAGCTTCAGTCGCAGATCGAGAATCTCCAGCTCCAACTCTGACCGCCGATACGGATCTTTCGCCCCCTTCGCGAGCGATTCGTATCGCGGCAGCGCCGCTTCCCAATACCCGTCATCGAGCAACGTGCGCGCAATCAACTCAGGCACGCGCGGGGCGTTCGGGACCAACTTCTCCAACCGCGCCCAAACTTCAATAACCTTGTCGCCGGGTGCGAGTCGCTGCTGCGCTCGGCCCAATGACTGAAAGATCTCCAGTAAATCTGTCGGCACCGGCTGACGCTGAATTGCCCGTTCGAACGCTGCGGCTCCGTCCGATAATCGATTCAACGACACCAGCGCCTGCCCCAACGAATACGACGCGACCGAACTCTTCGGCAACAATTGTTCGGCTTTCTTAAATGCTTCAACGGCCAATTCGGTCTCGGCCCGGGAGTCATCAATCATCCCGACAACCAGCCACGCCCGCCCCGACTCTTCCGGCTTGCCTTCGGCCAGAGAACTCGCCTTCTCACGCAATTGCGATACCAATTCGTCGAGCGATTCGTGATCCAGATGAAACGCCACAACCTTGTCGAGCGCTGTCCCTTTGCGCGGATTTCGTTCCAACACCATCAAGAACCGCTCGGCCGTCTTGCGACCTTCGGACTCGTCGGGCGAATCGTTTGTCGCATCCGCAGCAACCAGGGACGAAGTGAAAAACAGGCAGGCCAATATCAGGCAAGTTCGCACGGAAGGTCGCCTCATCAATCGGAGATCAAATGCACCGGAAACAGCTTACGGCGAACCAGCGTGATCGCCCAGCCTACTAACTCGAAGCGTAATCGAGTGGCTAGTGATCTAATTCGCCGAAGCGTGCTTTGATCGCCGCGTTGCCGAGATCGGGATAGAGAAGCTTCGTCAGCTTCAAGAGTTTGTCCGCTTCGGCTCGTTCGTTCAGCCTTTGGCAGCAGCGGATCACATGCCAGCGGGCATCGAGCCAATCGAGGTTGCCGGGGTTGTGAATCGCCTCCAGCTTGCGCCAACACCCTTTTGCTTTTTGCAGCGACTCCGGCGAATCGATTCGTTCGCATAATTCGGCGACGGCGTGCAGCAATAGCGTGTCACGCGGCGATTTGTCTAAGAGTTTTTGGTACGCCGCAACTGCGTGACTCGGCTGCCCTGTGACCGCAAACGCTTCCGCACGAGCACGCCACAGTCGAGTTCGCTGAGACTCAGTCAGTGACTGCGGCGAATTCGCCAGTCTGCGTGACGCTCGCAATTGCAATTCTGCTACGAGCCGTTGCGTACTGCCATCGGTTTGAGCTGCCACGCTCGACAAGCCGTCTAATAGCGACAGCAGTTCGTCGGGAGTGGTGCGATCTAGTGAATCCAGCAACCGCTCGGCGTCGTCGATTTTGCGTCGGCTGGCCAGCAGCACGACTTGCAATTGTTTGGCCGTGTTCAGCCAAGTACGGTCGCGCGCCGAGCCGATCACGCGAGCCAACAGTTGATCGACAAACTCTTGATCCGCCACGCTCGGGTGTTCGATCAGCAAGCGAGCCGATCGAACCAACAATTCCGCATCAAACGGATTCATCACGGCCATTACCGGCTGACGTCCCAACTCCCCAGTCGTCTCCGCCAAGTCCGTCGCCGGACTCCGATCGACTGTCACAGTCGCTGGATCGTCGAGTCGTTTCAAGACTCGCTGCACCACTGGGGTCAATTGCTGTCGCGCAGCAGCAATCGATTCGGTAATCGGCACTTTATCAGTTCGCAACTGAGAGATTTGTCGCTCGTGACAGCGCGCGATCGCGGCCCAAGCGGCATCGCGGCGCGGATGCGATTCGGCAATCAATGCGAACCGGTTAATCGCTTCGCAAAACTTCTGATCTCGCTCGGCCAATTGGCCAAGCAGCCAGGCCGCTTCGCTCGCTTCCGGTTGATCGGCATATCGTTCACGCAATGACAATAGCGTGCTAACGAACTCGCCTTGCTTTGCATCGGACGGTGATTGCTCAAACAGCCGACCCAGAGAAAACGCCCACAACAAATGCACGACCGGTGAACGGACTTGTTGTGGCGATTCGGCCAACTCGCGAAACGCGGCGGCCGAGTCGGCATATCGCTTGGCTTGAAACAACAAGGTCGCACGCGAATCCCGCAGATCGAAAACCAACTTAGCCGCCCCATCAGATCCCGCTGCCGATCGGCTCGCTTTCGCGATGGCTTCGTCGAACAGGCGGATCGCCGTGTCCGCCTCGCCAGCGGCAAACGCTTGCCGGGCCTGTCGGACAAGCGCCGCTAGATCGTGGCCGTAATCGTGAGTTTCGCGAGCGATCTGCCAATCGGCGGAAGCTCGCGCGGACCAATATCCTGCTTCCGTTTTTTCCAGTAATGAAACTTCCGCCGTCGCTCGCTCCCAGACCTCGTCGGCCAATTTCAATTGCCCACGATCGGCCGCGAGTTGCCACATCGCCAATTCCACCGCGACCTGCCAATACGCCAACTCGCTCGACCATTTGATCGGCGGGATCGCAGGAACCTGATTGCGCAACGCTGCGGGTTTGTCACGTTGTGACTCGCGCCGCTGTCCCAACAAGAACGCGGCCGCCTCGGTCGGCTGAGTCATTGCCAGCAGCAACTGACTTCGTTCAATTACGAATCGCTCGCGCTGACCCTCCGGCGTTTCTACCGACAACGTTTTCTCGAAGGTCGCCAAGACTTTGGCCGCGTGCTCAAAGTCGCTGCGCAGTCGAGCGACCTCGGCCAGCGCGAGTTGTGCGTCGCCAGTCAACCGATCGTCGTTCGGCCCGCCAGCCAAGGGGAGCAACCATTCGTTGGCTGACACCAGCGACTCGGCTCGGTCCGCCGAACCCGGCTCTGAAAACTTGGCATGTACTGTCCGAGCCAGCCCCAATCGCCAGCGGACTTGCTGCCACAGTGTTCGTCGCTCGAAAGGCGTGAGCGCCGCGCCGGCCGGTTTCGGATCAACACGACTCCCTGCCGCCGAATCTGCCGCGCCGAGTCGCACTTGTAGCCCGAGCGATTTCTCAAGCCGAGTCAGCCGCTCAATTGCCAAACCGACCGTTTCGCTACCGCGTCGTGTAAACTCGCGGTCATCCGGCCGCAGCTGAGACTGAGCGAGATGCCATTCCGATTCGCTCATGTCAATCAACGCCAACTGCGCATCCAGCAACTCGCGACGCGGCGGCAATTCCGTTTTGCTCAGCCATTCGCTGACGACCGCTCGCGATCTCCGCCACAATTCGTCTTGCTCGGCCCCGACCGTTTGCCAGGCATGTGCCGCGAACGACCGCGACAACTCCAAAACTAGGTCACTCCGCTCACGATCGTTGAGCGACTTCGTTTCCAGCCGCCGTAAACAATCGGACTCGACCAAACTGAAGAGCGACCGCTGCCGCAACTCTTCATAAAACCGCGCGGTCGGATCGTCGGCCGCCGCACGAGCCAGCGAGATTGCGACGACGATCACCCACCCGGTGCCTCGCAACCAGCGTTTGTGATCAACGCTTCGGGCCATCGAAATGCCTCACGAATCGAACTTTCTGTGACTTTCGGCGTCTTCCAGATTGCCTCATCAAGCCGCAAAGACTCGACCGTCATTTAATCAGTTTTGCATCGGCCAAGTCGAGATGATCGGAGATGTCCAAGTTGCCCCCGTAATCAACAAGCACTTCGAGCACGACGACGTCGGCCACGTCGAGGTCGATCGGTTTCGCGGCGTCCTTCGCTTTGATGTCGGCTTCGAGCAGCTTCTTACCGTCGCCGGAAATGACCAGTTTGCAGTCGCCGTATCCGTTCGACGCGACCAAATGATCGATCCCCGTTACCGCTTGAAAGCGGCGGTAGTCGCCACCCAGCCGATATTTTAAAAGCGTTTTGGAATGAATGCACAAACCGCGCTGATACACCTTGTTGCCCAACCGCAGCAGGCCGCCGTCCATGTTTGTGTCGCGGCGGTATTCCCAGGTGGTATCGAAATATGGCGTGTACTTCACCTCGCGCGGGTCCATTTGCGACAGATATCGCAGCTTCCCCTGACTCAGATCAATCGACTTGAGCTGTCCTAGCGGCAACGCGATCTCCGATTTCGCTGCTCGCTTGGCGATCAGCTTGCCGTCGGATTCGGTCAAACTTGCAGCCATCAAAACGTCACCATTCGCCAATTCGATTCGCACGGTGTAGCCCGCTGTCGCCGACACCGGAGCCTTCACGGTATTCGGCCGTTGAGCAAACAGCAGGCCGAATACCTTGTCCCGTTTCGTCGAAACTTCGTCACCGTCCAGCAAAAACTTCACTGACTTGTCCGTGACTTCGACCACCACGCCATCCAGAAAGTCGAGCGTGTCGTCTTTGCGTACAACCAGCAGATCAGATTTGCGTTCGCGATCAGCCAATTTATTCCACTGGTCGTCAACGCTCGTGAACCGATCCGCGAACCGAATGCTGGTCACGTCCGTTTGCGGTAGCGCCAGGTCGCCGAGAGCCGCCGAAGTTAGCTTAAGTTGCTTGCCGCTCACGGTGACTTGTGATCCGCTGAGCGTTGATCCGTCTGACAAGGTGACAATCCCTGCTGGCTTCTCGAACTTCGCAGCCGTTTCGCCCCGAAAACGAATTTCCAGAACTTCGCTGAGCGCGACGGTTTCGTCCTTCCCTCCAACCGAGATCGCCACATGACCGTCTGCCAGGCCGCGCCATTCGCCCGATCGTGGTTCGCCCTGAAACGTCGAAATCTCGACTTGCAGAGTTGTTATCGCCACAGTCAGAACTGTCAGAAGCCAGTGAGTCATCGAATCCTCGTTTGCAAATTTGTCCGGGGCCTGACGCCCTCCGGCCAGCAAAGTTGTCTCGTTTCAGTCGGCAGGAAGGTTATCTCGGTAGGTTGAGTTTTGCACGATGTCGCTTTCAAAGTTGCATGCCGAATTGCTGGAGTGCTCCGGCTGGAGCCAAAATTGACGCCGCATCTGGTGACTTCGTGTGGACGCCCGCTGACGCAACGGCCCCCCGGCCCAGTCAAAGTCACGGTGCAAGTCGCCGACAACGGCAACCTGCCCGCAACCGCCTCGCAAGAATTCACGATCAACGTCGGCGACGACTTGGCTCAGTTCACCGAATTGACCAGCATCGCCGAAGTGGACGGCCGCCGCGAGTTCTGGTTGTCAGACAAACACGGCTGGCTAATTCATTGCTTTGGGCAATCTGTAGGTCTGGCCCTTGTGGCCAGCATGATTCGATAATCACCGGGAAAACACGGCTTTAGCCCAGCATCCCGGTCACAAGGGGCGGAGCTACATATTCCGCAGATTGA
>JANMIF010000577.1:0-2592 GCA_031375695.1 Planctomyces sp.
GGGGCCGACTGACGAATTGTCTCATTCCGAAACTGCGGGACGAATCGTTCCAACAGTGCGAAGCCGCCGAAGAAGGCTCCCGTGAAAATCAGGTCGCTCAACAGAGTCGTTCGAAAGAACGGGATTCCTGCCGCGTAGCAGTCCATCACGCCACCGAAGTTGCGAGCATATGTCGTCGAGTAACACAGCCACGAGCCGAAATTCGTGATCACGAAAAAACTGATCGAACCCGCCAGCGTGGCCAGCAACACTCGGCTGGGCCGCACTCGATTCCGCAAGCTAAATCCGATCGCCGCCGTGACCAACATCGCTCCGTACACGAACAAGCATTCTTCAGCCATGTACTCGGACCACGCGGTGTATTTCGTGTTTTGCAGGACGATGTCGCTGATCACGCGAGCTGCGATCGGCAATACAACGGCCCAACGCCGATCCGGCAGATACGCCGCCGCGAACAGGGCAACGGCCGTGATTGGGGCAAAGTTCTCCATGTGTGGAAGCAGCCGAGCAAACCCGGCGAACAAAACCAAACTCAATAACAACAGCAAACGGAGTGAAGGCATTTTGATCGATTTCTCCACAAACGGACGTAGGACACGGGGCGGGATTATAGGCCAATCGGTCGATTTGGAAACATCGGTGAGGGCAATTCCAACGGCTGGCGGATACTTGAAATGGCGATCATTGTCGCCTCATCCGATGACAAACGATTGGCTGGGGCGTGCTTGTTCGGCGCAATGCACGTTGGCCGTGCATTCGAGTTCGTCCAGCACAGCGCGAGCGCTGGCGGTGGCCAGTTCCGGTGAGTTGCATTCTTGGCTCAGATGCAACTGCACGACTTGTTTCAATCGCCCGGCGGCTGAATGTTTCACGATCTGTCGCAACAGGCCAGCGGCTTGCTCGTTTGACAGATGCCCTTCGTCGCCGGCAATGCGGTGAATCAGCCAGGCGGGCCGTGAACTTTGACGCAATAGCGGTTCATCGTGATTGAATTCCAGAGCCAACAAATCGAGGTTTCTCAACCGCTCGACGAGGCCATTGTCCCAGCAACCGACATCGGCCATGTACACGAATGACAGCGGCGGTCCATTCGCCGCAGGTTGACCACGAATTTCTTCAGACCACGGAAGACGGCGCTGCGAATCGGGTGTTTCGGCGAGACGATCGAAACGAAACCCGAAGGTCGCTCCACCGTCGTGTCGCACACGAATTGGCCGGCACTGCCAGGAATCAGTCAGCGTAATCGGCCGCTCGCCGACAAACGGTCGCACCAATCGTTCGCGCTCAAGGTCACGAAACTCAGGACAGCCCAGTCGAAACGGGGGCAAATGATCGCGATGACAATGCACCGCGAGTCGCGTTGACCAACAGCGGCCCAGCGACTTCGGCTTCCAGTGATCGCTGTGTCGATGCGTCATCAACACGCCACGCAGTTCTGACCAACTCGCGCCGACCTCCGCCAAGCGAGCGTCCAGTTCTTTCGGCTCCAGCCCCAGGTCGATCAGCCAGCGTTGCCCGTCGAGTTCGATCAGCGCCACGTTGCCCGAACTGCCGCTGGCCAAAATCGTCAATCGCGCGGTCATCGGTGGGAATGGCTTTCCTTTGTGTTGGCGAGCGGGGGGCTAACGCCGCCCCGCTCGCCAAGTCGTTCATTCGCCGAAGGCGACCCGGCGCAGATACGTCAACGCCTGTCGCGTCTCTTGCAGCGGGTCGTCCGAATGCGTTCGATCCACGGTAATCCAGCGACGATAATCGGCTTCGGACAACAGTACGATTAGTTCGGGCCAATCGACGTCGCCGCGGCCGAGCGTTGTTTCTTGACCGGAGCCGTCGATGTCCCGGACGCCGTCACGAGCCACGACATGCAAGACGTGCTCATGCAACTCGCGAAACGCAGCGACGGCATCGCGGCCATTCATCGCGAACACTGCCGCATCAAAATTCAGGCCGATCAGACCGTCCGTGATTCGCCCGAACAACGACTTTAAATCGGCGGCGGAATCCCGCGTCGGGGTGATCGCCAGCGTTGAGCCGATTTGATTCCCATGCCGCGCTAGATCATTCAGTACTTCGACCAGACGCTTCGATTCGGCACTCTCGGCGTCCGCCGGAATCGCCCCAACTCGCGCGGTCACGACCGGCACATGCAACTGATACGCGAAGTCCATTGCCCGCTTGAGGGCCGCCACGCGAGCATCCAACTGATCTAAATCGTACAGGCTGCGGCGAGTTGGAAACTGCAACGCGCTGATCTTCAGTCCGCTTACTTCCAATTCGTGCAACAATTGTCGGCGACCGCTGTCCGACAAATCGTCCGGCCGCAGTTCATTCCGCACGTCGAACTGCAACGCCTTCGCCTCGATCTCAACTGCTGCGCGAATCGCCATGCGGATCGGTTGAGGCAGACAGTGCGCGGCCACTCCCAAATTCAACGACTGCATCAAACTTGCCCCTTCTTCGACCAGCCGAAACACTTACCCGATACGCGTCGGCGACCGACATCGTCAGCACACACTAACCCGAAGCGAGAGCGAGGGCGAGCGCTCCACGAGACAAAGTATTCCGAGCGATGTGGAACGCTCGCCCTCGCTC
>JANMIF010000594.1:0-1640 GCA_031375695.1 Planctomyces sp.
CGCAACCGCATCAACCCACGCGTCATCAAACGCAAGATGAGCAACTGGTTGAAAAAACGGGACAAACACCGCAATTCCCCGCAGCCAACCAAGACTTTTCGAAAGGCGATCGTCATGCTCGATTGAACGGTATTGGGCCTAATGGGGCTGCGGTTGCCGTTCAACATGAAGAAGATTGTCCGAGCAAGAATCTGTTCCCTTGGAAAAGCTGTAAGGTCATCTGTTGGTGGCAACGGAGCGGCGAACCAGTTTCGTGGAGTTGAAGGGACAGCGGATCACGGTGACGAATCACCAAAATCGGCAAGACGTTGCGCGCTTGCTGCGACGGACACGGGACGCCAAGCAGCCGATAATCTCGGACTACTTGCTCGAGGACGTGACAGATCTACAGGGACAGTATCATTTGGCTCTCGACTTAAAGGACGTCTTGCAGGTCGACGATGCGGAGTTGCGGTTGCAGTGGTCACTCGCGTTAGCCGGCGGTTGAGCGCAGAAATACCACCGGTCAACGATCACCAGCCGAATCATCGCACCTTGGCAGGGGTGACAGCGCCGCAGGTGTTGAGCCGATCGAGAATGGCGAGAATTACAGCCGTTGCCGTCCTTCGCGGCGGCGGCGTTGCATGATTTCTGCCACCAGTTTTTTGGTGCTCCGCGGACTCTGCATACTGCCGCTCGAAGAAGTCACAGAACTCCGGGATCGAACCGTCGAATCCGACAGTGGGATGCCCTTCGCACTCAGTGTGGCCGACCCAAGTGAGATGAACCACGACGATTCGAGCAGGTGATTCGATCAGCCGATAAGCGACATCGTAACAGGTTGTTCGGACGGCGAAGACTTCGACGGGTTGTTGATACAGAACGTGTTCGACCGGAGCTTCGGTTCGTAATTCTCGAAGAAGGTAGCCCGTCTGTTCCGGGGTTGGGAAACCCCACTCTGGTGGCAATTGAATCGTATGTCGCTCGTTCATGGTCTTGGACTTCCGCGATCAGCATCTTCACGCCAGCAGCTTCGTCACCACGTTCCCATGCACGTCGGTCAGGCGGAAATCGCGGCCTTGGAAGCGGTAGGTCAGCTTGGTGTGGTCGAAGCCGAGCAGGTGCAGGATCGTGGCGTGCAGATCGTGGACGTGGACTTTGTCGGTGGTCGCGTTGAAGCCGAACTCGTCGGATTCGCCGAGCGTGGTGCCGGGCTTCACGCCGCCGCCGGCCAGCCACATTGAGAAACAATTCGGGTGATGGTCGCGGCCGTCGTTGCCTCCTTGGACCATCGGAGTGCGGCCGAACTCGCCGCCCCAGATGACCAGCGTGTCGTCGAGCAGGCCGCGTTGCTTGAGGTCGCGCAGCAGCGCGGCGGCCGGCTTGTCGGTCGCGCCGCATTGTTCTTTGAGTCCGCCGACCAGGCCGCCGTGATGGTCCCACGCTTCGTGGAAGAGTTGCACGCAGCGGACACCGCGCTCGATCAGCCGCCGAGCCAGCAGGCAGTTGTTCGCGAAGCTCGGTTTGCCCGGTTCCGCGCCGTACATCTCCAGGATGTGCTTGGGTTCGTTGGTGATGTCCATCAACTCCGGCGCGCTGGTCTGCATCCGAGCGGCCATCTCGAAGGCGCTGATCCGCGCGGCGATCTCCGGGTCGCCGAC
>JANMIF010000093.1:0-6550 GCA_031375695.1 Planctomyces sp.
CAGCGAAGACAACAAGATCGATGGACTGCGCGTCTTTGGAGCGGAGAATTTCCTCGATCTAAGCTTGCCTCCCAGTTATTCCGAGTCTGAGTGTGAACGGCTGCACGCCGAGTTGGTTGATTGGATCTCGAAGACATCAACTGGTTCCGCAGGGTCCACGACTCAAGCGGCGCAGACCCAGATCCCGGCTCCGCAAGCGGCGATTTCTCAGCCGCCGAAACGGCCGTTTGAATTCATCACGACACGTCTCATCGTTCTGGAAGATTCGCCAGAGCGATTTCGGTTTCAATTACGGACGAGCGGTTGGCCACGCTTGGCCATTCTGTTGTTCATGGTGATTGGTGCATTCATGGTGATGCAACTCTCCTCCCGGCGAGTTTCCTACGAAACGTGGTTGTGGACTTTGGGCTCGGCGCTGGCCATCGTCCTGACCTGCGCATGGGCCGGGATTCGGTGGCTGGATATCGCAGGGAATTTGAGTCGCGCCGAATTCCAGATCACTCGCTGTCTGTTGTTTTGGCCGCGTTCCCGAATTCTCTCGAATGGGCTTTGTGCAGGAGTACGACTGGATCGGATCGTCGCTTCGGAGCTGACAAGTAGTGAAAAGGAAAAGTATTGTCTGTCGCTTTTCGGAGAGTTCGGTGCCGAACGGTTTGGCGGCCAATTGAAGGCTCAAGATCAACGCTGGCTCGTGCAACGCATTCGGCGGCTTTTGGGACAGGATGAATCCTTCAGTCTGTTCGCGATTGACCCGAGCATCACCACGAGTCTGCCGAACGAACTGAATGCCGAAGAGTTGCCGACCAATGCGCCGCTCAAGCTTCTGGCAAAGTCCAGCGATGAGGTCCAGTTGCGACTCGAACTCTGCGACGGACGCACATCCCGCTACATGATCGGGATTTTGTCGCTGCTCGGCGGAGTGCTCTACGTGATCGCCTGTTTTCGCAACATCGTGGCTGCAAACGCCAAGTGGACGTCGCAGCTCTGGGAGTTGCCCATTGAGATCGGGTTTGTCGGTGCAATCGTCGTCGGTCTGTTTCTGTCGTTCGGCCATATCCGCATCCGCATCGACCGCGAATGTCTGAGCCGACGCTACGTCATCGGCCCGCTCGGATGGACTCGTCGGGTGGCTTTGTCGCCAATCCAGTTCTTCCGAATCGGACCGCTCCGACCTGAGCACGAGCAAAACGATCTGTGGGATCGACGTTGCAATTGCCGTGTCGTCGCCGGGAGTCAAGGCTTCGAAATAACAAGGTTGCACAGCGGCGCGGTCGCAACTCTGCTGATCACCGTCCTTCAGAATGAAGTCGATCGCCTGCGAGCCTGAGATGGTGCCGGTGCGATAGCAACTGTCGTATTTGTCAGTGTCGGGTACACACAACGCACCACCCGGCTATGTGATCTGTTCCCTTTTCCTGTTCAAAAACCCCAGAAACGACAGATCAACGCAACGCCTGCATTCACCCACAACAAAAGCCATAAAATTTTCCGCACCGCATTGCTGACTCTCAGGTTGGTCTGATTGGAATTGATCGTTGAAGGCAGCAAGCCGAGCAAACGTTGAGCAAACCAGAACAGACCCAAAACCAAAATTGAAATCGCGAGTATTAAGAATATTGTGTCAGCCATTTCGAACTCCATAGGGACATTCTTGCGCCCCACTCCCAGATGTTGAACAATAAATGGACTGGGCACCCTTTCCTGCTTATTCGTTCGAAGCTTTCTCCTTGATCGCTTGCTTCACCGCATCCACCGTCAACGACACCCGAAAACCAATGTAGTCGGCACGGGGCGTCGGTAGGCGGGCGTGGCGACTCGACGCACGGCAGCCGGACGCGGGGGGGAACCAGTCGCCGCCTCGGACCACACGCAGGGAACCGGCGGATGATGGGCCGTTTGGATCGAGCGCGGGTCTACCGTGAACCTGCGCGAAGTAGTTCGGTTCCCACCAGTCTCGGACCCACTCAAGGACATTGCCGTGAACGTCGTAGAGTCCAAACGGATTGCCTTTTAGTTCGCCCACCGCATGCGTCCGGCCGCCGGAGTTCGTGCCGAACCAGCCAGCTTGCGTCAAGTCTTCGTCCTTGTCGCCGATCCAATACTTTGTGGTGGTTCCAGCGCGACAGGCAAACTCCCACTCCGCCTCGGTGGGCAAGCGGTAACCCGTTCCGTCGAGGGGCGTGATTGTCTCACTGACCTGAAAATCGAAAGGCTTGAGGTTTTCTTTCAGGCTCAGATTCCTACAGAACTCAGCCGTATCGTTCCAGCTCACGGTATCCACAGGGTGGGACGAGGTATCGAGACCAACGACGGTTTCCTTTCCCTTGAACTGAGACGGGCTGGCATGCATGACGGCCTCGTAGACTTTCTGGATCACTTCATGGCCGCCGAGATAGATTGGTTGCGTCAGGATGACCTTGTGCTGAGGGGCTTCGCTCTTGATGCAATCCTGCCAGTGCTTATTTTTCTCCGTTAGCTTCAGGGCTGCGTCAATATCTTCCGGCGTGCTCCCCATCATGAACTCGCCTGGCGGAATCAGTCGAAACTTCATGCCGACGGAGTTGGTGTAATCGACGGGAACCTTGAGATACGTCGCCCATTCGTCCTGATGCCGCTTCGCTCCTTCGGCATCAAACGGCGCGATCGCCGGTTTCGGAGCATCCTTTGGCCAGCCATTCCAAGCTTGGTCCTTGATCGCTTGCTTCACTGCATCCACCGTCAACGACACCCGAAAACCGATGTTCTCGTAACGGTACGTCTGGGGAGAGGAGTGGCGGCTCGAAGTCCGGCAGTGAGATGCGGTGTCGTACAAGTCGCCGCCCCGCGTCACGCGGTCAGAGCCGGCGAAAGATTGGGAACCCATTGGATTGATTGCCGGCTGTTTCGTGAATTCGCCGTAGTACATTGGGCTCCAGAGATCCTGCACCCACTCAAAAACGTTCCCATGCATGTCGTAGAGTCCGAACGAATTGGCCCGCAACTCTCCCACCGCATGTGTCCGGCTACTGGAATTCTTGCCGAACCAGCAGACACGCAGCATCAGGTCTTCGTCCTTGTCACCGATCCAGAATTTGGTCGTTGTTCCCGAGCGACACGCAAACTCCCATTCCGCCTCCGTGGGCAAGCGGTATCCCGTTCCCTCAAGAAGTGTGATTGTTTCGCTGGCCCGAACGTAGAACGGCTTGAGCCTCTCCTGCTGGCTCAGTCTCGCACAGAATTCAGCGGAGTCGTTCCAACTGACCATTTCCACCGGGTGACTCGTCGTGTCCATTCCGGCGACAGCCGCTTTGCTTTCACCCAAAAGAGCGAAGTTCGACGGGTTCTTTCCCATCACCTTTTCGTACTTGGCTTGCGACACTTCATGCATGCCAAGGTAGTACGGTTGCGTCAGGACCACCTTGTGCTGCGGCGCTTCGCTCCGCACGCACTCCGGCCAATGTTTATCGTTCTCAGGAATGTCTCTGACGACCGCTGCAATCTCCTCCGGCGTGCTGCCCATGGTGAACTCGCCGGGCGGAATGAGGCACAACTTCATGCCGATGGAGTTAACGTACTCAACTGGCACGCCGAGGTGCTTGGCCCATGCCTCCTGATGCTGCTTCGCCTGCTCGGCATCAAACGGCGCGATCGCTGGTTTCGGTGCGTCCTTCGGCCAGCCGTCCCATACGGCGGACGCAGCTTGGCTCCTGATTGCTTGCTTCACGGCATCCACAGGCAAAGACGCCCGAAATCCGATGTCGTTGTAACGGGACGGCGGGACGGGGCCGTAGCGAAACGACGACCGGAGGGCGGACGCGGAGTGGTGCCAATTGCCGCCCCGGAGCACGCGCTGGGAACCGGCGTAGAATGGAATGCTTGGGTTGATCGCGGGTTTCTCCTGGAATTGACCGTACCAGGTTGCATCCCACCCGTCCTGCACCCACTCCCAAATGTTCCCATGCATGTCATGGAGACCGAATGGATTCGCTTTCAACTCACCCACCGCGTGCGTCCGATCGAGTGAGTTCGCGCCGAACCAGGCTGCCATGATGAGATGTTCATCTTTGTCACCGATCCAGTATTTCGTCGTCGTCCCGGCACGACACGCATACTCCCATTCGGCCTCAGAGGGCAAGCGGTAACCCGTGCCGTCGAGCGGAATGACCGTCTCCGCTTGCCGGAAGTAGGACGGTTTGAGCTTTTCCTGCTGGCTCAATTTGGCGCAGAATTCGGCTGCGTCATTCCAACTCACCATTTCCACCGGGTGTTCGGTCGTCGCCATCCCGGCGACAGCTTCTTTGCCTATGCCCATCGGAGCGAAATGCGAGGGATTCACGCCCATCACTTTTTCGTATTCGGCCTGTGTGACTTCATGGACGCCGAGGTAGATCGGTTGCGTCAGGATGACTCTGTGCTGTGGACCTTCGCTCCTGATGCTCTCATGCCAGTTTTCGTAGTCGGCAGTTTTGAGTGCCGCTTCGATCTCCTCCTTCGAGCTGCCCATCGAGAACTCGCCGGGCGGAATGAGGCGGAACTTCATGCCGAGGGAGTTGGTGTACTCGACCGGCACGCCGAGGTGCTTGGCCCACGCCTCCTGATGCTGCTTCGCCTGCTCGACATCAAACGGCGCAATCGCCGGCGGCGGAGCGTCCTTCGGCCAAACGTGCCAGCCAGCAGCGGAGGGGTTAGGGGTCGGCGGTTTGCGGTTAGGGGAGGACGAAGACTCGGTGATCTCGACTTTCTTGGTGCCGTCGGGAACGGTGACTTCCAGTGTGGTGCCGTCCTTCTTGGTGATCTTGATGATGATCCCACCCAGCAAGACCAGCACTCCGAGGAGGCCCGCTCCAATCATCATCCGACGGCGGCTCGCGTGCCACGGCTTGGTGAGCCGTGTAGTGAGCTGAGAATCCGGCGACGAGAGCACGGCTGTCGCTGATCCAGAATTACTGCCGTTCGCATTCGCTGGTGATGTGATTGTCGGTGGTTGACTGTCCGCGTTCTGGCGAACGCGGCTACCGGTCAACAATTCTTCGACTTCGTCGCGCCACGGCTTCGGGACGGAGGCAAACCAAGCGTGCTCGGTCGTGAGTTCGGGAAACGTGGTGAGCCATTGCTCGAACGGCGGACGCTCATCGGCCTGACGATGCAATTCCATTGCGACCGGGACGAGACTGCCCAGCAACGCCTTTCGCAACGGGCCACCCGGCGGAATCACTTCGGCCAGCGACTGACGTTGGCCCGATTGCCAGCTCTGCTCGAATTGGTCCACTAACGATTCGATGGCCAACTTCTGCGTGAAGCTCAATTCGCCAGCCACCGCGCCAACGATCGTTGGCGCGTATGGGCTGGAGGATTCCTCTCGCTCACCCACAACCAACTGAGCCAACCTTGTCGGCAAAATGTCGTCAGCGTAGGCGGGGGACTTCTGCAAGAACTGCTGCAATGCCGCAGCCAATGCTCCCGCCGTTGCGAACCGCTTGTCGGGCTGCTTGGCCAACAAGCGGCGATAGATCGACACCAGCTCGTCCGGTACGTCGGCTCGGACGCGACGCAAATCCGGAGCCAGCTCCAGCGTGTGCCCGGCCATCTTCTTGCTGAGCGACTTGTGCTCGTCGTCCCCATACGGGGGTCGGCCCACCAGCAAATAAAACAACGTGCAGCCGAGCGCGTACAAGTCCGCTCGACCATCCAACGAATGCGCACCGTCCCACTGCTCGGGAGCCATGTAGTCCGGAGTTCCCAGTATCTGACCGTAAGACGTCAGTGCTATTCCCTCGCCCCCGGCCGCCGCATCGCTGTGCAGCCGAGCCAGTCCCAGATCGAGAATCTTTAGTTGCCCCTGCGTCGAAAGCAGCAGGTTTGACGGCTTGATGTCTCGATGCACGAGGTTCATGGCGTGAGCATGTTCCAATCCCGCCGCCGCCTGCCGAATTAACTCACAGGCCGTCCCAATCGACAATCGCCCCTGTTTGGAAATGAGCTTGGTGAGATCAATGCCATCCACGAACTCCATCACGAGGTAGTGCATGCCATTGTGCTCGTCGGCATCCATCGCTCGCACAATGTTCGGATGATCGAGCTTTCCAACCGCCTTCATCTCCCGCTCAAACCGCGACAACGCCGCCGCCGTCTGAATCACCTCCGTCGGCAAGACCTTCAACGCGACCGTCTTTTCGAGCTTGGTTTGCAGCGCTTCGTAAACCGCCCCCATCCCCCCTTGGCCCAACTTGCGGACAATCCGATACGGGCCAATCTGCGAACCATCCGCGAGCGTGTTGGAGTCGTTGCCAGCCTGAGTTTCCCTGCCCGCATCAACTCCCTTCGGCGAAGGCGTGGCCACCGAATCAATATGGGCTGCCGAACTGACCTGCGTGGGAGCGTCTGGCACGGCCGGCGATACCTCTGGTGTCGGCTGGGCCTGATCGAGTTGCGGTGTTTCGTTCGCCATCAGTGTTCCAACAAGCCGTAGGTCGCCGCGTTCGCCAGAGCTTGTTGAATTTCTCGTTGTGAAAGTTTTGATATTTTTTTGATCCGCTTCCGATTTTCGCGCGAACGTCGTCCGCTTGGTGCG
>JANMIF010000112.1:0-5290 GCA_031375695.1 Planctomyces sp.
GGTTCAGCGTCGAGCGCCGCCGAGTAGTCGTACCCGTGAAAGAACCCGCGCAACTGCTCGAATGCCGACCGCATCGCCGGGATCGCCTCGTCCTGCAGTTCCTTGATCGGCTTGTCGCTTTCGCCCGTCGCGTTGGCATACATCGCCAGCGCATCGGCGAGCGGATCAGCCAACCCGGTCAGGTCCACGATCAACCCGCCCGGCTTACGAAGCACTAATCGAAGTGCTGAGCCAAGTCTTCCGCGATCAGGCGAATCCGTGTCTCGCTGCCGACGAGTGCTTCCAGCGCGGCCCACTTGGTCTTGAGCTTCTGCTTGCGATCCTCTTCTTCCCCTGCGGTGATTTCCTCGAACTCGGAATCGACCTTGGGCAACTCGGCTTCATTGAGGCTCAGCTTGGCGATCCGGCTTTCGTAGTAGATCGGGACCGTGGCCTTATCGATCACGGCTTGCTGGATGTCGTCGACCGAGACGTACTCGCCGAGCACCGCCCGCGTGTTGGCGTCGTTCGGCTCGATCGGCGTGCCGTCAACACATCTCCAATCCGCGAAGCGTTCCGGTGCTGCTGGCGAATTTTTCGGATTCGATGCCGATCCGTTGCAGCATCGAGACGAAGAGGTTGGGCAGCGGGGCATTGTTCTTCGTGTCGAACGCGAGGTGTTGGCCGTGCTTGAAGCCACCGCCGGCGAGCAGGATGGGCAGGTTCACGTTGCTGTGCGTGTTGGCGTCGCCCATCGGGGTGCCGTAGAGAACCATCGTGCGGTCGAGCAGCGGGGTGCCGTTCTCTTTCGCGGTTTGCAATCCGTCAAGCAGCCCGCTGAGCTTTTCAAAGCCGGCACGTTCGATGATTTCGAGCTGCTTCAACGCATCTGCACTGCCACCGTGATGTGTGAGATTGTGCGTATCGACTGTGACACCGGGCAGCTTCAGCGGTGGAGTGGTGAAACTGACGAATACGGAGATCAGCCGCGTGCTGTCGGACTCGATGGCCAGACGCAGCACGTCGTACATCTGCTGAATCTTGTCGAGCAGGATCGAGTTGTCGTTGCGATCCTTGTCCTGCGGTTCCGGTTTGGTGGTCTTGGGTTTGGGAGTTTGTTCCCACGCGGCCGATTCCTGAAATTGACGTTCGAGGCCGCGCACCGCGGTGAAGTACTGATCGACTCGCTGGCGATCCGATGCGCCGAGCTGTTGCTGCATACTCTTGGCTCTGTCAGTCACAAAGTCGAGCAAGCTGCGACCGCGACGGAGATCCTCCAGCCTCGCGGCGACTTCCTGAGGATTGCCCTGCACATACATGCGTCGGTAGATCGCGGACGGGCTCGTTTCCGGCGGAATCATGACGCCGTTGCGCGTGTACGACAGACCGCGACTTCCGGGGCCAATCAATACACTGAGCGATGGGAAACGAGTTCGCGTGCCGATCTGTTCGGCCGCGAATTGATCGAGAGAAATCGTGTTGCGAAAGCTTCCCGACAGAGGATGTGGAGCGCCCGAAAGGAAACAGATTTCGGCTTCATGACCGCCATCGACTTCGGGATGCGACACGCCGGAAATGACCGTGAAGTTCTCACGATGCTGTTGGAGGATCGACAGGTACGGCGACAGTTCGTAGCCGTGTCCCGCCTGCTGCGGAAAGAAGTTGCGCGGCAGGATGCCTTGATTGGTTTCAATCGCCAACAAACGGCGCGGCACAGTTGAGTCTGCAGCAGCAGCTCGCGCGGCGTTTCCAAAGACCGGCCGCATGGCGTCGAGCATCGGCAGCGCCAGCGCGACGCCAGCCCCACGCAGAAATGTTCGGCGCGAGATTGGTGAGCAGGCGATGTGAGTTGATGGTGTCATCATTGTTTGGCTCTGTGGGTGATGAATTACGCTGGGCTTATTGTCGCCTTTCGCTCCGCGAAAGGACGTTCTTTCGCGGAGAGGCTGTGATTTTTCGAAAGGCGGCAACTCCTCGGATGTACGACGGACTTCCAGTCCGTCGCTCAAAAGCGTTTTTCGTTCGGAAGCGACGGACTGGAAGTCCGTCGTACGAATTTCATCACAGCCTCGGAGCGAAAGACGACATTCACTACTTGCTCAAAAACAGTTCGCTCTGCACGACGGCATGAATGATCGAACGCAGGCCGTAGTGAGTTGGTTTCACGTCATCGAGAATGCGTTCAACGACCTCGCGATCCGCGAACGACACTGGGGTACTGGTTGCATAGACGATCAACTGCTCAACGAAGTTGCGGGCGATCTGACGCTCGTCTTTGAGGAGCAGTTGTTTGAAGTCGCGGATGTCGGCAAAGGTTCGGCCATCAGCGAACTCTCCTGATGGATCAACTGGTAGACCGAGTACGAATTCATGACGACCGGCCAGTACCGGCGGCCGTGTTGTACGGTCACCTTTTTCCAAAGATCGATAGCGCGGTCGAAATCCACCGATCGCGTCGTAGCTCTCCAGCGCGAACCCCGGCGGGTCGATCGTGCGGTGACAGGCGGCACAAGCAGCGTCGGCTCGGTGCTTGTCCAGTAGTGCGCGAATGGTCGTCGCACCGCGCGTATCTGGTTCGACCGCGGGCACGTTGGGGGGCGGAGGTTCCGGAGGGCGGCCAACGATCTTTCGCTGAACCCACGCGCCGCGCCGCACCGGCGAGGTCGTCGTACCGTTCGCCGTCACCTTGAGAACGGCGGCTTGTGTGAGAAAACCGCCGCGCTGCGAATCGGTTGTCAGCGCCACTTTGCGGAACTCAAAGCCCGCGACCGGGGCGGTCGGCGCGACCGGCTGCGGCAATGTTTCGCGAGGCTGTTTCGATCGCGGGTTCTCCTGCGGGATCGTGAAGTCTTCGAGATCGACAAAGCCGAACCCCGCATAGAACTCGGCTAGCGGCTGATTGAGCGTGGCGAAATCGGAATGCACGATGTTCGAGGCTGGCAGGTCGCGGCGGATGAGTTCGCCGAAAAACGCTCGGGTCTCGCCGATCATCGAATCCAGGAGCAACTTGCTGAAGTCGGGATAGAGTTTCGGGTGCGGCGAGTTCTCTTCGATCAATCGCAGGTCGAGCCACTGATCGGTGAAGTCGGCGATGAACCGCGCGCCTTTCGGGTCGGCGAGCATGCGTTCGGTCTGAGTCCGCAGGACGGCGGGGTCGCGCAGTTTCTTTTCTTCAGCAAGCCGCAGAAGTTCCTCGTCGGGCAGCGAATTCCACAGGAAGTACGACAGCCGACTGGCCAGCGCGAAATCGTCGAGTTTCCCCAGCGGTTCATTCAGGAACAAGAACTCGGGCGCGCACAACGCCGTTTGATACGCCGTGAGCATCGCTTCTTCGAATCGCGATTTCTCGTCGAGGCGCTGCTTGACGATGGCGATGTACGGTTGCAGTTCGCTGGCGGTCACAGGACGGCGAAACGCGAGCGGTAGAAACTTCGCAAGCAACTTTTCGGCGTCCGCGAGTGGCTCTGTGGAAGAAACCGTCCAGAAGTCATTCTGTCGCGGAGCGGTGAAGGGCTGCGGACCGCCGCGATACTGTCCCATCGTTCTGCGACGCGGCCGCAGTTCAGACGCCAAATTATCCAAACGCACAAGTGGCAAGTCTCCAAACATTCGCCGATGCCCGATGCCGGGCCAGTCGGTTTTGAGCGGCCCTTCGAGTTCAACCCAGTCGACGGCAACGCCATCGCCGGTATACCCGGCCAACTTGCCATACGGAATTCCCTGCCAGTCATGCAGCACCGAGGCCGGTTGAAACAACAACGTCTCGCCGGGATTGAGCCAGATGACCGCTTCGCTTTCGGTTGGCTTCAGCGACGGTGCGTCGAAATAGCAGACGGAGTTGTTCGTTGTCCCGGAGTGCTTCGTTTCGACGAAAAATCGTCCGATGTGCGGCGTCGTCGGCTTCACCTCCCCCTTCTCCCAGTGAAAGCTCCAAAGCGACGCACGAACGCGATAGTAACCCGGCAGCGCCGGAGCGAGCAGCGAAAAGTCGGGCTTGTAATCATCGCCATTGCGCATGAATCCGATGGAACCGCGATAGGGAATCTTCCCGTCCTTCTTAAGCTGATCGAAGTAGCCGTAGCCGCTGCCACCCGGCACATTGCCGCTCGGCACGGAGAGCGGGAAGAGGTTGTCGTCGAACCGAAAATCCTTCAGGCAGACACCGCACCCATTGATGATGCCGTCCATGATGGCCCCTTCATCGCCGGGATACAGGCGAGCCTTCTGAACTTCATCGCGTTCCGGATACGGAGTGATGGCGAGCGGCAGAACCTTGCTTGCCACCTCGATGTACTTGTCGATCTGCACCGTCGAGAATTCGAGCGCTGTTCCCGATTTGTCGTAGCCGAAGACGCGACCGTCCTCCGGGAGCAAGTCACGCACTTCCAATGCCGGGAGTCCGAGCAGGTCGCGAAGTGTGTTCTGATACTCGGTCCGATTGAGCCGCCGCAGTGTGCTCCGCCCCGTGGCTTGACGCGACTTGTTCTCCGCTTCGATGAGCGCGTCGCGAATCTGCCTGAGCAATTCAGATCTCTCGCCGTCTGCCAGCTTTTTCTTGGGCGGCATCTCACCGTCCCGAACGCGGTCGTGAATGCGAACCCATTTCTTGAATGTAGCCGGATCGGACGAATCTGTCGGCAGTCCGGCTGCGGTCAACGTTTCCAAGTCGAAGCCGCCCTTCTTCGTCCCGCTATCGTGACATTCAAGGCAGCGACTTTCGAGAACCGTACGAACCACCATCGGCAACTCCGCGGCGGTCCCCACAACCGCATCCAGCGCAATCCACGCTACGAGGCAGCCAGCGAGCCAGCGGTTCAATTCATTCCACATAGTCATTCAATTTTCCGAAGCACGGAAGGAGAAAGAGTACCGTCAGGGGCACATCTGCAAATCGATATGGACGTCTCCATCACCAGAATGATTGCTGTTCATGCAGCCTTTGGCCAGCACGACACTGGCGAAGCCGCTCGGCGACAGGTGATGGATGAAGTGCTGCACCCAGGCGAAGTTCGCGTTCCCCTTGGGCGGCAGGCCGTATTTCCACCGCACGTCCTCGTCGCTGCGGTGCCAGTCCGAATCGTTGAACGACGGATTGGCCAGCACGTAATCGGCCTTGAGGTCTTTGTGCAGGTCGCGGCGGAACGTGTCGGCGTGTTCGGGGCCGAGGTCTCCTTCGATGCCGCGAATGGCCAGGTTCATCATCGCCAGCCGCCGCGTCGTCGAGTTGGACTCCTGCCCGTAGACCGCGATGTCGCCGATCCGCCCGCCGTGCTCTTCGACAAACTTTTCGCTTTGCACGAACATGCCGGCC
>JANMIF010000124.1:0-34977 GCA_031375695.1 Planctomyces sp.
ATTCAACAAGCCGGCCAGAACGCGGGGTATCCCGCGAGGTCGCGAGCCCCCGCACTCTGGCCAGACTGTCGGATTTCTCCGTTTCAAAGGTTACTCGCGACGAGTAATAAGGAGTTATGTCGAATGGTTTCGCCTTTAGTCATTAAGTCTAGTTGAGATTCAGAGAAATTCAACAGGCTGTGGCGAGTGCGGCTACGGGGAATTCGGAGGAGACGATGTCGGGAGTTCGATTCAGCGTGGTCATCCCCACCCGGGAACGCGCCGAGACTCTGCGGTTTACCTTGCGCACCTGTCTCGAACAACCGTTTGACGATTACGAAATTGTCGTTTCGGATAATTGCAGCTCACCCGCGACCAAGGCGGTGGTCGAAGAGTTCGCCTCACCGAAAATCCGCTACGTACGCACGAGCGAACCGGTGGCGATGAGCACCAATTGGGAATTCGCGGTCTCGCACGCGCGCGGCGAGTATGTCATTCTCCTCGGCGACGACGACGGTTTGCTGCCTCACGGTCTCGTCGAAATCGATCGACTCGCTCGGCTTCACCAAGCCAACGTGATTCGGTGGACCGCGGCGTTCTACACTTGGCCCGGCATCGCCCTTCCGGGGCAAGGGGATTTCCTGCGGGTTTCGCTGGGAAGCGCGGTCTCTTTTCGTGAATCGGATGAGGTCATTCGCGCGGTGGCCTCATTCCGCGAGTCCTACACCGAATTGCCGATGCTCTACAATTCAGCGGTTCACTGCGACCTACTGGACGAACTGCGCAAGCGAACTGGTCGCGTGTTTCCCCACCCGATTCCCGATGTGTATTCGGGGTTCGCGATCGCCCACGTCGCGGGGCGTTTTCTGTCCACGACCGTGCCCATGACCGTGGCGGGGCTGTCGCGGGCGAGCAACGGCATCGCGGTGCTCTTTAATCGTGGGGAAAGCGAAATTGACCGGGAATTCTTCGCGCTGAACGCCAAGGCTGGGCTGCATTCCGAACCCTCAGTACCCGATCTTCCCGTGTTTCCGCACGTTCCTGTCGCGGATTCCTTCGTGGGTGCGAAGCGGTTGCTGTTTCCAAATGCCGAGGTCTCACTCGACCGGCGTGCTTTAGCGAAAGTGTGTGTCTCTGGGGCACGTGTTTTGGAAAGTGATTGGCCGCTCGCTCTGGCGACGATTCGCCAATCGCTCGCCGATTCACCAGAACTCCAGCAGTGGTTCGACTCCGAACTCGCGGGAACACCGTATCACACGCCGCCGCCGCCACAGCTCCGCCCGGCTCAACTCGGTTTCGACGGCACATCCCTCAACTTGGATGCCGCGGCCTTCGGCGTCAAAGATATCGTTGGTGCCGTGCGAGTTTGTGGCCAGTTGCTGGACTACTGCGCGAGACCGGTGGAGTATTCCACTCTGGACGCCGATCTTCAGCTCGCGGCGGCGAAAATCACGACGCTCACTTCCGGGTGTGATGAACGAGATCGCGCAAACCTCCCGTTGCATCTGAACCCAAATGAACTGCTGCTTAAAGAAGTCCGTCTACTCAAATGCATCTGTGACGAGCGAGCAGAGATCATCCACCGCCTGGATCAACACCGGCAAGAGTTGACCGAACGCATCCAGGAGCTGACCGAACGCAACCGCGCCGAGCGGCGATGGTCTTGCAAACGCCCGCTCCGGGCTTTCAAACGGGCGTTCACTGCAATCACCCGCTTAGTGCGACGCGGTAGCGATCGTCCGTAGCCGCGTTCGCCAGATCGGGGATCTCGTCTTCCCCGCGTACTCAACTCGCCTTGTGCTTGCCGTCCCAGGTCGGGATGTCGTGCGCGTCGGGCGCGCCGTCCCAGTAGATGTTCACCATATCGCCGCTCCCGGCGAACTTGCGGCACACCGTCGTGCAGCGGTCGATCTGAGGCTTATCGGGAATTCGTCCGTTGGGATCGCCCGGTAGGTTGATCAGACACTCAAACCCCTGGATCGAAAAGCCCATGCTCAACAGCGTCTCGTGCAAGCCCTTGCGGTTGAAAAACGTGACGCTCGTCGGCTCGTAGGGGCTTTCTTCGCCCGTTGGGCAGTACAGCAAGGCATGG
Organism: Planctomyces sp.; assembly: GCA_031375695.1. GTDB lineage: Bacteria > Planctomycetota > Planctomycetia > Planctomycetales > Planctomycetaceae > SXKJ01. The sequence goes on from JANMIF010000124.1 coordinate 2,072, forward strand.
CGGTTGTCGTCAGCCAGCACGGCGGTCTCGATAATGAGCGTGCCCCCTTCCGCAGTCACGTCGCGGATGAGCTTCAGCGCCCAGAATGGGTAGCGCAGGTGGTACAGCACACCGGGGAAGATCACGACGTCGAACAGGCCGAACGTGTCGGGGTGGAGGTCGAAGAGGTTGAATGAGCGGATGGTGGCGTGCGATTTCAACGTGCGCGTGAGGAACTCCGACACACCCGGCACGAGGTCGTTATCGATGCCCACAACCTCGGCCGCGCCGAGCTTCTCCGCCTCAAAGCAGAACAGCCCGTCGCGGCAGCCGATGTCGAGGACACGCTTACCTCGCAGATCCAACTTCCGCAACGCACGGAGCGTCATCTCGACGATGGGGACGACGACCGGCCAGCCGGGCGTCGCGAGCGTCGGTGTGAGTTGGACAGTGTGGTAGAAGGAGAGGCCCGTCATCTCGCGGCGGAGTTGGTCGTCGTCCATGTCACCTCAGATTACCTCTTGTTGCCGCGGGACCGGGCTACCAGCGGTCATTCTTCTCATAGCTCGTGGCCACCAGAAGCTGACCGTAACGATTCTTGAATTCCTTGGCTATGCGATCCGTGAAGTGACTCCGCCAGTCACCTGCGACCCCCTTGCGCTCGTGACTAGCGACATCCTCGGTTCCCGGCTTGCGTCCGGCGCAGCTCTCGAAGCGGTTAGCCAACACCACCTCGCGGAACCGTTCCGGCGTCACCTTCAGCCCGCAGTGCCCGACGAGCACGCGGTCCAGAATCCGCAGATCGTCGCCGAGGAGGTCTTCGTACTTGAGTACGTCGTCCGGCCCGCCGAGCCAAGACTTCTGCACCGCGGCACGCTCGGGGAGCCACGCCTCAAGCAGATAGAGCAAACCGTTCTCGACACTCAGATCGTGCAACCGGCGGCGCTCGTCGAGGTCGCGCTCCGCCGCCATCGGGTGGCTGTATTTGATGCTGAAGTACGCAGAAACGAGGGTGTCGCGGAGGTCGCGGATGACAACGAACCGCCGCGAGTCGGGCGGCACCGCCACCCTCTCGAACTGTTCCCGCGTCACATACACCGTCGGGTACACCCCACCGGGGACGATCGACTTACTCAGGAACTGGACGTTGTTCGCCCCGTCGCAAACCTCGGGGCGAACAAGGCGATCGGAGGCGAGAGCGTGAAAGATGCGGTTGATCCATTGGCTCCCCGCCTTGTGGTGGGTGACATGGAACACCGTGGGGGGATTCACAGGCGTGAACCAGCCGCGGACACGCCGGAGCAATTTTTCAGTGCCGCCACCATCAGACCAGCGGAACGCGCCGACTTCTCTCTCGAATCTATTCATGCACCCACCTCCGGTGTTTGGCTCACTTGACGTTTTGCGAGTGCTATCGCTGCAACCTTTCAACTGTCAAGCACTCATTTCTGCCGACCAATCGAGGGGGCGCGATCGAAGGTGTTTGCGGAAAGGTTCGAATCATTTTTACGTCTTGATTCGTTTGATCGAGTCCACATATACCATCGCGCCTTCGATGCGATCGGCAATGACCATCGTCATCGAATTGTCGATTTTCACTTCAGGCAAAGGGATTTGCATGTCGCGCAGCGCGCTGATTACCGGCATCACCGGACAAGATGGCTCCTACTTGGCTGAGTTTTTGCTGAAGAAAGGTTACGAGGTCCACGGCCTCGTGCGCCGGTCGAGCACCGACACGTTTGAGCGAATTCAACATCTGGCCGATCGCATCACGTTTCACTCTGCGGATTTGTTGGACCAGTCGTCACTGGACGGAATTATCCGCAACCTACGTCCTGCGGAAGTTTACAACCTCGCGGCCCAGAGTTTCGTGGCGGCCAGTTGGAACCAGGCAATTCTTACGGGCGAGGTCACGGCCTTGGGTGTGACCCGGTTGCTGGAAGCGATCCGCACCATCGACCCCTCCATCCGGTTTTATCAAGCCAGCAGCAGCGAGATGTTCGGCAAAGTTCAGGAGACTCCGCAACGCGAATCGACCCCGTTCTACCCGCGAAGCCCCTACGGCGTGGCCAAGGCCTACGGACATTGGATCACCGTCAACTATCGCGAGAGCTACGATCTGTTCGCGTGTTCGGGAATTCTGTTCAATCACGAGTCCCCCCGGCGCGGGCTGGAATTCGTAACCCGCAAGATCAGCGACGCCGTGGCCCGTATCCATCTGGGGCTGGCCACCGAGCTGCGTCTGGGCAACTTGGACGCCCAGCGAGATTGGGGTTTCGCCGGCGACTATGTGCGAGCCATGTGGCAAATGCTCCAGCTCGATCAACCGGAAGACTTTGTCATCGGTACCGGTGAGACACATCGCGTCCGCGAATTCGTCGAGATCGCGTTTGGCCATGTCGGCTTGAATTGGCAGGACCACGTCGTCATCGACCCGAAGTTCTGCCGACCTGCCGAAGTCGATTTGTTACTGGCCGATCCCAGCAAGGCCCAGGATCGCCTCGGCTGGGAACCCACGATGTCGTTTACGGACTTGGTCACGTCGATGGTTGACTCGGATGTGCGTCGTTGGCAGAACCAGTCGGAGAACGCAAGCTTCTCGCTACGGATTGCGCCGCGACTCGTCGTCGCCAAGGCCGCCTGACTTTCATGGATTTATCGGTAGAGCGTTCGCCTTCGCTAACGCCTCTGTTTGTTTGGTCCGCAGTTCGCGCAACCTCTCGGGAGATTACGACGATGTTCAGCCTCCTAAACCCTACCAAATTCATTTCTCGACTCTCCCTCGCCCGGAAGCCCAAGACACCGCCCATGGTCATCTGGTTGGCAAGCTTCCCGCGATCCGGCAACACGCTCTTTCGCATCGTTGTCAATCACTGCTACGGACTGACCGTCCACGCCCTCAATGACGTGACGCGGCAGCCGACCCTGGCATCTCTCCTCGGAACCGACGACCGAGGGCGGACTCCAGAGCAACTTGAGCGGGAGGCGGAACTCTCCCTGCTGAAGACGCACCGTCTCCCGTCCGACAACCGTCCTGCCGTCTGCCTAGTCCGCGACGGCCGCGATGCCCTGGTGTCCTACGCTCACTACGTTCAAGCCGCCGACATTGACAGCGCTGGGCAGAAGCCATTCCTTGAGGTTCTGCGCGAGAAGATCGTCGAAGAGCATCCCGCCTGGGGCAGTTGGAGCCAGAGCGTTCTGTCCTGGGGACGGCGTTCTCCCACGGCCCCGACGGCCTGGGTCAAGTTCGAGGATCTGATCCGGGATCCCGCCCGCTCGGTCGGCGAAGCCCTGCGCCAAATCGGGGTCCACCGAGAACTCATAGACGACAAGCCGCTGCCGACTTTCGCGGAACTGCAAGACATCCATCCCCCGTTCTTTCGTAAGGGCCAAGTCGGTGCCTGGCGCGAGGAGATGCCGGAGGACTTACACAACCTGTTCTGGGAGCGTCATAGCGCTGCCATGGAACGTTTTGGCTACCCGGAAGATCGGCCGACGAATTTCAATGCGATGTGCCGCGTCGCGTGATCCAATCACCTCGGCACCGAATTGTCGATTCTCACATCAGGCAAAGGGATTTGCATGTCGCGCAGCGCCTCGGCTGGTTCGCCCTCGCTAACGCTTCGCGTGACTTATCTGCGAACTCACACAACCGTTCGGGAGATTAGATAATGCCCAGCCTGTTAAGTCCTGCCAAATTCATTTCTCGATTTCTCCTCGCACGGAAGCCCGAGACACCTCCCACGGTCATTCATGTGACGCATTGGAAGGCAGGATCCCAATGGGTGTACAAAATCTTGCGAGATTGCATGGCGGATCGAGTGGCCCCAACAGAACTGGATGTCGCCCATTTCCGAAAAAAGCCCGTGCAAGCTGGCATGATCTACCCTGCGGTCTATCTCACCAAACAAGAATTTGACACGGTCCCCCTATCCCCCGGCTCACAGCGCTTTGTCGTCATTCGCGTTTTGCGAGACACGCTCATCTCCTGGTATTTCAGCATGAAAATCAGTCATCCCGATGTTCACCCAAATCTGGAAGATACCCGATCGCGATTGAATTCCCTGACTGAGGAAGAGGGGTTGCTGCATGCGGTCGATCGAATGCGCCTCATTGCGGACATTCAGCTCTCGTGGGTCGAGGCTGGTGAGCCAGTGATTCGTTACGAGGATTTAATCGAACATGACGAATCGATTCTGACACAGGTTCTCCTGAAGAAGTGCCGGCTGCCGATCACTGGCGAGCGGCTGCACGAGGTGCTGCAGGCCAACCACTTTGAGCGGTATACGGGGGGGCGACCACGCGGCCAGGAGGACATTACCGCTCATCATCGGAAAGGGATTGCGGGGGACTGGCGGAACCACTTCACTTCGCGAGTCACCGACGCTTTCAAGGCCCGTTGGGGGAACCTGCTCGTCACCACGGGATATGAGCGTGATCTGAATTGGTAGACCAATCATCGCATAACAAAATTGCACAGCCGTTCGGGAGATAAGACGATGCTTAGCCTGTTGGACCCTACCAAATTCATTTCTCGACTCTCTCGCCCACGAAAGCGCGAGACGCCTCCCACGGTCATTCACGTAACGCATTGGAAGGCGGGTTCTCAATGGCTGTACAAGATCTTGCTCGACTGCGTTGGGGACCGAGTCGTGCGAACGGAAATGGATGTCGCCCATTTTCTGAAACAGCCCGTACAAACTGGCATGATCTATCCTGCGGTCTATCTCACCAAGCAGCAATTTGACAGTGTGCTCCTCCCCGCCGACTCGCAGCGTTTCGTCATCATCCGCGATTTGCGCGACACGCTCATCTCCTGGTATTTCAGCATGAAAGTCAGTCATCCCGAAATTCACTCGGTTATCGGGGACGACCGAATACGATTGAATTCGCTAACTGAGGAAGAGGGGTTGCTGTCGGCCATCAGTCGTATGCGCCTCATCGCGAACATCCAACTCTCCTGGGTCGAGGCCGGTGAGCCGGTGATTCGTTACGAGGATTTGCTCGAACGCGACGAAGCGATCCTGCAGCGTGTGCTCCTGGAACAATGCCAATTGCCGATCACTCGCGAGCGGCTGCGCGAGGTGCTGCAGGCTAACCGCTTCGAGCAGTCGACGGGCGGGCGACCACGCGGCCAGGAGGACATTCACGCCCACCATCGCAAGGGGATTGCGGGGGACTGGCGGAATCACTTCACGCCGCGTGTCACCGAGGCTTTCAAGGCCCGCTACGGAAACCTGCTTGTCGCCACAGGGTATGAGCGAGATCTCAATTGGTAACCATTCCCGGTCCGTCAATTCCGAAAGGCCGAACTGGTGTCTTCGAAACGACCCGAACTTCCGCGGATTAGTATCATCACCCCCTCGTACAACCAGGGTCGCTTTCTGGATCAATGTCTGCGCTCCGTCGTTGAACAGGGATATCCGAACCTGGAGTACTTGGTCATTGATGGTGGTTCGACCGACGAGAGCGTGCAGGTCATCCAGCAGCATCAGCAGCACCTCACCTATTGGGTCACGGAACCGGACGGCGGCCAGAGCGACGCCATCAACAAGGGTTTTCAGCGAGCAACGGGTGACATCGTCGCGTGGTTGAACTCGGACGATTTTTATCTACCCGGCGCACTGCGGGCTGTGGCCGAAGCTTACGGTCGACAGCCAGAGGCGTCATTCTATTTCGGCGACGGATGGCGTGTGGACGAAACGGGACAGCCGCTCAGCCGCTTCTTCCGCGCGGGGCATGTGGCCTTCAAGCGACTGTCGCTGGTGTATGGACTGAACACCATCTTGCAGCCCGCTGCGTTCATTAATCGCCAGCATGTGGGCCACGGAAATCTCTTGGAGCCGCAATTGAAGTACGGCATGGATTCCGACCTTTGGCTCCGGCTGGCCCGAGCGGCGGCACCGGAGCCCATTGCGGAGTGTCTCGCGGCATCGCGTGAATACGGCGTGACTAAGACATCCACCGGCATGTTCCCTCGCGCAGAGGAGCTGAGGCAAATCGCCGAGAAGCACAGTGGCCTACCTCTGACTCCTGGTGCTTTGTTGTACTACTTGGACACTTTGCAGCGGCTGGCCGAGCAGCATCCTGACATCTACCCTCAGGCGTTCTTGTCGGAGATGCATCGTTTTTGGAGGGCAGCTTCCGAGCGACTGGCTGTTTTCGGCGCAGGACCAGACGGCTTTCCTGTTGACGAAGATTCTCAACCGACCGTGTCCAAACCCAAACTATTGGCACGTTTCCGTGAACGGATCGCACGCCTATTGCCTGGGGCTGGGCGACAACAACAATCGGAGGCTTGCCCATGAAAGTCGGCATCGAACTGCGCTCAATTGTTCTCGGCCAAACTGGTGGAATCACGATTTTGATTAAGGGCCTTCTGGAGACTCTGTTCGCGCTCCATCCGGAGCACGAGTACTTCGTCTTTGTCACACTCTTTAATCGCGGTATTCTGGAACGGTTGCCGGTGCGCGGCGAAATTCTCACGCTCCCTACCGCCACCTACTTCGCCGACGTGGATCGCTTGGCCGTCGCGAAGGACATCGATGTGTTATTCCGCAGCTACCCGCATCCTCATCGGCTGGACTTTCCGCTCGCTCGACAAGTCTTCCTTATTCCCGATATCCAGCACGAGTACTTTCCGGAATTCTTCGACGCGCCGACACTAAGCGATCGCCGGACCGCCTTCACACAGACTCTGGCCGAGGGGGGTGCGATCGGCACGATCTCGGAATTCGCCCGACAGACTTTGCAAGAACAACCCTGCACGCGCTGCCAGGACATCTTCCTGATCAGCCCTGCCCTGCCGGTTGCTTCGACCGACGACTCAAAACTGAGCGGCACGGCGCTAGCTGCCGGTGGCTTGCGTGGAGCAAATGCCTCGGCAACACCGGTGGCCAGCGCCATTCCGCTCACAGAATCCCTTGCAGGCGGGTCGGACTTGTGCGCCGACGAACAGAACCTGATCCCCGCCGGCGACTTTTTCCTGTGCCCCGCCAATCTTTGGCCGCACAAGAATCACCGCCGAGTGTTACAGGCGTTCCGGCAATTCCTCGTACGAACCGGGCGCGGGGTGCAGTTTATTTTCACGGGGCATCCGGACGGTTGGGATCAGTTGCAAGCGGAGTTCGCCGACTTGCCCATTCGGCACTTGGGATTCGTGCGTGGTCCCCTGCTCCGCGCACTCATGAGCCGGACTCAAGCGCTGGTGTTCTTTTCGCTCTACGAGGGCTTCGGCATGCCGCTGCTGGAAGCCTTTCAAGCCGGGACGCCGGTGATTTGCAGCAACACCACGAGCCTCCCGGAAATCGGTGGCGACGCGGTCTTGAGCTGCGATCCCACAGACGTACACGCCATGAGCGGCTTGATGGCCCGGATTCTTCAGGAGCCGGACTTGAGGCAGACGCTGACCACTCGCGGCAAGCAACGGTTGACGAATTACACCTGGGAGCAATCCGCTCAGAATTTGAACGACGCCTTCGAACGTGTCGCTTCGCGAACCACTCCGATCTTGATGCCGGCTGAGTCGGCGCGCCGGCCGCTCGTGTCGATTGTTACCCCCTCGTATAACCAAGGCCGCTTTCTCAGGCGAACGATCGAGAGCGTCTTGAATCAAACGTATCCTCACATCGAATATGTGGTGATGGATGGTAGCTCAACCGACGAATCGGTAGACATTCTCAAGTCCTACGGCGATCGCGTCACCTGGGTTTCCGAGCGTGACCGTGGGCAGACCGACGCCATCAACAAGGGATTCGCTCGGACGCATGGCGAGATTCAGGCGTATCTGAATTCCGACGACGTGCTCCTCCCCGATGCCGTTGAGAAAGTGGTGAGTTATTTCGTCCGTCATCCGCAGTGCGACATGCTCTACGGCGAGGCGTACTACACCGACGAAGACGATCGCCTCACCGGTAAGTACCGTACGGCCGATTACTCGTTCGATCGTTTGATGGCGGACTGCTGTGTCTGCCAGCCAGCCGCCTTCTGGCGCACGCGGATGGCGGAGCAGATCGGTTCGTTCGACGACCGATTGCACTACGCGATGGATTTCGATTATTGGATTCGGATTGACCGGGCCGGCGGTCGGATCGAGCATCTTCAGGACGTGTTGGCCTGCTCGCGGATGTATGCCGAAACCAAAACGATGTCGGCTCGCAAAGAGATTCACGAGGAGATTTTCCGAGTCTGCACCGAGCGAACCGGCTCCGTGTCGGAAAGCTATTTTCACGGCTACTGGCACCATTTGTGCCGCGAACGGAGCACTGGCTGGCCTCGGCGGCTGCGCTGGCTGCCGAAATTTGAATGGACGGCAGCCACACTGCATCACCGCTGGTGGCATCGGCATCAATTCTCTCTTCGCGACACGCTGAAGCAGTTGCGGCGATCGGCGCGGCGGCGTGCGAAACGTTTGGTCCCTCGCGCATTGCGGTCGAAACTGTGGCCCAGTCCAGCTTGTGGCCAGAACGTGAATGGCCTCTGGCCCGACAATTGGCTCGAACCGCAGTGTACGATTCGAGTCTCCAAGACAGCGCCCGGCCAGACGCTCAAACTGAGCGGCGTGGCTCCGGTTGACAGCGTTCTCACCGTCCTGGATCAGGGCCACGTGTTGGGCCAATACCCGTTGCGAGCCCAGATGTTTGAACGCATCCACTTCCAGGTGACGATGGATTCCAGCCGGAAGCTCGAACTGACATTCTCGTCGCATGTGACCGACTCCAATCGCCGGCCACTGGCGTTCTTGTTGCAAGAAACCAATTTATTCTGTGAACACGATCTCGGTTAGTCGTTAGTCCCACTCACCTTTTATCCAAGGAGATTATAGTATGAGCACTCTTAGTCGTATGGCCCACGCAATTCACATCGGTGGCAGAACGTCGTCCTCCGCTCAGCGGCAGTTGGCTGACACAAAACGGGACTACGACCAGCAAGTCCGAGAATTCCGCGAACGGACTCAGGGCCTGAAGCATCCCGGCTTGGAACACTATTACTGGTATCACACCGTCGATCTTGGCGAGGGACTGGTCACCCCGGGCGTCTACGATTTTCGTCAAGACATCGATGATTTCGGGTTTCCGGAAGACATGACCGGGTTGCGCGTCCTGGATGTCGGCTCCGCAACCGGCTTTTTCGCGTTTGAATTCGAGCGTCGTGGCGCGGAGGTGGTCTCGGTCGAACTGCCGTCGCTGGAGGCTTGGGATATCATGGGTGCCGAACGAGAAAGCGTGATCGCCGGAATGGTCGCCCGCCATGGGGCCAGTTCCTCTCAAGAAGCCTACCAGCGCCACCTCGACGGCCCCTTCCAATTCTGTCGTACTCGCCTGGGTTCGCAGATGCGTCGCTGTTATTCCTCGGTTTACGATCTCACCCTGGCGAACGTTGGCGGCGAAAAGTTCGACCTGGTTTACGCGGGGGATATTTTGCTCCATCTGTTTTCGCCATTGAAAGCCCTGGACGTACTCTCGGGACTTTGTCGCGGCTCGCTGATGGTGACCGTCGACACTCCGTTTCCGGGTCCGGCCCACCAACCGTGGATGATGTTCTTGGGGGGCACCAAAACGGAGGGCCGGTCGTGGTGGAGGCTCAGTGAGGGCTGTTTCGAACACATTGCCAAACGCCTGGGTTTCCCAAACGTCTCCGTCGTGGGTCATTATTCCGGTCAGTGCCGAGTCGTCTGGACCAACTACAGCCGGCAGGTGATCCAGGCCTCGCGAAGTTAAACTTCACGCGGTCAAGACGGAGGTGTTTGTCCGAGCACCTCACCCGTCAAGAAGTGGTTTGCTCGGACGGCAGCGACGGATCGGTTGCATTGCCGTGGGGACGTCAAATATGACCTTCCCCCCCCACTTCAAGGAACTCCCTTATGCTCCTCCCCAAAGACGCCGCGATTTTTGTCACCGGACACAACGGCCTCGTCGGATCGGCGATTGTTCGTTGCCTGGAGCAAACCGGTTTCACCAATATCTTGCGGGAAAATCGCGCGCAATTGGATCTCACTGACCCGCAGGCCGTCGAAGCGTGGTTTCGGGTGAACAGGCCGAGCTACGTCGTTCAGGCGGCGGGCAAAGTCGGCGGAATCCTGGCCAATTCACGCGAGCCGGCCGAGTTTCTCCACGAAAACTTGATGATCCAGGCCAGCGTCCTTCGCGCCGCGTGGAAACACGAGGTCCGCAAGCTCTTGTATCTGGGTAGCTCCTGTATCTATCCCCGCGATTGTCCTCAACCGATCAAGGAAGACTATCTGCTGACCGGCCCGTTGGAACCGACCAACGAGGGCTATGCCATCGCCAAGATCGCCGGAGTGAAAGCGTGCGAAGCGTATCGCAAGCAATATGGCTGCGATTTTATTTCCGCAATGCCGACGAATTTGTACGGCCCGAATGACAACTTTTCACGAGAGTCGTCGCATGTGCTTCCCGCCTTGGTCCGCCGATTTCATGACGCCAAAATCCAAGGACTCCCCACCGTCACGATTTGGGGAAGTGGCACGCCGCGCCGCGAGTTTCTGCATGTGGATGACTTGGCCGCAGCGTGCTTATTCCTGTTGGAACATTACAGCGAAGGTTCCACGATCAACGTCGGTACGGGAATCGACGTCTCCATTCACGAACTCGCCACCACGATCCGCGACATTGTCTATCCGACCTGTGAACTGGAATTCGATCGCTCGAAGCCCGACGGGACGCCGAGAAAACTGCTCGACGTGGGACGGCTTCACACACTCGGTTGGAAACACTCGATCGAACTCCGCGACGGCATCTCCGCAACCTATGACTGGTTCCTGACGAACCCAGGGCACCGACGGGGCATCGACTAAACCAAACGGCAATGGTGTTTCGTGGTGGAGTTCTCCATTATCATTCCGCTGGAATTTCACCGTGGACTGGCGGAGCGGTGCATCAAGGCGTGGGTGAAGGATCAGTCTTACCCGCGCGAACGGTTTGAGATTTTACTCGCCGTTCCCGAGACGCACGATTCCACGGAACTTCGCGTGCTCGAAGGCCTGCTCGCCGCACACGATTCCATCATTCGGCTCCCTTGGCATCATGATATGCCGCTGATGGCACAGGCCGCGCGCCAAGCCGCTGGCGAAGTGCTTGTCTTTACGGAGTCGCATTGTCTGCCCGAACCCGACTTTCTTGAGCAAAGTGCCGCAGTACTCGCCGAACATGCCGATTGGGCGGGCTTCAGTGGCCGTTCGATTCCGCTGACTCACAACTTGTTGTCGGAGATCGAAGCCGAGATGTACGATGAACACATCTCACGCAACATGCAGCATCACCCGTGGCTGAAAGTTCTCGATCAGTGCTTCATCATTCGCCGCGAGGCTTACATGGCCAGCGGCGGCTTTGAGCCAGAGTACGGCCATTTCGCCGAATGGGTCTTAGCCGCCCGTTTACACCGCCAGTGTCTGAAAATTGGATTTGATTCACGAGCGGCGATTCATCATTACTACAGCGGTGACCTGGACGAGTTGAAAACGTTCACGGCCGATTTCGCGGCAGGCCAGATGCGATTTGAGCGGTCCGCTGGTACGGATCCATGCGGCGATTTATTCGAGGAAGTCCCCGAATGGACAAACCGGCACATCGGGAACCCAAAAGTAGCCGCGCGTTTCACACGCTTGTTTGCCAGTGACCTGCTTCAGTTCATTGGGGTCGGTGAGAGACATCACAGGCTCCTGTTGAGGATCGCACATTGGCCGTGGCAATTGGCCTGGACATGGCTTGGACGGCAGTGCATTTCTCGGACGGCAAAACAGGTGCTGTTGCGACTCAATGTCCAGCGTCTGTCGATGTGTGTTTCATGGCACTTAAGTCGAGGTGACAAAGTACATGCCCGTACGGCGTTTCTTCGCCTGATTTCGGCTTGCGGCCGCCTAGGATGGTGGCAGTTCCTTGCGAGTGAATATCGCGAACATGACGTGCGGGCGGCGGAACAACTTTCCCCTCAGGTCCATTGTTCCGAATTGCTTCCAGGTCGCTTTGAAACACTACCCTCTTGTGGTTTACACGATGTCGAGCAGTGGAACGGGATCAGGTTTCGTTGGTCGGAACCTGCGGCCATGATCTGGCTACCCTCACTGGCTGGCAACTGGAAGATGACGATCGAGTGGGCTGGGGTTCAGTCGGTTGCCCAGCAACACGCAGCCCGATTTTATGTGAACGAGCGGGCGATTCCATCGAAGAGTATCGTCCATTGCGAAAACCACACAGACATTGAGTATTCGTGTTCCGGTCGCGAGAACGTGCGGCTCGCATGGATCTGCGAGAGGGTCGCGGCGAACAATGACGATCGACGGCTCGGCCTACCCGTCTCCCGCGTTTCGTGGACAAAAACAGTCTAGCCTGAGCCTCCGATTTTTGCAGCGCCAGTTCCACGGTTTGCTTACGGTTGACCGTGCATAATATTCTGCCGATCGCCTTACGCGGCTTTCGACTGGGATTCGCTGATCACCGTCAAGCCTCCTCGGTCGACCTGCACTACCCGCGTGGCCAGCGTGAGCGTGCTTTGGCGGTGGGTGATCATAATTAAGGTGCGGTCGCACGCATGACACAACAGAGCTTCGTGGATGAGCTTTTCGCTCTCGACATCAATTTGGTTGGTGGCTTCGTCGAGGATCAGTATCTCCGAGTTACGCAGCAGCGCGCGAGCCAGAGCAATCCGTTGCCGTTGTCCGCCGCTCAAACGCTGGCCGTTGGGGCCAACCCGCGTCTGATACCCTTGCGCGAACCCGCTGATGAAATCGTGTGCTTTGGCCTTCTTCGCCGCCTCGATGACTTCCTCGTCCGTGGCCTCCCAGCGACCATAGCGGATGTTGTGCTGAATCGTTTCGTTGAAGAACTCGGACTGTTGAGAGACGATGGCAATGCGGCTGCGGATGTCGTGCAGCGCGAGGTCCTTCAGCGAAAATCCATCGATCAAAAGCTGGCCTTGTTGTGGGTCGAAGAACCGGCACAACAGGTTCATCAGCGTGCTCTTGCCGCCGCCGTTCGGACCCACAACCGCTAGACGTTCGCCAAACGGAATCGTGAGATTGACGTTCGTCAGTACGTCATGTTTTCCGTCGTAACTGAAGGTGACATTCTGAAACTGTATGGCGTGATGCGGCGCGGAGAGCTGTTGGGGATTGGGAGGATCGACGATTTGCGTTTGCTTATCGAGCAGTGGATACAGCAAATCGGCTGCCGCAGACCCCGAGTTAATGCCAGCGATCGCACCGGACAGCTTGCGCAACGGCTCCGTCGCGCCGACGAGCAGGCCGAAAACCACGGTCAGTTCGGTGACGGTCATGGGCTGGCTGGTCATGCGAATGCCGAAGATGTGTGTTTCGTGCGTAATGACCAGGTAGGCCGCCGTGCCCAAACCCGTACATAATGCGGCAATGCCAAAGCATTCCGTGATGGGATTCGCCAGGGAATTGTAGAAGCCGCCAAGAATGCCCATGCGTCGCATCTGTTTCGTGGCCTTATGGAAGCGCTCTCGCTCGAACTCTTCCATCGTATAAGACTGCACGGTTCCTCGGGCGTTGAAGACTTCCAGCATGACATGGTGAAAGCCCAGGGAACGATCCAACGCTTGCTTTGCCAGTCCGCGAATCTTGCGGTTCAGCCAGATCATTGACACGACCATGACCGGCGCGAAAATCATCGACGCCAGTGCCACGCGCCACGAAACCAGCAACGCCAATAACACGCAACTGAAGATTCGCAGCGGCTCGGTGAGAAACCCGCCATAGAACGCCGTAATGCCCTGGGCCAAAACGTTGGTGGTCTGTGTGATGCTGGCGGTAAAGCCGCTGGCTCCCAGGGCATTAAATCCCTGCCGGTCCAACGTGAGCGCTTTGTCGAAAACTCGCATCCGAATTTCGCGGGCAATGTTCTGAGAGACGTAACTCACCAGAACTGCATTGGCCATGCCAAAGATCTGTTTGAGAATCGTGCCCGCTACCAACAGGGCCAGCACCAACAGCACCGTGTGAAAGGGAGTTGCGGGGAGCCACTTCTGCAGCCAGGGCTGAAGGCTTTCGCGTGAAACCAGACCGATTCGCTCCGCTTGCAGTTTGGCATTGAGCAGATCCTTTTTGGTTCGCAAGTTGTTGTGCGAGTCGTCCGTGTTTGGCGGCAGGACAATCGCGTCGTGCTCGGCTTCCAAGTTGCGGACATTTTCCCGAGTGGCGGCGATCCGCTTTTCGTTCCAAGTTTGCAGATTGTCACCCTGGACCATCGTTTCGATAGCAGGAAACAGCACGACGATATTCCCGCCCCACAAAGCCGCCATGGCGATCGAGCACATAATCCCGGCGACCAAGGGCAACCAGTAACGCCACGCCTCTCGTAGCGCTCGGTAGAAATTCTTCATGTTGTGGCAGCCTCCTTGCTGCAGGCGAAAGGACGCACAGTACCCGCAAGATCCATCCTGTCGGAGACCACAGCGAATGGACGTTATTTCCAACCACCGCTTCGAGGCAAGACGAAGAATGGGCGCGGTCTGAGTTGGGGCGCACGCGGCTTGCGGCGATGGAACGAGTCGTGTTGGCACAGGCGTCAGGCGATCAAACCTGGAATGACTTTGCCGCCGTTGACCAACGGCACGGGCCGGCCGAGCGGGTCGGCGTATTCTTTGTCTGAGTCGATGCCGAGATACGTGTGAATCGTGCGCAACAAGTCAGCAACACTGATGGGGTCGCTGATTGGATAGGCCGCTTGTTTGTCAGTAGAGCCGATAATCTGACCGGGGATCGTCCCCCCTCCCGCAAACAAAATGCACTGAGCCATCGACCAGTGATCGCGACCGGCTTGAGCATTGACGCGCGGTGTGCGGCCCATTTCGCCCATCATCACGACCAGCGTGCTGTCGAGCAGTCCGCGTTGTTCTAGATCGGTAATCAGCGCTGCGAACGCTTTGTCCGCTGGCGGAATCAAGTCACCTTGCAAGCTGGGGAAGCAATTGAAATGGACATCCCAGCCCGGCCCGTCGATGCCGACGAATCGGCAACCTGCCTCGATCAAACGTCGACCGAGCAACGCGCTCTGCCCGATCTGCGTCATGCCGTACGCCTCACGCACCGCGGCGGGCTCGGATTGAATGTGAAATGCCTTGCGGGCTTCGGGTGACGTGATCAAGTCGCGCGCCTTTTCGTAATAAGTGCTCATGGCGGCGGCTCGACCGGTGCGCGGTTGACGTTGTTCCAAACCGGCCAGCAATCGTTGGCGAAGTTCCGTTCGCTGACTCGACACGCCGTCGATCCGGGCGAGATCGCGGACTTCAAAATCGGGCTGACTTGGATCGGCTTCGATGACGAACGGCGCGTACTCGGCCCCGAAGAAACCCGGCCCGCCAGCCGACATCGGATGCGGCATGTTGATGTACGGCGGCACCGTGTGCTTCGTCCCATTCGGTCCCAACTCACGAGCCACGATCGAACCGAGCGACGGAAACAACTCGTTGGTCGGGATCGGATACTCGCCGTCGGCGAACGCCGCTCGCCGCCCGGTCATCACGTAGTGATAGCCAGTGGCATGACCGTTGTCGGCGTGACTGTGACTGCGCACGACCGTGAACTTGTTGGCGATCTTCGCACAATTCTGGCAATGTTCGGTGAAGATGACTCCCGGTAGCGCGGTTGAGATCGGCTGAAACGGCCCGCGAATCTCGGCCGGTGCGTCCGGTTTTGGATCCCACATGTCCTGCTGCGGCGGCCCACCTTCCAAAAAAATGAAGAGGCACGATTTGGCTTTCGCGTCCCGAGCACGTTCAGACTTATTGACCCCTTCGGCTTGCAACAACCGAGGCAACGTAAGTCCCGTAAACAATCCGGTGGACCCCAATCGCAACGTTTGACGGCGAGTCAGCCCGTCACAAAAGCGATGGCCAACTGATGGAAAAGAAAGGTTCCACATCGGAAAACTCCTCTGACGGAAGGTCGGCCGTTTGAATTAGATCATTCATCGGCGGAAACTGATGGCACAGACTAACAATTGCCCCCTGCCCCGCACAGACAAATTGCCAGTTTTACGAATTCGGCGAGCCAAACCGAATTGCCATTTCCATCCGACCACGGTTTTGAAGATTGGCGGTAGTCCGCCGCACCGTCATATGACACGAAGCAGCAGCGGTCCAACGACGACTGCGGCGATGGCCATCACCAACACGCTGGCGGCTGCGGCATCTTTCGCGCGGCGAGCGAGTTCGTGGTGATCGGGGGAGACTAGATTCACAGGATGTTCGATCGCCGTGTTGGTGGATTCGGCGGCAAAAACGGCTCCGATGGTCAATGTCAGAATTGCCAATTCCGAGCGTGAGAGATTGAGGCAGACTCCGCCTGTAATCGCGCCGATCGCAGCCACGACGTGAATCTTCGCGTTCCGTTCGGAACGGATCACGTCCAAAAAACCCGCGAAGGCGCAGCGGAAACTGTGCAACAACGAATTTGTTTTCATGACGACTCCCAAACATTTATTGGCATCAAGAGTGGTGAGATGATTGAAGAGTAGCGAGGATAAACGGTCAGCGGTCCGCTTGTTTTTCGATTCGATTCGGCAAAGGAAAATCAAATGCGAATTCTCACCGGTGGTGTACTTCACGAGACCAGCACCTTTGCCAGCGGACGAACGGTCGTGCGCGACTTTGAAACCGGGATCGGGTTCGCTCGCGGGCGCGAGCTATTCGAAAAGTTTCGAGGCGCGAACTTTTGTTGCGGCGGGTTCATCGACGGCGCGGACAAGCACGGGTTTGAACTGATCCCGCTGTTGTGGTGCTTTGCCTTTCCGAGCGGGGTGATCGAACGAGCGAGTTATGACCAACTCAAAGGGGAGTTCTTGGACGGCGTGCGGCGTGAGTTGTCGAACGGCGTGGATGGCGTACTACTCGATCTGCACGGGGCGATGGTGGTTGATGGGATCGACGATGGCGACGGGGATTTCATGGCGTCGGTGCGTGAGGTCGTCGGGCCGAACGTTCCGATCGTGGTGACGACCGACCTGCACGCGAATCACGCGATGCGACGAGTGGCCGTTGCGGATGCGATCATCGGTTACGACACGTATCCGCACATCGACATGGCCGAGCGCGGTCGTGAAGCGGCCGATTTGATTGTGCGTGCCGTTCGCGGCGAGGTGCGGCCGGTCAGTGAGATTCGGCAATTGCCGATGTTTTGGAGCGCGGCATGTCAGGTGACGGCTCATCCCCCAATTGACGAAGCGTTTCGGTTGGCTCATGAGGCCGAGCAGCGGCCGGGGATTTTATCGGTCACGTTGTCGACCGGATTTCCGTGGGCGGATATTCCAGAAATGGGAGCGTCCGTGATCGTCGTGGCTGACGACGATCGGGCACTCGCACAACGAACGGCAGACGAGATCGGCGACTGGATTTGGTCACGCCGCGAACGCTGGTTCAAAACACCGCCGACGGTTCGCGAAGCAATCGCCGAAGGTCAGGCGGCCGGTCGCTTCCCGATCATGCTGGCCGATATGGCCGACAATACGGGCGGCGGTGCTCCCGGTGATTCGACCGAAGTCCTACGGACATTCATCGAGCAAGATTTGTCAGACGCACTGATTCTTTACCTCGTCGATCCCGAGGTCGCGCGTCAGGCTCATGCGGCAGGAGTTGGCACGAAACTGCATGTCGAACTGGGCGGCAAGTCAGACCCCATTCAAGGTCCACCTGTGCCGTTGGATGTTGAAGTTGTTGCGCTATCGGACGGCCGATTTCGTTACGACGGGCCAATGTATGCGGGGACGAACGGCGACCTCGGCGCATCAGTTTGGCTGCGGCATCGCGGCGTCAATATCGTGGTGGTCAGCGTGCGGATGCAGCCGTTGGATCAAGCGTTTGCGAGGTCGCTCGGAATTGATTGCTCGCGGATGAAATACATCTCGCTGAAATCCGCAGTCCATTTTCGTTCGGGTTTCGAGCAACTCGGCGGTTCGATCTTCAACATCAATGCGGCGGCGATTCACTCACACGATTTTGCTTCGCTGCCGTATCGCCGACGTCGACCGATTTGGCCGGTGACAGAATTTTAAGTCAGGATGAAGTCGGTCAGAATGATGAGACAGCAGGCGAGTAAAGGACTTTTGGCTCGGTATGGCCGGGGCGATAGAGAACGAGGCCGCCCAGTTTGTCGTTGACTCTTACGAGGCAATCGGGTTCGCCGTTCGCAGCATGGTCGAGAATGGCTTCGAGAGCTTGCACGGCGGCAACGGTTTGCCGGTCGGAGGCGAGATCGTTGTACGACATCTTTTGGATTTCGCTGAGCCGTGCGGCTCGGCCAGCCGGGTCGCCACCGTGTTCGACGTAGGCCAGTTCACGCACGAAGCGTTCGATCACTTCGATGCCGTAGCCGCGCTGAGTTCGTTCACCCCACGGTTCCAGGCATTTGCCGTTGTAGTGCGTGTTGATCGTCGTTTTGAGTTCGTTCGGTGTTTTGCCTTCCACGGTTAGCTCGATGCCCCGTTTGCGAGAGTGACCGTTCCAGACGCCGTTGTCGAAACGGAATTGCACTTCTTGTTCGACGTAGCCAGGAAAGTTATCGGGCGTAACCCACGAGGTGTGAATGTCGAACGCGGCTTCGCGGCCGTCGGCGTATTCGTAGATCATTCGCATCTGCGTGCTGTCCCAAGTTGATCCGTCTTTCGGACCGACGATGCCACGTTGCCCGGTGGCAGTGATCGTTTTCAATCGGCCGCCGAAACTGAAATCAATCAGCTTGATGTAATGCACGGCGACATACGTGCCAGGATTGCGACCGACGATCCATTCGGCGAACTGGCCGCCGGAAATTGACTTCGGCTCCAGCAACGAGCAGTAGCCGTTGTTGATGTGCCGCAGCACGCCGTCGGCGACGAGCGTTCGCATCCGTTTATGATCCGGGTCAAGCAGCTTGTGATACACGACTTTGGCGAGCACTTGCTTGCGACGCGCGATCTCGACCAGTTCGTCGAGTTCTTGCAGCGTCAGCACCGACGGCTTTTCGACGAGCAAATGGACGCCCGCTTCGAGGATTTGTTTCGCTCCTTCAAAGTGCCGATTGTCGGGGGTCGCGACGCAGGCGAAATCGACTCCGCCCGCGAGCAGCTTGGCAACGGAGTCGTTGCCGGAGTGGCTGACGAACGGCCCGATTGCGCTGCCGGCTTCGGCGCGATACTTGTCCGCTCGGCTTCCAGTTCGCGATGCGACTGCCGTCAACGGCACATCCAAGTCACCAAACTTCCGGTCGTAAACTCCGGCAGCGTGCGCCCGCTCAAAGAACGGACGGTACGTCTCGTCAAAAATCATCCCCATGCCGATCATGCCGGCCCGCAGCGTTTTCGATTGGTTGGTGCTCATGGGAGCGAATTCTAGGTCCACCTGTCGAAATCCCAATGTCCACGGAATGACCAAATCCCAAATTTGATGCGTCCGAAAAATTACGGGTGAGGTGACATCTGCCCCCCAGTTATGTGTGAAACCGCTGCGAAACAGAACGCTGATACCACCTCGCTCGACAAGATTCGACTTTTTTTGAACGTGTCAAATTGTCCAATGCTTGACGGTCACGAGCGGGCTGCTTGAAATGGCCTGCGAAACTTGGACGCGACCTATGACGACCCGAATTCTACTTGCGGACGATCACGATTTGATGCGGGCCGGGTTGCGCGCGCTGATTCGAGGTTACGAAGGGTTCGAGGTCGTTGGTGAAGCCAGTAACGGCCACGAAACGCTGGAACAGGTCGAAAAGTTGTTGCCGGACATCCTACTGCTCGACATCATGTTGCCGGGTCTGAATGGCTTGGAAGTCCTGTTACGCGTGCCGCAGATTCGAGTCGAAACGCGAGTCATTATGCTGTCGATGAACTCGGCGGAAGAGTATGTGTTGCAGGCCATGCGGTCGGGAGCGGCGGGGTACTTGGTTAAAAGCGATTCACCGGCCGAGTTTGAAGCGGCACTGAAGGCCGTCGCTCGCGGAAACACCTATCTTAGTTCTACCGTGTCACGACACGTCATCTCTGGCTACCTGGAGCGACAGGCCGGCGATAATAGAGTCGTCACCAGTTCCTACGAGCGACTGACTCCGCGACAGCGCGAAGTGCTACAACTCATTGCCGAAGGCAAAAGCACGAAAGAAATCGCAGTCACGTTGCAGATTGGTACCAAAACCGTGGAGACGTTTCGTTCGCAACTGATGCACATTTTGGACATTCACGACGTCGCCGGTTTGATTCGGTATGCCATCAATCGGGGTTTGGTTGGGATCGGGAATTGATCGCCAATACGTGCACTAATCCGAAGTTTCAACGAGGACGAACGCTCCACAAGATTTGGAATGAGAGTCCCGTGGAGCGTTCCCCGTCGCTAACGCTTCGCGATGTGAAAGTTCACGACGACTGGCAAATGATCAGACGCCTGTCGAGTCAGTCGCGTCTTTGGAATCTTGACCGACTCTACGATGATCGCCTCGTTGTGAAACACCTTGTCGAGCGACATCACCGGGAGCGTCGCCGGAAACGTGCGGTATCGGGCGGGTGGTGCGGTGATTTGAACAAACTCCTGACTGTGAAGTTGCCCGTGGCCAAGCGTGTTTCGCCAGTCGTTGAAGTCCCCCACGATCAATGTGGGGAGCGCGGACGTCGTTCGAAATGTCGAGCGATTGAGTAACTTGGCGACCTGCCATTGTCGCTCGCGCTCACTTAGGCCGAGATGCCAATTGGTGATACGCAGTAAACCGTGCGGCGTGCTGAGCACGGCCAATTGAACTCCGCGTGGTTTCTTGCTGCCAAAACGGAGCGAAATACGATGTTGCTCGTGAATCGGCCAGCGTGACAGCAGCAAGTTTCCGTAGCCGCCGATTTTCCAATGCACGTTTTGCTGAAACGCGACTTCAAAGTCGGGGAACTCGGTCGAGATCAGCCGGGATTGATCGTGTCGACTGGTGCGTGGCAAGTCGTGCGTCACTTCTTGCAGGCAGACGATGTCGGCTTCCAGCGATAGCAGCACATCGAGGATGCGGTCCAAGCGATAGCGTCGGTCACGGCCGCCGATTCCCTTGTGGATGTTGTACGTCACCAGTCGCATCGTGATCGGAACTTTCTTTGCGGGTGTCACCAACCGCAGATCAGCCGGAACGCGCTAGCGTCCGGTTAACGCGTGCTTTGAGAACCGGACGCTAGTGCGTTCCGACTGATCTGCCGTTACTTCGGTATTTGCAGCGGCGGCTGACGGAATTTGTGACGCATGGCGTTGATTGTCGCCAGTACGCGCGGCCGGCGGATCAGCCGCAGTTCCAATTGCCGCTTGCCTGGAAATTCCATTAGCAAGAGACCGACCAGCAAAGTCAAAACCCCTTGGCCGGGAGTGACCAGCATAATCAATCCGGCGGCAACCAATACGCCGCCGATGACATTTTTCAGACTGCGAGTGGTCCAATAAATCACCGGATGCTGCGTACGAATCAGCGATTTGACCGTGACTGTCACGAAGTAATCGGCAGGCAATCGAGCCAACAGCCAGGGCAGAAGCAACAGGCTGATGGCCAGCGTCACGAACGAGACCGCCATCATCCAGCCGGCGGCGGTGAGCACGATCATTGAGGAATGCCTTTCTGGTGATCCGATTGCAGCGGTCGTGACGGCTACAACCATGCGAGGTTGCGGCTCATCGGTTGGCAGTGTCGCGGCGGGTTGGGTGACGTCAAGCGGGGGCTTATTCTGTCTCCATGCATTATGCCCCCGAATCATCGCGAGATTTCTTGCCGCCGGCTGACGGAGCTGGAGCGGGCGATGATTTCGGTCGCGGGTTTCATTACCGATCCGCGCCGATTTACCTACTGACGGCGGTGGTCGGACTGCTGTTGTTGCTTGATGTGGCATTGAGTTTGGTTGCGACTGGCGCAACATTGCAAATGCCCGGTTCTGGACTAAACGGCTTGTGGGCCAAGCTGCAATCGACGCGGATGTTGTTCGGCTTTCGCTTGGCGTTGTTGGCGGCGGTGTTGGGCGGAGCAAGAATTCTGTATCAAACGCTCGACGGGTTACTGTCGGGTAAGATCGGAGCGGACCTGGCGCTGACGATTGCCTGTTTGGCAGCGATCGTGCTGGGCGAGCATACGACAGCCGCGTTGGTGGTGTTCATTGCGCTATGCGGCGAGAGCATCGAAGGGTACACGGTCGATGCGGCTCAACGAGCGATTCGCCGCATCTTCCAATTGTGCCCGCGCATGGCGCGAGTGCTGGTTGGCGACGACGAACAAGACGTGCCGGTTGAACAAGTGATTGTCGGCGACACGGTCGTGGTCCGTCCGGGCGAGCGGCTGCCGGTGGATGGCGTCATCGCGGCGGGGCAATCGGCAGTTGATCAAAGTGCTCTAACCGGCGAAAGCGTGCCGGTCGATAAGTCGCTCGGCGACGGAGTTTTCGCCGGGACGTTGAATCAATTTGGCGCGTTGCGGATTACGGCCACAAAGGTCGGGCAGCAAACGACGCTCGCGCAGATCGTCGAGTTGGTCGGTCAGGCGACGGCGAGAAAATCAAATGCCGAGCGCACGGCCGATCGGCTGGCTCGCTGGTTCTTGCCATTCGTGCTTGGCGTTGCCGCACTAACATTAATTGGCTGGCGAATCAAAACGGGATTGTGGTCGAGCGGTTATTTGCCCGCGCTGAGTGTTCTCGTCGTCGCGTGCCCTTGCCCGTTGATCCTCGCAACGCCAAGTGCGGTGATGGCGGCGATGGCTTGGTTGGCGCGGACGGGCGTCGTGGTGAAAGGCTCGGCCGCGCTGGAGCGGCTGGCGTCGGTGAACGCGTTCGTGTTCGACAAGACTGGAACGCTGACTCGCGGAGAATTGGCGGTCGGTGAGATCGTACTGCGACGTAGCCGTCTCGCTCCACGAGACGAATTACCTAGCGTGCGACAAGCGTTGAATGAAGTTCTCGCGTTGAACGAACGCTCGGCAAATTCTGTTGCCAAGCGAGAGGTCCCCGTCGGCGGCGAACCCGGTGAAACGGATTTGCTGAGACTGGCCGCGATTGCCGAGCGGCGGAGCGAACATCCGATTGCTCGCGTGTTGGTACGCGAGGCGGAAGCTCGGCAGTGCGTGTTCACGGGAGCGGACGAACTGACCGCTCATCCGGGAGCGGGTGTTGTGGCCGAAGTGCGCAACGAGCAATTGGGCGTTTGGGCCGTGGTGAATGCGTCTCGCATCCGAGCCGACGCGGGACGCGGCGGCCACCGCACGGTAATCGTCGGCAATCGTCGATTGATTACGTCAAACGGAATCAACATCTCGAACGACTTCGAGCAAAGCCTGAGCGAACTTGAGGCCAGCGGACAATCGGTGTTGTTGGTCGCGATCGAGCAACAGCTTCTCGGCGCGATCGGGCTTCGAGATGCGGTTCGTCCGGAGACACAAGCGGTTCTCGATGAGCTCAAGAAAGCGGGTGTGAGTCGATTTGTAATGTTGACTGGTGATCGGGCCGAGCCGGCTCGGCGGATTGGCGAACAGCTTGGGATTGATGACATCGAAGCGGAGTTGCTTCCGGCCGACAAGGCGCGGCGGATTGGCGAGCTAATCGCTGCCGGAGATCGAGTCGCAATGGTCGGTGACGGCGTGAATGACGCTCCCGCGCTGGCGACGGCAACAGTCGGTCTCGCACTCGGCGGAGTCGGCAGCGATCTGGCGGCGGAAGCGGGCGATCTTGTGTTGATGGGTGATCCGCTGCGGCCGTTGCCTGGATTGTTGCGGTTGTCACGGCAACTGGTCGTGGTCATTCAGCAAAGTATCTTTGTGTTCGCGTTCGGAATGAACGGCGTTGGGATGTTGCTCGGTAGTTTGGGATGGATCAATCCAGCGATGGCAGCGGTGTTCCATGAATTCTCGTCGCTGGCCGTGATGCTGAATGCAATGCGGCTGTTGTGGTTTGAACGGTGGGACGAAACGTGGTTGGGTCGCATCGCCGAACAAGCGGCCAAATGGGTGGAGTGGCTGGTCGAATCGTTGTCTCCGACGCGGCTGGTGTTTGGATTTTTTGAGCACTGGCCCACGATCGTGCGATCGGTCGCGGCGGTCTGTTTTGCAGCGTGGTGT
Organism: Planctomyces sp.; assembly: GCA_031375695.1. Classification (GTDB taxonomy): domain Bacteria; phylum Planctomycetota; class Planctomycetia; order Planctomycetales; family Planctomycetaceae; genus SXKJ01. Next base: position 26,112 of record JANMIF010000124.1, read on the forward strand.
TGTTCGGGGATCGTGATGCTGTCGGAAGACGAGCAAGCGGCGGTCACGCGGTTGGGTCGGTTCGAGACCATTTTGAAAGCGGGCTGGCACTGGCGGTGGCCGGTCGGCTTGGAAACGGTTCGGCGTGAACGAGTGGACGCCGTGCGGGCTGTGCAGTTGGGATTCCGTGCGGCACCGTCACCGCTGTCGAATGGTGGAATTTATCGGCCGCCGGTCGAATGGATGAGCGAACATGGGGACGGCGATTACGAACCGGTGCCGCCCGAATCGTTCACACTGACGGGTGAGGAAGTGCCGATCGAAGTGACCGGTGAAGTACAGTTTCGAATCAACGATTTGCGGCAGTTTGCGTTCGCAGTCGCTCGACCAGATGACACCGTGCGCGCGGCGGCGGAAAGTATGATCCGCGAAGTCATGGCCGCCGAATCGCTCGACGCGGTACTAACGAGTCGCCGTAGCGAGATCGAATCTCGCTGCTTGAAGCGGCTGCGTGAATTGACTGCTTCGTATCAGATTGGCGTCGAGGTGCTGAACCTGAGCCTGCTTGATATTCATCCGCCGAAGCAGGTGGTCCCCGCGTATCGGCAAGTGGCTGATGCCATCGAAGAGCATGAGCAGTTCGTGAATGAAGCCGAGGGCTATTACGCTCGCAAAGTGTTGAGTGCCGCGGGCGAGCGGGCGATCCGCGTGTTGACCGACAGCGTCAACGGCGCGAAGCGATTGCCCGATTCATCAACGACTGGCGGGGTCACTGGCTGGCGGCTGGATGACGCATTGTGGAAACAACTCATCACCGGGTTTGATTCGGAGTCGGATCGCGTGTTGTCGGGCGAAGCGGCCGCGCGGCTGCTGACCGCTCGACGCGAAAAGACGCGCACGGTGGAAGCGGCCTCCGGTTCGGCCGCGCGATTTAACAGCGTGCTCGGCGAGTACTCGAAGCAACCGTCGCTGACCGGCCAGCATTTGTATTGGTCCACGATTGAGCAAGTTCTTGCGGGCCGACCGCTGATCATTCTCGATCCGACTCTGCCCGGCCGCCCGCACTTGTGGCTGACTGAACCGGGCCAAGGCCCGCTACGGCTGCCTCCTCCGGACACGCCACTGCAGCGACTTGAGATGCCGGAGCGGTGAGCGATCAATCAGCCGACACGCAGCGGCCATCGGCCCATTCGCGAAGCTCGGCGATCTTCTCGCCCATCAGGACTGACAACGGACGAGTCTTCGACATTTCGTCGAGGACGTGTTGATCGGTGAGTTCGACTCCGTCTTGGAACGCCGCGTACAGACCGCCGATGAGCGCTTGTTCGAGTTCGCCGCCAGTGAAGCCTTCGGCGGCGGCGGCCAGTTGAGCCAGATCGAATTGCGATGGATCACGGCCACGCCGAGTGAACTGAATCGAAAGAATGCTGATCCGCGACTCAAGAGTTGGCAAATCCACGAAGAAGACTTCGTCGAAGCGGCCTTTCCGCATCAGTTCCGGCGGCAGCGACGAGACATCGTTGGCCGTCGCGACAATGAAGATCGGATGTCGATGATCCTGCATCCACGACAGCAGCGTGCCGAACATTCGTTTCGACAAGCCGCCGTCCGCCGATGAAGCCGTCGCCGACGCAAATGCCTTTTCGATTTCGTCGATCCACAAAATCACGGGAGCCATCGCCTCGGCCTGAGCCAGCGCTTGCCGCAGTTGGCTTTCGCTTTCACCGATAAACTTTTGATACAGCACGCCGGGGTCCAGCCGCAGCAGCGGCATCTTCCAATCGGCGGCGACTGCTTTCGCACACAGACTTTTGCCCCCTCCAGGAACGCCGAGCATCAACACGCCTCGCGGCGGCGGAAGCCCGAACTCGCGAGCTTTCTTGCTGAACCCGCCACGCCGTTGAGCCAACCACGCCTTGAGATTGTTCAGTCCGCCGATGTCCTCCAGTGAGAAGTCGGCGGCAATCGACTCTAGGCAACCGGACGAGCCGAGCAACGTCCGTTTGGCTTCCAGAATCTTCGGCAGGTCGGACGCCGTCAGCGAGAAATCCTGATAGATCGTCGACGCCACAATCCGCTCCGCTTCCGACCGCGTCAGCCCGCGCAGCGTTTGCACGAACTGATCCATGTCGCGTTTCGTCAGCGAGGCGGTGACTTCGTACAGACTTTCCTTGCTGACTCGCGCGAACGTTTGTTTGACGGTTTCTTGCAGTTCATCCGCCGTCGGCCAGCCGATTTCAAACGGCACAGTGAGCCGCTTGATGTCGCTCGGTAGCGGCGCGGCATCGAGCAAAACGACGGTGCTCTTCCGCCGATCCGCCAAACCTGCCGCGTCACGCAACAGCCGCTGCACCTGAGCGTCTTTGCAATGCGGTCCCAAATCTTTGAAGAGATAAATCGCCGACTGTGGCAACTCGACAACACACGTCAGCGCGTCAATCGCCTTCTTAACCGGAGTGGCCCCCGTCCCGTCGGCGGTTCCCGTCGAGATGCCCGTCAACGCTTGCGTGAGAATCGTCAGCGACTGCTTTCCCGCCAGCATTGCTACCGGCAGCCACGCTCCTTGCTTGCCGAGCTGCCGCATTCCCGACGTCATCGACCATTCGTACAACGGCCGCTTCAATTCCGCGGCTACTTCGCGAACCAATTCAACCGCTCGCTCTTCGTCCCGCGTTTCAATCGCGATCAACGGATGCCGCGATTCGACGAGCAGCTTGAGCGACGACGGCATGAATCAATCCTGACAACATTCAAGTACAGACTGCCCACGGGAGCACAAAGTCTGCTCGACATTCAGACCGAAACTGGTTCACTTGTCGGAGCAGCCAACATGGCGTGTGCCGCTGATTGGCTGTGATCGTGGCCGTCGTACACGCCGAAGTCGGCAAACAGATAGCGTTTCAACAGCCGATAAACCCAGCTCTTTTCGGGAATGGCATGCTCCGGATTGAACTGCGACATCCGAATGGTCATCGCCTGTAATTCCGCCAGCGCGGTTTGCCGAGCAGTCGTGTCTTTGGCTTCATGCAGTACGACGAGATTGTGCAGCAAGTCGGGCCGTTCGAGCACAATGCAGCCCCGAGTCGTCTTCTGAGCTAGCGAGCGGAAGTCGCGCAAGAATGCGGACTGCGTGATCTTTTCTCCGAGCGTGCGGCCTTCGTCGTGAATCGACTCTTTGGCGAATTGGATGATCGGACACGGCTCGATGCCACCCCACGGATTGATGTGGTGGCTGATGCCGGTCGCAGCCGGGCACAACGCTTGACCTTCGCCGTCGTAGTAGGCGTCGATGATCGCGATCGGCTTCTTCGCACGCATTTCGACGACAAACTTGCGGATGCGAACTTGCTGCTCCGGCGTGAGACACAAGTCGGGACAGGCGTCCGGCCCCATCGGACGATAGACGTGAAACCAAGTGTAAAACACACCCATCTCGATCAGCCGATCGACCCACTTTTCGGTGACGAGATCGTCGATGTTCGTTTTGCAGACGCTGGTGCAAACGCCGGTCAGCAGATTGTTCCGCAAGCAGGCTTCGATGCCTTGCATGGACTTACTTAGGACACCGTCTCGGCCACGGCGTTCGTCGCTGACGATCTCGGTTCCTTCGATGCTGATCAACGGAGTGACATTGCCAAGTCGCCGCAATTCACGAGCAACTTCATCGGTGATGAAATGGCCGTTCGTGAAAACCTGAAAGTAGCAGTCGGGATGTGCCGCGAACATTTCGAGCAACTGCGGGTGCATGAACGGCTCGCCCCCGACAACGCCGAAGAAAGCGTTCCCCATTTCTTTCGCCTCGCGGACGAGCCGATTCCAAGCCTCGAGGCTGATCTTTTCTTGCTTCGCGGCGACATCGACCCAACAGCCCTGACATCGCAGATTGCACGAGTTGATGATCGACACATACAGAAACGGAGGAAAGAAGGTTCCTCGTTTCATACGCCGCTTGTACTTCAACACGGACAGCGTCCCTTTGACTCCCATGTTCCACAGGAACTTGGCAACCAGCCGCTTATCGGTTTCGAGCAGCACTCGTTTGGCCATTCGCATATACATGGTGAAACTTTCACTGGCGGGACTCGCCGCAGGGGCCGGGCACACTAACCCGAAGCATCAGCGACGGCGAGTGTTCCGAAAGACCTACCACTCCGAGTTCCGTGAATCGCAGGTCCTCGCTGGCGCTTCGGGTTAGTGTGTCGAGGCAACAATTGCCGATCGCAATTGATCAATGTCTGACTTGGTTCTCAGCTCGGTGACGGCCAAGAGCAGACATTGTTTCGCTGATTGGCCGAGCTCTTTGCTGATCGTCGGAAAGTGATCCAGCCCCGGCCCGATGTCGAATCCGGCCTTTCGAGCTTGTACGGCGATCTCACCAGCATTGCGACCGCGCAACAAAAACTCTTTGAAGAACGCCCCTTTGTACGCGAGTTCGAGGCCCGTGTTTGTTGTCAATTGTTCGGCCGCATAATGCGCTTTCTGGCAGCACAACTCCGCGACTTCGTGCAGACCACGTGGGCCGAGCAACGACAAGTAAACAGTCGCTCGCAAAGCCAACAAACCTTGATTCGTGCAAATGTTGGATGTCGCCTTTTCTCGCCGGATGTGTTGCTCGCGAGTGGACAACGTCAAAACAAAACAACGTCGGCCAGCTCGATCAACCGTTTCGCCGACCAACCGGCCGGGCATTTGTCGCAGAAATTCTTGTTTACAAGCGAGGATGCCAAGGTACGGCCCGCCGTATTGCAACGGGATACCGAGCGATTGTCCTTCGGCCACGGCGATGTCGGCTCCGAGTTCTGCCGGACGTTTCAAGAGGCCGAGGCTGATCGGATCGAAGACTTCAATACTGAGTGCCCCTCGCTGTTTTGCGGCGGTAAAAATTTCTTGCGGAGATTCCAGGCAGCCAAAGAAGTTGGGATGTTGCACGATCACGGCGGCGGTTCGATCGTCGATCAGCCGAATCACGTCATTCGGATCGACGGCGCCGTGCGGCGTTGGGACGGTGACGATCTCCGTGTCGAAGTGCCGCAAGTACGTAGTCAACGTGTCGCGATATTCCGGGTGGACAGAACCAAGCACGATCACTTTGCCGCGACGTTGCGTGACTCGCATCGCCATCAGCGCGGCTTCGACCATCGCGGTCGCTCCCTCATACAAGCTGGCGTTCGAGACATCCATGCCAGTGAGCTGGCAGATCAACGTTTGATATTCAAAGAACGCCTGCAAACTTCCTTGGCTGGCCTCGGCCTGATACGGCGTGTAAGCGGTGTAGAACTCGCTGCGTCCGACAATCGCATCGACGGCGGCGGGGACGAAGTGATCGTAAATGCCTCCACCAAGAAAGCTGATACGCCCCGACGCGCCGACGTTTTCGCCGGCTCGTTGCCGCAAGTGCTTTTCCAATTCGATCTCGCTGAGCGGCGACGGCAGATCGAGCGGTCGATCCAGCCGCAACTCCAGAGGGATTTGATCAAACAGGTCGCTGACCGACGACACGCCGACCGTGCGAAGCATGTCTTGTTGCGATTCAGCGGTATCAAACAGATAGGACACAGGCGGACTCGATTCCTTTAAGCGATTGCGACTTCATTGGGACAATGTGCAACCAGTACGTTAGCGACGTCACGGTAAAAACTTCGATTGCGTAGGACATGGAAGCGTCCTCGGAATAACTTTCAAGCAAGCTCGACAAGACAGTGCTGGTATTTCGACTACGTTGGTGAAACCGTTGGCTGGCATACTTTACCCGTTGGGAATCGTTACTGAAAAGGTTCACAATCGTGTCCTGCATGGCGACGTCGACGATTTGGTCTTCGACGCCGGGGCCGCCTTCGCGGTAGTGGCCCCGAAAAAAACAACACAAGGCCGAGGCGGAGCCAGTGGTCGCCGGTCAGCCACGGGAAGAGTTTTCGTGGCCGGCGGTTCGTGTCCACGTCAAACCCGACCCGCCAGGCCTGTGGTGGAAGTTCTGGTGAGCCGTCAATCACCCATCTTTGGTTGGCTTCCAACGCGATCGCCACCAGTTCGGTCGCCGACTGTGATGTGACAGTGCCACAATCAACTACTTGCCGTCTCGTTGAGCGTACAACACGTCAAAGTGGAACTGCCAAACGCGGCGGCGGCGAAGTTCGCGACCGACTTTGGGATCGGATTCCGGAAACCGCAAGATGCTCTCGATGGCTTGGCGAATCCGATTCAATAATCGCAGCCCGTAAGTTGGCCGCCTGCTTTCCAGGAAATGGGCCGCCTCGGAAATATCATCCGCCGCTTGCGGAAGGACGCGGTATTGGCTCATGACAATTTCGCAACCAGTGCATCCAGGGTTTGGTCACCATCCAAAGCCACGATCTCGCCACGGTCAAACGCGGCCAGTCGTTCTTCCGCTTCCGCAATCCAAGCCTCGTCCAAGTCCACTGGCGAATCGCCTTCCAGACTGTGCCACAATCGGTCCAGCAATTCCGCGCGTTGTTCTTCCGGAAGCCCCAACGCTTCGTGTTCATTTTGCTCGATCGTCATGAGGTACTCCTGGCGAATGTCGACGTAGTGATGGGCGGCGAGATTATGCCCAAAACGGCGCACGTTTAATCCCAGAGATATTTCTCTTCGTAGTCGATCTCGTGTCGACGGAGCAGTTCCACGAACTCCTCTTGAAACGTTTTGACCTTGTGATGCTCGCGTTGATTTTGGATGTAGTCGATCACGGCGTGGATGTTCGATTTGCTGACCGTGAACGCGCCGTATCCGTCTTGCCAAGCGAAGGCGCGCAGGTTTGGAAACGTGTCGTGAATCCATTTGGACGAACCACCTTTGATGAGCTGCGCGGCTTTGGCCGGTGCCATCGTAGGCGGTGCTCCGAGCAGCAGATGAACGTGGTCTTCAATCCCGCCGATACACAGCGCCTTCATGTCATTGTCGCGGGCGATTCCACCGAGGTAGGACCAGATGCGAGTTTCGATGTCCGGCGTGATCCAGCGTTCGCGACGCTTGGTCCTGAAGACAACGTGGTAATGCAGAGCGGTGTAGGTGTTGGCCATCCAAAAGTCTCCGAAGCGATTGGTCCCAGAATACGGAACAAACCGATCAACAAAACTGCGTTCCGTTGAGTCGGTATTTTGTCGCGGAGCGACATTCGATGGTAGCCGTGGGTTTCAACCCACGGTTGCAGATGCCGCGCAATGGGTTCGTCGCGGAGCGACGATTGAATTGGGGTCGATGCACACATCCATTTGTCGAGCGAGCGACGGTTCAATCGTCGCTCCGCGACGACATTGTTTGGCGCGATTTCCAACCGTGGGTTGAAACCCACGGCTACCGTCGTGCGGTCGCTCCGCGACGAAGGCAGCCACTCGCTTGCGGCCATCCTACTTCCCCAGCAGCACCGCTTTCTCTGGGTCGTTCTTCCAGTTGAAGGTCTTCACGAATTCGGCGGGGGTGTAGGTGCGTTGGGAGCCGTCGGGGAGCAGGGCGACGTAGACGAATTGGTCTTCGACGCCGGGGCTGCCTCGGTAGTGGCCCCCAAAGAAAAACAACACAGGGCCGAGGCAGAGCCAGTGGTCGCCGGTCAGCCACGGGAAGAGTTTTCGTTGCCGGCGGTTCGTCTCCACATCGAAGCCGACCGTGCCGTAGCCGTACTCCCAAACCCAGGAAGCGGCGGCTGTCGGGATGCCACTGCGCGGTCCAGTCCGGGTGTCGCCCTATTGATCGAACTCCTTCCAGAACTCGGCCACGGGTTGGTCGTCGATCGTTTCGAGGGTCTTGATCTCCTTTAGCCGGAGTAGCTTGTCTCGCGGGACAGAGAGTCTCGTGCCGTTGAAATTGATCGACTTCAGCGGCCAGCCACAGACGATGTCGGGATCGAATTGTCTGTCGTGCAACTCAACTTGTTTCACTTGGGAGTCCCGCAGCGGGCTCAAGTCGCGGATGCCAGTACGTTGACAGGAGAATGCCGAACTCAGCGGCGCACCTTTGAGTGGCGACAGATCGGTGAGCGTTCTGTTTTGGGAAATGTCCAGGTACAGAATCGGCTTGCCCGCGAGTGGCGAAAGGTCGGTGACGGACGTGTTCTGCAGGCTGCAGTCCGTGATCGTTAAGCCTCGCAGCGCGGAGAGGTCCGACAGACTTGTGCAGTTGGTGAAATAGACTGCGTGAAGTTGTTTCAGTCCGGCCAGCGGTGACAACTCCGTGAGGCGATCTGACGGTTTGCTTGCCGTACAGAATAAGACGCGAAGGTCCGTCAGCACGGCCAACGGTGCGATGTCGGCGACGTGTTTACTGTCGAATCTCACATCAAGCACGTAACCGTCCCGAATCTGATGCTCCAGCTTCTCATCCCACTCGGGGTTCCGCCGCTTCAGTTCCAGCGAGACCTCCTTGACCTGTTCCTCGGGCGGCAGCTTCGACACCCGCTCGAACCACCCCGGAGCCAGCGGCGGGAAATGAGAGACGGTGGCTTTCGTATCGTTCGGCATCGCCGAGCCGCCGGCTAGCTTGAATGCCTCACGCACTGCATCCACAGGTAAGGAGATTCGGAAACCGTAAAATGCGTGTTCAAACACGTGTGAGGCTCGATTTGAAACACGGCACACTGAAGCCGTGCCCCAGAAAACGCCGCCTCGAAGAACGTGAAGAGGATTGGAGATAAAAGGTGCCCGAGGGTTGATTGCGTTCATTTCCGGGAACTCATGGGAGTTCGCTGGATCCCAACCGTCTTCGACCCACTCCCACACATTCTGCACTTTCCGACAACGGTCGGTTTGCGAGCTGGTCTGTTCAAGAACGTGGCCCTCCGGGGAGAGTTCGGGTTGTCTAACGACCTGAACCGAGTCCGACGGAGAGCCACGGATGGCAGTCTATCGCGCGCCGAAGGAATGGACAGAGTGTGTGG
>JANMIF010000156.1:0-14037 GCA_031375695.1 Planctomyces sp.
AATCCGGCCCGTTGCTCCGGATGCGGAGCGGCGGTCAGAAAGCTGTAGTTGGAATCGTGGCTGGGTCCGACGTCCGGATGCGACAGCCCGGAGATCACCGTGAAGTCGTCGCGAAAATCCTTGAGGACTTCCAAGTAAGGAGACAGCTCATAGTCCCGCCCCGCTTTCTCCGGAAAGAAGAACTCCGGATGCACTCCGAGCGGCGTGTTGATGCAGACCATACGTCGCTTGACCGCCGACGTGGCAGCGGCAGCTCGTCGCGTCATGACATCCAGCAGAGGCAGCGCCATCGCGACACCCGCGCCGCGAAGAAAGGTTCGGCGATCGAGCTTCATGACAAGTTCCTTGTTAGGTGTGTCTCACAATGACCATGGCCACCTTGTGCATTGATGTCCGCACTTGGTGCAACAATTACCATAACCCTCAGTTCGAGCAACGAATGACCAACCAATCATGATTGCCGAGAATGCTGTCAGTACCCACGACCAAACTGAAACACGAAACAAGAACAAGAGGACCGCAGACCCAAGGAAAACGATTCCGAGATAGAAGTAGTATCCCGGTGGCTCTGAATTGCCCATCCCGCCCGATACGAAGCTAACTTTGGTACCACATTCAGGACATCGCATCACACACCAAATAGTGAAGACAACCGCGTGCGAGCAATCACGGACTGACTGAAATGGGTTCACCGCTCGCTTGGTGAATCAACGTCTCATTCCGGTTGTGGTTTGTCAATCGGCTGGAAGGCCCCGCTGGCGGCTTGGCAGAACGATGGGCGCAGAATGATACGAGGAGGATGACCGAATCAGAATTCTTGTCTTCATCGTCCTGCCCCCATTGTTCTGCCACTTCCCAGCAGAGTCGTACACTCGATGTCGTGGTGATTCAGGTTGATCCACTGGATGCAGGCCGTGAAACTGGCGGAGAGGCGGTGGCGGATTTCATGGATTTCATTAATGACGGGATCAAGCAACGTAGGATTCATGTTCGACTCCAAGTGATCCCAATGGTTTCGAAAGGCTGAAAACAAACAGACCAAGCATGGAATTGACGCGGCGAATGTGTCCGAACTTGTTGGCGTTTGCAATGTGAGCGTAGTTCCAAGTCACAATGAAATCACATTTGCGAAACGACGCGATTGCCAAATGGGGCTCATCGCCGGTCGAGGTCGGCGGCGGAAAGTCTCGAATCAACTTCAACCGCAAAAAACTTCGTTCGGTAGTCGTAGAGTGGAGACTCGTTGACACTCCTTTAGCGCAGGTCTAGCATCGGGCCGGTTATTGTCGATTCTCTCTTGTCTCCGATTCTCGGATCCCCTCGCCACGGAGGCCGTCATGTTGCAGTTCGCCAATCCTCGCCGCAACCAGAATCTGAACCTCATCGGGAAAAAATGGCTGGCACTGCTCATCACGTCGGGTGTGGTGGCTTCAAGTTCTTGCGTCGTCATGGCTGCGGATCGGTCGCCTGAAGTCGAGGCGGCCATTCAAAAGGGAGCGGACTATCTGTCGAAAGTAGCAAAAGACGCAGAAAACGGCTTGCTCCCGTATGCGTTGATGGCTTCCGGCCGCGCGCCGACAGATCCAGAAGTTGCTCGATTGCTCGCAAAAATTGTCGCCAAGACTGTGAACATGGAATATGTCGGGAAGGGAGAACACATTTACGAAGCGGGCGTCGATGCAATGGCGCTGGCCTCGGCAGACAAGGAAAAATATCGGCCGCAATTGGAAGCAATCGCGAATTATCTGATCGCGCAGCAGCGGGACGACGGATCGTGGGATTATCCCAATCAACGCAACGGTGGCGACACGAGTATCTCGCAGTACGCCATGTTGGGGTTGTGGGCGGCGGCGCGAGCGGGAGTTCCCATTCCGCTTCGAGTTTGGGATCGCGCGGCCGGCTGGCATTTTCGCACGCAAAATCCAGAAGGCTCGTTCGGGTATCACCCATTCGGTGGGACCAAAGGAGGGAGCCACAGTATGACGGTGGCCGGAGTCGGGAGCCTGTGCATCGCCAAAATCTACCTGTCGGAGTCCCCGCAACCGGCGGCCGAACGTGAACCGGAAGACGAGTCGACCGGCAAATCTAAGAAACCCGAAAAAGCGTTCGGTGTCCTGGAAAAGGCCGCTCCGATGGAGATCGCGGATCCCGCCGAACCGAAACCCGTGAAGTCGCAAGACGATAAGAACTACAGACCAACAAGCAGCAAACGCGACTTGGATGGTCACATTGGTCGCGGGTTGGGATGGCTCGGCGGAAAGGCAACCTACACCATTGAGAAGCCTATCGGTTGGTCGAAGTACTATTTGTATGGACTCGAACGAGCGTCCGCCTTGTCCCGATCCGAGAAACTCGGTGGCCACGACTGGTACAAAGAGGGTTGCCAGCATTTGATTGCGACACAGTCAGCTGACGGGGCTTGGTTGAATGATCCCGGCGGGCCGCATGCAACGACCGCATTTGCTGTTTTGTTTCTATGTCGAGCGACCGACAAGATCGCCCCGAATTCACCACCGGCTAAGAAGGGAGTGCCGACTTTTGGCGGTGGATTGTTGCAGGGGGGACGCGGTCTGCCGACGGAACTGTCGGCGGTCGAAACTAAAGATGGACAAATCACTGCCAAGAAGCTCGACACGCCGCTCGACAAGTTGCTGGCGGATCTAGAAAGTCCACAAGCCAAGAACGTGGAAGCCACGCAAGATTCCATCGTACAGGCCGTACAAGTGGGTGATCGCCAAACGCTGATCGGGAAAAAAGACTTGCTGCTTCGACTGACTCGCGACAAACGTGTGGATGTGCGACGCACGGCCTATTGGGGCTTGGGGCGATGCAACGACCTCCGGATCAGCCCGATCCTGATTCAAGGATTGCTGGACCCGGATTTCGATGTCGCGGTCGAAGCTCGCAACGCGCTGTGCGTGCTCAGCCGCCGCCCGCGTGGATTCGGATTGCCGGATGACTTGATCGCCACGCTGCCCGAAAACGCCGGCCAGGTCGAAAAAGACACCGCCTTCGAAAAGTGGCGACGCGAAGATCACCAAAAATGGAAGCAGTGGTATCAAAGCGTACGGCCGTACGCGGAGCGTGACCAATTGGCGGACTGAGTGTGGTGACGCTCCGAGCCTGTGAATCTTTCGAGCCGCGACCGTGAGAAAGCAGTCAAAGCTCCTTGCGATTCACCACTTTCCCACGGTCGCGGCATGACTCTCTTTCGCTGTCTCACCGCGCCGCACGTCACGACGCAGAGCGTCGCGCCACAATTGCGGCAACACTACCGGCTGAGGCTGACCGATCGCGAATCGGTGGTCTTGGCTGGGGCGGCCTCTTTCGCCAGTCGAGTCGGCGAATTCAGGTCCCGCCACGTTTGCATACTTTGAAACACTCCCAGCCGATCACCGAACCAGCGTTGCATACAGCGTGGGAACAGTCCTTGCAGCAGTGGCAGGAGTCGCACCGGCCACGGAGTGCGGACGATCTCACGATTCAAGCGCACTGCGGAAACGACTTCGTCCGTCAGATCGTTGACGGTCAGCATCGGCATCAGCAGCGGCGGCTTCACCCCGGTGAACATGCCGGTCGAAATGTAGCTCGGACAAACCGAAGTGATTCGGACATGCTCCTGCCCAGTCAAACGCAGCTCCTCACGCAGCGATTCAGAGAATCCGAACAGCGCCCATTTGCTGGAGGCATAGGTAGCCGCGAACGGCAACGGCAAAAACGCGGCTGCGCTGGCCACGTTGACGATATGCGATTCCGAACGGGCAATCAGCTCCGGCAAAAACGCGTGCGTGACCGTGACCGGGCCGAAACAATTGACGTCGTAGATCGCTTTGTGACGTTCGAGCGGCACGTTCTCAAATGTCCCTCCGCTGACGATACCCGCGTTGTTGATCAGGATGTCCACGGGACCATGTTCCGCGTGAATCAGATCCTGCGCCGACAGCACGCTCGCGGAACTGGTCACGTCCATTAAATATCCGAACGCCGAAATGTCCGCCTTTCTTAGCGACGTGACGGCCTCGTTGACACGAGTGGCATCGAGATCGGTCACAATGACTTCGCACCCAGACAGGCCGAAACCCTTGGCCAATTCACGACCCAAGCCGTGTGCGGCGCCGGTGATGAGAACACGTTTGTTGCGAAGAGTGGTCATGGCAAAATGTCCGGTCGACTTTCGCTCCATCGGGACGAGATCGAATCTTGGCGAGTGGGGCGGCGTTAGCCGCCCGGTGATGAGAAACCGCTGCGAAGCCGCGGGCCGACGCCCCCGCTCGCCAAGATTCAATTATTGGAACAGAGACAGAAACGCGGCGTAGCTAAGTTCGGCGACGTTGCGGATTAAAGGACGTTGATACAGTTCAAAGAGTTTCCAGGCGATCCGTTCGGCCGACGGATGTCCGGGAATCCAGATCGGTTTCGGGACGACGACGAGCGGACCTTCGAGTACCGTCTTTTCGATCGACCGCAATCCGAACGTGTTGCGAACCCAGCCGAGTCCGCTTTGCGGATCGAGCAATGTCGCGCCGGGATGTCCGCCCCAAGGGACCGTTAGCAGGGTGAACGCGATGCCAGAAAACTGATTGATGCATACGGTTCCGTAACGCAGATTCGTCAGCGCCACATGCAATTCGTGGCGGCCACGTTCGGACGCGCGGAAGGAATTCGGAACCGACAAGGTCGCGCAGAGCGTGCCCCACAGTTCGTCGTTGACGAAATCGGTCGCCTGCCGCAGAAATTCGAATTCGTCACTGGCGTCAAGCGGCATCTCGGCGCAGACGGGAACAAACGACTCTTCGCAGCAGAACAACGGCGATTCGCGCGGATCGACGTCACGGAACAACGTCCACGGCAGTCTGGGAATCGAATCTTCCGGCTCATCGCCTTCCTCAGCGAAGGCAGAGTCGCGGTGCGCGATCATCCAAGGCGAATGCGAAACGTGGCCGCCGGTGAATCGCTCAAACCGCTCGATCGCGCCGGGATAATACGACACACGGCGCGGCAGGCGGCTCAAGATCGCCTGCAGTCGCGACAGGAACTCCTCGCGCTGCGGCCAGTGTTTCCAGGTGACGATCACGCGAGTGGCCAAACAATTGAAGCCGGCATTGTTCGCGATCGAGGCCGCCACGTTTTCCGCTTGCGCCTGCAGTTGTCTCGGCGAGTAGTAGCCAGGAACCATGATCCACGGCGAGACGTTTCCAAGTTCGCTGGTGATCGGCTTGTCGATCATCGGCTCGTTGTTGAGTCGGCGTTGATCGCGATCCGGGCCAGGCGATCCCCACACGATCGCGTCGTGAGCGGCCACGGAACCAGTGATGTGAACATCATCAACTTGCGAGTGCCGAATCGCCCGCGAGCCAAGTTCGGCGTCTCCGGTCACGATCCGCAGCAGGCCCGCTTCGACCAGCGGGGCGAACGCGGTTTCAAAGACCGGTTGCAGCGGCGCGGTCAGCGGATGCAACTTCAGCAACACGGTATGCTGATCTTGGAACAATTTACCAAAGCAATCCGCAGCAACGATTCCGCTCACGTTGCCGGCACCCAGAATCAGGCTCGTCGCTGGCATGCGGTTCTCAACTGGCTGTGTTGCGGCGCGAGCGGCGCCTTCGTCGAGACCGGGCTTCAGCCACACTGACGCTTTGAATCCAAAGAAACAAAACGGATCGAACAAGTCGCGCGTGATCGGCATCACCGGAATTCGCCAGCGTCCGTCCGGGCCTTTCTTCAGGCGACCCGGCAACGGATTCGGGCTGTCGTTCGCAAGCGCTCGCAGATTGCGAAGCATGAGCCGCAGATAACGCATGGCGACCATCGGGCCGGACAGTAATTCTTCGGCGCGGCACGAGCTGTCGGTCGGAATCTGCTTGATCTCGCAAGCGGTCTCGAGCCACGCCGGCGCGGCCGTAGCCAACGAGTCGATGCAACGTTCGATCAGCTCTTGTCGATCTTTGACCGTTGCGAAAAGCCACTTGGCTTGATGCGTGGACAAATCGGAGAGCGCCACGTTGAGTTCGTCAGTCGCGACTCGCTCGGCTGTATCAATCCGCGATCCAAACGAACCCGTTTCGGAATTTCGCGAGCCAGTCGCGGTTCCGTTGAGCCAGCGTGTCGAAGAACGATTCGGTTGTGTGAACATGATTGGGGTTCCTTCATGGAACGTCGTGGAGCGTAATGCTCAATGGGGGTTGAACCAGAAACGGGCCAACGTGTCGAATCAAGCTGACCGCTGAACGGCTTCAGCGCGAGTGACGTCTGACGAATCGGTCTCCGGGGTCGAGGGTTTTCCATCAAATTGCAACACGATGTGCGGGGCCGGGGCGGCGTTCGA
Source organism: Planctomyces sp. (assembly GCA_031375695.1). Lineage (GTDB taxonomy): Bacteria > Planctomycetota > Planctomycetia > Planctomycetales > Planctomycetaceae > SXKJ01. The sequence goes on from JANMIF010000156.1 coordinate 6,326, forward strand.
GTCGCGGAGTTTGCGGCGCTGGACTTTCCCAAGAAAGTTGCGGGGCAGATCGCCCGTCGAAACTTCCGCGACTTTCGGCCGCTTATGAGCCGCCAAGTTGACGTGGCAGAACTGGTCAAATGCCAACCGGTCGAAACGTGCTCCGGGCTTGAGCACGATCACGGCTTTGACCAGTTCGCCACAAATGCGATCGGGTGCGCCGATCACCGCCACGTCTTCGATCCCGTCGAACTGACGCAACACCGACTCGACATCGCACGGATACACATTGAATCCGCTGGTAATGATCAGGTCTTTTTTCCGATCCACGATCCGAAAGAAACCCTCTTCGTCTCGCGAAACCATGTCGCCGGTGAACAACCAACCGTTTCGAATCGCCTGAGCGGTCGCAGTCGGATTGTTCCAATAACCGAGCATGACTTGCGGCCCGCGCACGATTAGCTCGCCTACTTCACCGACGGGCATTTCGTATTCGCCGGTCTCGCAATCGACGATTCGCATTTCCGTGCCGGGCAGCGGCAGGCCGATTGAGCCGGATCGAGCTGAACCGTCGAGCGGTCCGGTCGTCACACACGGCGATGCTTCCGACAAGCCGTACCCTTCGACCACTTGAGCTCCGGTGTGTCGCGTGAATTCCACCGCAATTTGCTGATCGAGCGGCGCTCCGCCGACCTGCACATACTGAATGGGCCGCGTTCGCAGCGGATGAGCGCGGAACAATTCGTTGAGCGACGCCAGCATGGCCGGGACCGCGTTGAAGATCGTCGGCTGATGTTGCTCAATCAGCCGTACGACAACTCGCGGAATGAACCGGTGCAGCAATACTTGAGTGGCCGCTAGCGCGGTGCCGGTCATCAGATTGGCGGTTAACCCGAACACATGAAAAAACGGCAGCACAGACAGCATCGTGTGTTTGCCGATTTCCTTGTCGCCGCCCGACCAGGCGACACACTGCGCCACGTTGGCCATAAGATTTCGGTGACTCAGCGTGACGGCCTTCGGCGCACCGGTCGTCCCACCCGTCGGCAAAATGTATGCAGGATCGGAAAGGGACGCCGGTACGACCGGTTGGACGAGCGGCCGGGACTCACGCACTTCGTCCATGAAATCCTGTTGATTCGGTCCATCGACCGGAGGCCAGAAACCCAAACGCTGCATCCGAGCAAACGCATAACCCAGCCGCAGCCAACCAGGAATTCGGTCTCGAATCGTCGTGAAAAAAATGTGCCGAGGTCGGTACGACCCCTTCAGAATCAGAGGTGCCAATAAATCCAACGCGATCACGATACGGCAATTCGTCGCCTGCAAGATCGCGGAAATTTCGTTAGGAACGCTCAATGGCGACAACGCGACTGCGATGCCGCCCGCCATCCATATTCCGTTCAAGGCCGTCGCATATTCCGGAATGTTTGGAAGCAATAAGCCGACGCGGTCACCGGGCCGAACGCCGTTCCGAATCAACATCGCGCCAACGCGGCGAGCTTGATCGGCGACCTCGGCATAAGTCAGCGATTGGTTGTAATACCGGAAGGCCACTTGAGTCGGGAACTTCTTAGCAGTCTCCAACAGCAAACCAAACGCGGGCAACGTCGGTTCCGCCACATCTTCCGGAACACCGTCCGGATAATTAGCCAGCCAGGTCCGCTCAACACTAACCCGACGCGCGAACGTGGGAACGGACCGCTCGGCTACGCTCGGCGTGAAACCAAAGACCGCATCTTGTTCCGACAGGGTTCGCATGTGATTGCCTCCCGCAGCCGTTATGGCCGCGATGGGAAACCATGCACGCACGAACCGCCGCAGGAGGGTCGACACGGTGAGCGTCAGCGAAGAACTCGCCGACGACCAACGTGCCGATCACTTCGGCAGTGGGTGTGGCGATCAAGACGTTGGGACTTTGGGAAGTGTGGCGTCGTGACCAAGCTGATGAACGTCGCTCGCGTGACCCGCGAAGATGTGGACGAAATTCATTCAGACATAACGAATCTAACGGCAGGTTCAGTCATGGCAATGAGTCAAAGATTCTTCGATGCGCATTTTTGCCCAACAAAGTCGGTCTTTTCTCACCGTGAGGGATTGAACGCGCAAACGGACAAGACACGTCGCGCCAAAACAGGTAACCCGAAGCGTCACATCCACTCTTTGATAACGCGGCCTTCGAGCAACTGCACGGGACGACCGTCCGGGCTTTGGACATACAGGTCCAGCGGCAAGCCCAGCTTGGCATAAATCGTGGCGGCAATGTCGTCCGAGTGGTACTCGTTCTTGGCAACCAAACCGCCATCGAGGTCAGTCGCACCGAGCACGCTGCCTCCGGGAACACCCGCTCCGGCAAGGATCGCGAAACCGGTATTTGACCAGTGATCGCGGCCGCTCGCGCTGTTGATCTTCGGGGTCCGGCCAAAGTCGGTCAGCCAGCAAACCAGCGTTTTGTCGAGAAGGCCTTGCTCTTGCAGGTCGGCCAACAACGACGGCAACGCTTGATCGACCGGCGGAATCCGCGTCTCTTTCAACGATTTGAAGTTGTTGGCGTGCGTATCCCAGCCGCCATCCGTCACGGTCACAAACCGAACTCCCGCTTGGACCAATCGCCGAGCCAACAAGCAGCTCTGTCCGAATTTGTTACGACCGTACCGATCCCGTAGTTTCGGATCTTCGGATTCGACATCAAAGGCCCGCTTAGTTTCGGGTGCGGTGATCATGTTGAGAGCGGTCTTGAAGTGTTCGTCTAGTGCGGCGAAACGTTCCGGCTGGACATCGGATTTCTTTTGTAACGAATCGACAACATTGAGCATCTCGCGACGGCGATCGACTCGCGCCATCGTGATCCCTTGGGGTGGCGTGATGTCGCGCACCGTGAAGTTTGGAGTGTTTGGATCGCTGAGCATCTCGAACGGATTGTGCGCAATCCCCAGAATCCCGGCCGTGCCGCCCCCAAATCGGTGATCGACCGAATTGCCAAGCTGTACGAATGGCGGCAGCACCGAGCGGAAGCCGTGGTAATAACTGACGACCGAACCGTAAGTCGGATACGTCATCGCCGGGTTGAACTTTCGGCCCGACATCACCCATTGATCCGCCGTGCCGTGGCTGCCATTGAGCGGATTCCAGCCTCGCAGTAAACCGTAGCGATTTAGCTCGCGAGCCATGTTCGGAAGGATTTCGGTGAACTGCACGCCGGGGACCGCCGTGTCGATGACCCCGAACTCGCCTCGCACGCTGACGGGAGCGTCTGGCTTAGGATCGAAAGTGTCGTGATGCGAAGTTCCACCTTGCGTCCAAATCAGGATGCAATTCACATCGCTCTTGGCCGAGCCGGTTCCTTTGGCTGCCAAAGCCATCGGCAGCGAAACGCCGAGTCCGGCCAAGGAGCCGATTTGCAGCAGGCCGCGCCGCGTGATCCGTTCACAGTCGCGCATCGAACCGTTGAGAAAGCTCAGCATCGCAAAACCTCCGAGATCGTGGCGGGCTGTCAGGTCCGCATGGTGCGGACAGATCGGAGCTGGGTGGTGGGGCCGACCGACGTTGCCGGTCGGGCAGGTGAAGTAGTCTCGCTTGAAAACTGGCAGAAATCAACGGGTGTTGATGCTCCGGCGGGTAAATTGTGATATCGGGTGGCGACTAGGCTCGGCTTCAAGCGGGTTGTGAGATCATCGGGACATTGCCCACCGACCCCATTCGTTCCATCAGTCCCTTTCAAGGCAGCGGCACCTGATCTGGCGACATCAAATACGCGATCAGATCGCGGACTTGGTCGTCGGTCAGATTCTGGAAGAGCGCGTCCGGCATCAGCGAGAGCGTCGATTGCTTCTGCTCTTCGATGTCGGACTTTTGGATCGTCAGCCGGTCGGTCGGAATTTGCACCGTCAGCGTCTTCTCGGTCTTTTCGACAACCACACCGTTGATGACTCGGCCGTCGGTCATGCTGTAGCTGGTCATGCGAAAGTCGGCGGCGACGGTCGCACTCGGATCGAGAATGTTTTCCAGCAGGTAGTCGAGATTCCGCCGATTGCCGCCGGTCAGGTCGGGGCCGACTGGTTTGCCGGTGCCGAACAAGACGTGGCAGTTCGCGCACGACTTGTTGAACAACGCCCTGCCCTCACTCAGCTTTGCGGACGTGATCCGTTCGGGAGTCAGCGAGCTTTTCCACTTCGCGGCGAGTTGCTGCTTTTCGGCGCTGCTGGATCGGGCCTCACCCCACACTTCGGTCAGTTGCTTCGTCAGGTCGGCGTTGCCAAAGCTCAGAATCTGCCGAGCGTGATAGGCCGTGATGTCTCGCCGAGTCAGTTGTTGCCCGACAGCGACAGCGGCCAGCAGTTCCTTCGCGTAGCTTGGCCGCGAGACCAAAGTGCTGATCGCGATCGACTTCCCTTCCGGCGTGAGCCGCGCGAAGCGGTCGAGGACTCGCTTCGGCGTTTCGGCATGTTCGACGGTTGCCAGGCCGCGAATCGCCTCGACAATCAGCTCGCGGTCGTCGAGCAACTTCAGCAGCAACGGAGGAAGATCGTCGGGCTTCGCCGTGACGAGTGTTCGCAACGCTTGCTCGCGAGCCGACACATCCGCCCCGCCGTTCATGATCAACGATTTGAGTTCGTCCATGGCCCGGCCGTCGCCAAAAACGACCGACAGTTCGCGAGCAATCGTCTTGAGTTCAGCCGACTCGCTCTTCGCCGCGAGTTCCCCGACCGACTTCCATTTCGAGGGCATCGCGACTTTCGTCCAGCCGCGCATCGCTTCTGACATCCCGCGCAGAATGTCGAGCCGCACTTCGGCCTGCGGTGTCATCTCGGCCAGTGACAGCAACAGGTCGAGCGCCGCCGGTTGACGATCCAACTCCAGTGTCAAACGCCGTGAGGCGAACTGCCGGACTCGGTCGATCTTCGCGTTGCCGATCAGTTGCACCGCCTTCGCCGGATCGCGAGGCACGGACGGCTCGATGCCGTACCAGATCAACAGCGGCAACATGTTGTCGTGATCAAACTCGTCGCTCCGAGTCAGCGACTCCGCGATGCTCCACCGTTTGGCAAACGGAATCCGAGGCAACGAGGAGGCCAGATACAACTGCACCAAACCAGATGTTTCCGTTTTGGCCAGCGCGTCCAATTCCACAATCGTCTCGTCAGAAAGCTCGCCGCGATCGCACAACAACCGCACGGCCCACGCTCGCATCCGATCGTTCTTGTTCCGCAGTTGCTTGTGCAACCAATTCTCATCTGCCGCACCGATCGCGTTCAAAGCCCACATCGCCCGCAGATTGCGAGGCAGAGTTGCTTCGCCGCCAGCCATTGAGATCAATGCCAACCGCGAGTAATCGTTCAGCGGCTTTTCCGCCGCTCGCTCTTGAAGCAATCGCCGAGACTGCCGCACATACCAGTTGTCGGCATGAAGTTGCAACTTCACCAACTCGTCGTCCTTCAGCTTTGCCAAATCAACTCGCTCCGACTTCTTCGCCGGACCGTAGCTGATTTTATAAATCCGCCCCGAGGTTCGATGCACGCCGTCGTTTTCGTGGCATTCGCCGATGTCCGACCAGTCGGCCAGATACACGCCGCCGTCGTGACCGCTGATCAGGTCGACGGCACGAAACCATTCATCACCCGCGAACAGAAAATCGGGCTCGTGCTTCGCGATGAAGCCCGCCTCATGCCGCTCCAGCCGATCGCAGTTCAGCCGGTGGCCATGTAGATTCACAGTGAAGACTTTGCCCTGATACGGCTTCGGCCAGTTCACCCCTTGATAAATCATCAGCCCGGAATGAGCGTGTCCGCCGCCCGCCGCCGACGTCGTGTCGGTGACGCCCAGCTTGCGGATATCGCTCCACGATTCTTTCGTGTCCCAGTGAAAATGATCGGCCGTCTGTTCCATGACGCCGAACAAGTACGGATTGAAATGCGTCCCGTACATCCGCCGCCAATGCGCGTTCGGAACGACATGCCACAGATGCCCGATTACCGTGTTGATCAGAAACATCTCTCCATTCTGATCGAAGTCAAACCCCCACGGGTTCGTCGTGCCGTGAGCCACCGCCTCGAATACTTTGCGAGTCGGATGATATCGCCACACACCGCAGTTGATTTTCGTCCGCTGCGATTCGCTCGCTCCGGGCGAGCCGACAACCGACGTCGCCAAGATGCCATGCCGCCCATATAGCCAACCATCCGGACCCCATTTCAGCCCGTTGACAATATTGTGTCGCACCGCGTTCCCGTCCCAGCCGTCCAGCACGACAACTGCCGGCCCGTCCGGCTTGTCATCCCGATCTTTGTCCGGAAAAAACAACAAATCGGGAGCCGCAAGTGCCCACACGCCACCGAACCCAACTTCCACGCTCGTCAGCTTGTTAATGCCGCTCGCGAACACGGTCCGCTTGTCGCTCTTCCCGTCGCCGTCGGAATCTTCCAGGATCACGATCCGATCTCGCTGCTCCGGATCGAAGTTCACTTTACTCTCGGCGTAGGTGTAACACTCGGCGACCCACAACCGCCCACGCTCATCGGTCGTGATCGAAATCGGCTGCTGCACTTCCGGCTCGTGAGCGAACAGTTCGACGCGAAACCCCTCCGGCACTTTCATCTGTTTCAACGCTTCCTGCGGCGACAGAAACGGCGTCGTGATTTCCTGAGTGTTCTTCGGTGCCGGAATCTCATCCGCTTTTGCAAAGCCAACGAACAACAACACGAGCGTGAGGACACCTGCACTCCACCGACCGAACCTTTGATTGAGCGTCATTCAGAATTCCTTGGAAATGTTCCATTCTCTGGCCGAATTCCCAGCGTGGGGGCGAGCATTGAACCAAACTCACCAGAACAACGAAAGCGAGCAACCTTCGTTTGCGATGCGGAAAAGATGCAGTTCACGATGACGTCGTCAGCGGGTTCGACGCGACAAAATGATCGACATTCTCATTCGAGCGTCTGCGCCAGATGAAGCCATCCAGGACGTAATGCGTGATCTGCGGAACGGCCAGCAGCGGTACGAGAACTTGATCCCAGCCACCAATGTTCCAGGCTGGACCGAACATCCAAGACCGCTCGTGCCAGAGTCCGCAGTCCCAAAGAAGCTCTTCGGCATACGCCAGCAGCCACAACAATCCAAGGAATTGCCACCATCGCCAGCGGCGTTGGCTGATGACCGGGTCCACAAGCGAATGATCGCGGTCAACACCTTGGAAACACGCGACCAAAACCATGTACGGCACACCGTGCGTGATGACGTTCGTGACAGTGAAGGCAAAGTCGGAATTCAGACTCACGATCCCGATGTGCCAGCAGGCGGCCGTCGTCAGCACGACGATGTCCTTTCCCGGATTGAACTCGCGCCGCCAAATCGCTCGATAAGCCGAACGTCCGACGTACAGCAGCAGCGACAGCCAATAAATCGGCGCGAGCAACCGTTCGGCCAGTGCCGGCAGCTCGAGAAAATCGCTCGAAACAAACCACGAAAAGCGGCGCGGGTGCGCGTGCCAGAAGACCAACGGATACAGCGTCGCCAAATAGATCGCCACCGAGTCAATCAGCTTCCCGTTCCAACCGTGCTCGCCCGCTTTGGCTCGATACAGCGCGACCCAACCGTACTGTTGACGGACAAAGTGAAACACCGCGACATACGCCAGCGTCCGCCAAAACAGTTTTGGCCCTTCCGAATAAATGGCCGTTCCCAGCACGAAGGCTAGCACTGGGACCAGAGTATACAGCCAAGTTCGACGATGGAGT
>JANMIF010000509.1:0-4356 GCA_031375695.1 Planctomyces sp.
ATCACCACCGTGCCGTGAGTTCCGTTTGTCTTGGCGGTTACGGTCGGCGTCGCCTCGAACGTTTCGTTGGCCAGAACGCTGATGTTCTTGGGCGTGTCTTCGTTCGTCGTCGCGCTGTCGTCGACGATGTCGGCCACCGCGTTTGCGTTGACGGTGATCGTGTTGGGGCTTTGGTCGAGATCGACACCGCCGCCGACGACGCCGCCATTGTCTTGGACTTGGAACGTAAAGGTGGTGTAGGGACTGCCGTTGCCGTCCGCGACCGGAGTGAACTTGAACAGGCCGCCGTTGATGTTGGCGACGGACACGAAATCACCCGACGAGACCGGGCTACCGTTGTCCGTGAGCGTGCCGAATCCGGGAGTCGTCGTGATCTTCACCGCCAGAAGATTATTCGCGGGAGCGGCGTTCACGTCGGTAAATCCGAAGTCCGATGCCGCGAATGTTTTGAAGCTGTCTTCCGTCACCGTGACCGTCTTGTCCGCTCCGCTCGGTGGTTGATTGGGAACGGTTGCAGTCACCGTGGGAACAGAGCCGAGGGTGAAGTTGGCGCCGCTGAAATCGACCTTATTAAAGCCGGTCATATTCCAGGTATCAGTGCCACCCGAAGGAGTCGCGGTGAAGGTGATTGTCAACGATTGACCATTACTGATCCCGGTGCTGTTGGCGAACTTCAAGTGACCCGAGGCGCTGGTGTCGGTCCAGCTCGGGCTCGTGGAGATATTCGTGACCACAATCCCATTGGGAATCGTGATGTCAAGACTTTTCAACGTGGCGCCACTCTGGGTATTCGTCACGATCATCGTAAAAACGGTGGACCCTGACGCCGTGGTTGGCGAAATTGTCGCGGTCATGGTGTTGGCATCTGTGAAGTTCCACGGATCCACAACGGAACCCATATTCCCAACGGCTGTCAGTTGCAGGAAAGCGCCTGCGAAGTAGGGATCGACGTACCAAGTGGAGGAGATATTTCCATCCGCTAGACCATCGAGATCACCTGCGCCCCCGTCAGTGACTTGAAAGGGATCGTTGTCCGGCGAGATGTCGGGAATGCCATCGGTGCGGACCACCTGCAAGGTGACGGTCTCATGAGGTACGAAGCCGGTCCCGTTGATGAGGGCGGTACTGCCGGGTGCATAATCCAATTGGTTGGTGAAGATTACGGCCGAAAGCACGATGCGGTCTTCCAGCAATTCCGCAGGAGCACGCTTCCGTCCGGATTTTTGAATGCGGCCGAACGAACGTCTCTTGAACAAGAACATCCCACGTAACCAATTGGCGATCTTCATGGTAGTCTCCTTGGCCTTTCGGCCATTCGTCCTGGGCTGAAGTCATTAGCATCGAGCGGGGAAATTCGTGAGAATTGCGCAGCGAACCGTCTTCATGTGAGCAGTCGCTTATCGCGATAGCAGTCGCCAGCCAGTTTTTGTTGGGCGAAGCTCGACGAAGTCCAAAACCATCGCAGTTCAAATCAAATTGTTGTGGGAGCTCGATCGCGATTACGGGAGCTTGCCTCAAAACACCCCCGACGCGGATCATTTCGTCCGAAATCGGTAACCACCATAAGCGAATGTGCGGGTCGTAGGGTTTTGTTTGACGAAACTGTTCCGTTTATAGGCATTGTGCGGCTTGTTTCATGGCGGCGAGCCTCGTTTTGTTTACCGGCAGCGACACGATTTTTTCCGGCTAAAGAGGTCATAACGGCGATCGAAATGCCCAACTGTTCAAGCCACCCGGCAAAGTCGCGACCTGCTGACGAAAACGCGTTCGCATTGCCGCGAGGCGATCGAGGTCGTTTGCCAAGCTCACCGCCGTCGCCGGTCCCATTCCCTAAAGAGCCGTTACTCCCCGACGCGCTGTTGAAAGCGATCGTGCTGTTCTGGATCGTGGTGTCCGAGCTGGCGTAGATGCCGCCCCCTTCCGCATCCCCACCGAACCCTTCGCCACCCGTGAAGCCCGTACCGCCGAGCGCCGAGTTGTAGGCGATCGTGCTGTTCTTGACGGTCAACGTCCCACCGATGTTCGCGATCCCGCCGCCGTTTCCATCGCCGGCCTGGCTGGCGTATACGTTGGTATTGGTCCCGCCGATCGCTTGATTTCCCGTGACCGTGCTGCCGGTCAAAGTCAGGCTCCCGCCATTGACCAGGATGCCTCCGCCGAAGACGTCCGCGCCCGTCTGGTTGCCTCCCTGAACCTTGCCGTTCTGGATGGTCACGGTGGAGATGTTGACCGTCCCGAACTGGACATTGAACACTCGGCTGGCGCTGTTGCCATCGAGGATCGTCGGGGCGGTACTGTCTCCGACAATGCTGATGCTGTTGGTGATCCCCAGTTCGCCGCCGGTCAGAAGGTACGTCCCATTCGGCACGACAATCGTGTCAGTGTCTGAATCACCGTTGGCCAACTCAATCGCCGACCGTAGCGAGTCAACTTGGAGCGGGTCCGCCTGCGTCCCAGTCCCTCCCGACGAAGCGTGACCGCTGGCATCGGCCGTGCTTGTCACCAGGTAGAAACTGGAGAGGACCAGCCGAGATTCCAACTCCTCCAACCGGCTGATCGGCCGACGTTAGACTCGCCGATTCGATTTTGACTTTGGAGCGGTCTGGACAAAACGAAACAGGTTGCTGAGCCATTTCTTATTCACGACGGCAAACTTTCAGATGAGGGGTTGTCGGTCGCACAGGCGGCTCGCCTGTGGTGATTCACGGAAATTCGGAGCAGGCGAGTCGTATACTCCACGTCTTACAGCCTGGCCGCGTTAGCGATTCGCGGTGGCAGTTCACAAATGACGCAACGAAGCTTGCCGCCTGCGGGGCGTTCTAGCTGTTCCAATAATTCGACGTCTACACGAGTTGAAGACTCCATGAATTGCTGAGCCAGTTGGCGAATGCGGTCGGCATGATCTGAGGTCCACACGCGATCGGGGACGATCCGAAACAACAAATGATCGACGGCCTTCTGAACAACTTGAAACTGCCGCATGCCGCCGACAAGCTGCAGCCCTTCGAGCAGGCTACTTGTTTCCTTGAGTCGTCCGTCCGCGAGGTGAAAGTGAGGCATGCGGAGCCCGTTCACTCGCGTGAGCAACGGCAAGCCTCGACCACACGGACACGCCGCCGGTCCAACCGTCGCTTCGTCGAGAATCTCGTAACGCAACAGCGGCGAGAGATAGTTGTGTAACGGAGTCATCACGGCTCGTCCCGTCTGACCGGGAAGGCACGGTTGGCCGTCGTCGTCCAGCACTTCGAGCAAGACATGTTCGGCATGAACGTGCAGGCCATGACCTTCCGGACAAGGGGACGCCACGAAGCCCGCTTCCGCGCAACTGTAGAGGTCTTGAACCGGCACGCCGAAACCCGCTTCGATCTTCCGCCGCACTTCGTCGGTCAGCGATTCCGATTTGGTTTGGATGCCTCGCAGATTGGCCAGAGGCTTCCCCACTTCCCGAACCAGACTGGCGAGCACTTCCAGAACTGACGGATGGCCCAGCAGGTAATTCGGATCGACCCGACGCAACCATTCCAATTGCTGGCTCGGTTCCTGAGCCGGGTTCATGCGGTGAGACGAACCACTCTCGATCAGCCCGTCCAACGCCGAGAACCACGTCCGCAACGACGTCCCTTCGGCACTCGGAACGAAGGGATCATTCGCAGAACGAGATGGTCTCAATACCGCCAACGTTCCGCGCGGATCGAATTGCCGCCACTCCAAGTCACGCAGATTGCACCCCCACCACCACAGCCGCACAAGGTTCGTCTGAAAGATCTCCAACGGCAGACCACTCGTTCCGGATGTCTTGCTGCTCCCCATCGGAAACATCCCCGTCGGCAAGGACCGACCTTTCATCTCCGCCGCTCGTTCAACACACGTCGGCCGCGAGACGATTGGAATCCTTCGAAAGTCATCGAGCGTCCGAATCTCCGCCGGTACTATCCCTGCCGCTTGGAGTTGCTCCCGATAAAACGGAACGTGCTCCCAACAGTGAGCAGCCAGCGCCCGAACCTCCGCAAGCTGCCGCTGCTCAATCTCTTCCAGAGAGAGCCACTGCGATTTTGAGAGTTCACAGTACAGCAACCAAACCTGCCGCACCTCCGGGTGCAGCAACTCCCAGCCAACGGAGCCTGGTTCAGCACGCAGAGTAAAAAAAGGGGGCGATTCAGGCATACAAATTTTCGAGCGAGTGATCGGAATCACAGATCGGGTTAGAGCATCTAAACCCAATACCGTTCAATCGAGCATGACGATCGCCTTTCGAAAAGTCTTGGTTGGCTGCGGGGAATTGCGGTGTTTGTCCCGTTTTTTCAACCAGTTGCTCATCTTGCGTTTGATGACGCGTGGGTTGATGCGGTTGCGGCG
>JANMIF010000205.1:0-3739 GCA_031375695.1 Planctomyces sp.
TGGCAAGTGATTGTCGCAGCGATAGTTTGGCGTCGGCATGAATCGCCGCATTCAGAATTTGCGACCTCGAAAGGCCGCGTGCGGCTCACTTAACTGTTGGGCGATCAAACCGCAGAAACGCAATGAACCACAAGTCCACCCCGCAATCAACACGTTGTCCCCGATCCAAAACCGTAGGAATCATCATGTTCACGGCAATGAAGCTCGTTGTCCCATGTTTGCTTGTGCTTTGGGTCGCCACTCCTCACCTCAGGGCCGATGATGCCGACGCGAAGAAACTCGTCGAGCAAGTCGTGAAGACCGCTGGCGGCGAAGAGAAACTGCTGAAACTGTTTCGATACCGCGAGCGAGTCCTCATCACCTCGACGCCAGCGACTCCGGTTACGGCGGACGAGAAAGGTAATCGGACCTCCGTCGTGCAAGTCTCTGGCGATGTGTGGATCGGCACGGCAAAGCGAGGCAAAGACAAAGTCCGCGTGCTCTGCTGGGCGTGGAGCTTGCGGATTCTGCTCGACCCAAAATCGAAAGTCGAAGCGATCGCCGACACAACCATCGCCGGCAAACCCGCGTTCGGCCTGCGCGTTTCCGAGTCAATCAAGGAGCCAATTGACTTGTTCATCGACAAAGAGACGCAACGACTGGTCGCGATCGACTACACCGACTCGCGGCACGTCTTCAGCGAATGGAAGACGACGGAAGCGGGACACCACTACCCATCACACGTCGCCGGCTTCCGTTTCACGAACCGCGCCGCCGGAGTGGTCGATGAAAAACAGTGGTATCAAACCGACATACTGGAACTGACGCCGCTCGCCGAATTGCCGCGGGAGTTGAAGGCAGCGAATTGAACGCTTCAATACCAGCGGCGAAGAAAAAACAACTTTCGCCAGATGGTCTGTCGCGGGTGGCACAGTTTGCATCAAGCTGTAGGCACAGCATTAGAAACCTGCGCTTGACATTCAATGGCCCTAATAACGGCCTCAACCTTGGAATCAGCGTCCACGCCAAGTTTCTTGTGCCTGCGGCACCCAGCTTCTGCGAATCTGGGCCACCCGCGACAAAGACAAACCCCTCTTGATTGCCTAGCCCTGAAGGGACGTCATCGGTGATTGAAACCATCCTGACCCACCGCCGTCGCGTTCTGTTTCTCTGCCGTGGCAACTCGTGTCGGAGCCAGATGGCGAAGGGTTGGTTGCGTCATCTGGCGGGGAACCGTTTTGAAAGCCTGTCCGCCGGAGCGAATCCGTCCGGGTCTGTCCATCCGCTGGCCGTGCAGGTGATGCCGCGAGTCGCGACGTCGATCTTTCCCAGGTGATGAGCCGCAGAGCGCTAGCCCGAAGATTCTTCGTGGAGCCAAGCTGATCGCGACGAATATGGACCCGAATTGTCCGACCGCTGGAGGAACTCGCCCCGGCTGCGGGGCGATCATTGCCATGCTGCAAACAGCGACCGGCCGCAAAGCATTCAGCGTTGGAAAGCCAAACTCCGTGATGATGCGTGCGGCAAGAAAGGAGTTGGGATTGGCCTCCGCCGAGACAATCATGATTGGTGATACGATGGAAACCGACATCCTTGGCGGCGTGTCGATGGGCTACACGACGGTACTTGTTTTGAGCGGCGGAACCAAGCGCGAGAACCTGGCGCTCTTTGCGTATCGCCCCGACTTCGTTATGGAATCAGTTGCGGATCTCTGCCGCGACGAGGTACTTCGGGAAATCACTTCAGCTCACGTTCGCAAATTGGAAATGCCCAAATCCAACGTGGCCTAAAGCGACTCGGATTGAACACCTGGCCGAAATTCCGCTGACGTACGAGTCGTCGGCGCATGAAGTCGCGAGGAAAACCAAGATTGTGGTGACATTGTCGGCCGATTCGACACCGATGGCGTAGACGTGGTCTGTGTCGCTGACGGGGGCGTCGATTGTGCATGATCTTCCAGAAACGAGATCAGCCGCTGACGCACGCGATCGTAGTTTGGGTCATCCAAAACGGCGTTGCGATCTCGCGGCCGATCGAACGGAACGTTCAGAATCTCACCGATGCGTGCCGCCGGGCCGTTGGTCATCATCACGACGCGGTCTGCAAGAAACAGCGCTTCGTCCACGTCGTGCGTGACCATGAAGACGGTCTTGCGATCGGCGGCCAGAATGTCGAGCAGCACTTGCTGAAGCTCCAGCCGCGTCAGGCCGTCGAGCATTCCGAAGGGTTCATCCAGCAGCAGCATTTTAGGCGACAGAGCAAAGGCTCGCGCGATGCCGACGCGCTGACGCATGCCGCCGGACAATTGAGCCGGATAAACATCCAATGAATCGCCCAGTCCGACCAGCTCCAAATAGTGCGTGGCGATCTCGCGTTGTTCGGCCTTTGATTTGTTCCGTGCCACTTGTTCAACGCCCAGCGTCACGTTCTGCATTGCGGTCATCCAGGGCAACAAGCATGGAGCTTGAAACACGACGCCGCGATCCGGCCCGGCTTCGCAGATTTCGCGGCCGGCCAGCACGATGCCACCACCGGTCGGTGTATTCAGTCCGGCGATCATCGACAACACGGTCGATTTGCCACAGCCGGAATGACCGATCACACAAATGAATTCCCCCTCGGCGACATTCAGAGTGAAATCCGACACGATCACAGTCGGCGAACCGTTCGGTGTCGGATAGGACTTCTGAAGCTGCCAAAGTTCCAGATATTTGTCGGCGTGTTTCATCGCATTTCCTCGTCGATGGAATGCGAGTCGCGGAGCGACTCGCCTACGTAGCTCAGTCGCGGAACGACCGAGCTTCATTTTCGACCACGACGTCCCTCGCCCAACAAATAGTCGAGCACTTGACGGCGAAGCTGTTTGAACGCGGGATCGCGCAGAATCGTTTTGCGATCACGTGGGCGATCGAGATTCACGGTGACGCTCGGACCGAGTGTCGCACCAGGTCCAGCGCTGAGCGGGACCACTCGATCAGCGACAAGCAGTGCTTCATCCACATCGTTCGTGATCATCACAACTGTCTTGCGGTCGCGCTCCCACAGATCGACGATCTCGTCTTGCAAGGTCGCTCGCGTCAGGGCATCGAGAGCACTTAGCGGTTCATCGAGCAGTAAGATCTCCGGATTCACGGCCAACGCGCGAGCGACTGACACTCGTTGCCTCATTCCGCCGGAAAGTTCGTGCGGCCGTTTGTTCCGCGCGGCTGTCAGGTGTACCAAGGCGATGTGCCGTTCGATGTGTTCTCGTTGTTTGTCGGAGGACCAATCGGGACAAACCTGCTTTACGGCCAGTTCGATATTGCCGTACACAGTCAGCCACGGCAGCAGTGAATAGTTTTGAAACACGACGCCTCGATCCGCACCTGGCCCGGTGACTTCTCGGCCACCGATCAGAACGTGTCCTGCGTCGGGCCGGATCAGACCCGCTATCAGAGACATCAGCGTCGTCTTGCCGGAACCCGAATAGCCGATAATCGCCACGAACTCGCCGCGTGTGATGTCGAGATTCACATCGCGAAGCACGTCACGCTGCTGCGAACCGAAACCGAACTTCTTCGAGACATGATGGAGTTGAACAAAGCTCGGCGCGGGCATACGAACACTTTCCGATCGGGCAACGTAGCCGTGGCGGGACGCGCGGGGGGTTACGGGGGGTGGTCGATCAAAAAAAATCGGGGTGTTTATTTATGTCAACAAGTGAAAAAATCATCCCCCACGCGGAGCGAGCCGGCGAGGTTTGTAAGGGCATGTCCACATG
>JANMIF010000267.1:0-3622 GCA_031375695.1 Planctomyces sp.
CCGGCATTGAAAGTCAGGCTGCCGCTCACGCTGGTGTAGTCACTGGAGGTGGCGGTGCCGTTGGCCGTGGCGTAGTTCACCGTCACCGCCTGACCGCTGGCGGCGGAGAGAGTCACCGTGAAGACCATGGCCACCGTGCCGTTGTTCCCTTCGGTGATGGTCGCGTTGCCGATCGACAACTTGGGTGCCGCGTCGTTGTCGGTGATTGTGCCCACCGCTTGGTTGACGGCCAGCGTCGCATTTGTGGAAGCGGTCAAATTGATGAAGAAGGTCTCGTTCAACAGTTCATCCAGAGCATCACCAGCGACCAGTACGGTGAGGGTCTTGCTTTTCTGGCCGGGGGCGAACGACAGAGAACCGCTGACGGAGGTGTAATCGGACGGGGCGGCGGCCGTGTCGTCGGCGGTCGCGTAATCGACCGTGATCGTTTGGCCGCTGGCCGAGGAGAGGCTCACCACGAAGTTCGCCTTGACCGCTTTGCCAGTTCCTTCGGTGACTTTCACGTCCTTGATCGACACTGCCGGAGCCGCGTCGTCGTCGATGATCGTACACCGACCCTGGCCATCGCCAATGGTCGCGTTGCCGGGATTGATCAAGTTGAAGAAGAAGAATTCTTCCAATTCATTAACTTTGTCACTCTTGATTGGGATCACGACCGTCTTGCTGGTCTGGCCAGGTGCAAACACCAACTTGCCATGTTTGTAAAGGTAATCCGGAGCACTGAACGCCGTCCCATCCGACGTCCTGTAATCCACACTGATCGGCAGGTAACTGGGAGCCGAAAGGCTCACGACAAACAACGCGCTGACCGTGGTTCCGGTTCCTTCGATCAGGACCACGTCGCTGACAGACAGACCCGGGGGCAAATCGTCGTCCAGAATGGTGCCGACCCCCTGTCGGTCCGCGATCGCGGCGTTCGTCGGCGACGACAAGTTGACGAAGAACGACTGTATGGGTTCATCGATCGAATCGCCGACCACCGACACGCTGATGGTTTGGCTGGTCTCGCCAGGCGCGAAGGTCACGGTACCACTGGCGGCCGTAAAGTCGTCCGGGCTGGTCGCTGTGGATTTGCCGGTCGTGTAGTTGACCGTGACAGGGACACCGCTCGGTGACGACAGGCTGACGGTAAATGCCGCATCGACCGTGCTGCCCGTTCCCTCGGTAACCACGACGTCGTCGATCGACAATTGAGGGGGCAAGTCATCGTCAACAATATACGCTTTCCCCTGTCCATCTCCTCCTATCACGGCGTTGGTGGCTCCGCTGAGATTCACGAAGAAGTCTTCCTGGTAACCCTCAAACACTGAATCGCCAGTGACTGCAACCGTAATGGTCTGAACGGTTTGTCCTGGCGAGAAGGTCAGCGTTCCGGTGTTGGTGGCGAAATCTTGGCCGGCAATAGCGGAGCCATCTGCCGTCGAATAGTTGACGGTCACGGGATCATTGCTTGCCGGTGACAAAAACACAGTAAAGACGGCGTTTACAGTCTTACCAGTCCCTTCCGTGACGGCAATATAGTTGATGATCAAAACAGGAGCAAAATCATTGTCCGCAATCGTTCCCTCGCCCTGACCATCTTTAATTGTCCCGTTAGTCGCATTGCTGAGGCTGACAAAGAAATCCTCGGTAGCTTCAAACGTCAAATCGTCTTTGATTTTCACCGAGATTGTTTTGGTGGTTTCGCCGGGCGAAAACGTCAGCGTCCCAGAAGTGGCCGTGAAGTCGCTCCCGCTATTGGCCGTGCCATCGGACATGGAAAAATCCACGGTCACATCTTTGCTACTGGATGTTGCAAGCGAGACCGTGAATTCAGCAGTTCCCGCAAATTCATCCACGCTGACATCGTTGATTGAAATGGGTGGATTGTTCGCATCATAAAAAAGCGTGGTCGGTTCGCCGATCGAGGTGACTCGCCCAGAAGTCACATCGCCAAAGAATTGGCGACCGGTGAAAAAGGGGAATGCCGCGTTGCCATTGGCGTCAATCGTTGTGAAATACGCTTGGGTGCCATCTGGGTACTCGGGAGTTTTCGTGAAACGTGAGTTGTAGATGTCCAGATCACCTAGTCCCTGCACGAACTCATAATCCTCAATGTAATGGCCCAGTGGAAACTGCGAACTAACGTTTGGGCCTTTGCTAGAGTCTCCCAAGGCGAGTTCGCCATTGGAATTGAGCTGTGCGTTGTCGCCAAACTTAGCCTTGGCGGCGAACCCGGGAAGCGTCGTGCGGGTGGAGATATTTCGCAGCCGATAGCTGGTCTCCTGCCGCACGATCGCACTGCTCGGATTCATCGGATCGGAATAGCCATATGGGCCGTAGATGGGGAATCCGTCGAAGGCCCACCCCAGGATTGGCGAGTGATGTAGGTTAGTTGTCGCTTCGTCGTAATAGTCGGCGTCCGAATCATCGTGCTCATCAACGTCGTCGTGCGGGAACAGGTCGGGAGAGTCTGGGCCAGAGTATTCGACGTTATCGTGAAGTTGAGCTCTCAGAGCGATTGGGTTGATGTGGTTGTGATACTCACCCGATTGCGGTTGGTGCGCGTTGGCGTGATCGAACGTCACCGCCTCGGCGACCGCTGCATTGCGATTCCAAATGCGGTCTCCCTGCGGAGAATCGGCTCCCGACGACTTCTTGTACGAGTTTCCGTCTTGTTGGTCGAAGATGGCCACGCCGTTGACCAGTAGCCCGGTCGCTCCCAGGTTCGTCGTGATATGACTGCCATTCGCGGCTGAGGTTGGCGTCAGATCAAAGCGGAAGATCGCGTTTTGGTCGAGCGGCAAGCCAGGAAACGGCTGCGTATGGTTCGCGTCCAAATACCACGGCCCCATCACATAACTCGCCAGTTCGGGAGCTTCAATATAGACCGCCGTATTCGAGAAGCTGATTTTCTCGACGTCTCCCAGAACGGGATTAGATTGTCCCGTCCAAGTGGTGACTGGCCCAGCCGCGACATTTTTGGGATCAATCACTTCCGCAAACTCGCCCAACTCCCCGCCCAACCACGAGGTCAAAAGCGGATCAGTCAGCAGACACCGCGATTCCAGCAACTCCACTTGATATGAGCCTGCTTGTTCTACGTCACGGCGACGATTCCTCGCCGCAGATCGAAATTGAGAAGTCCGAGCAATCGATCGGAACGGCCGAAGCCATGACGCAAAAACCATGAATAAACTCCCTGGATGTCTGAGATTTTGTACAAGTACACACCGCAAAACGAAAACTTCGCCGATCTCTTCAAACGGGCTTTGAACCGAACTCTAAACACTAAAAATGCTCGGATGGACCGCAAAAAAACAATCTCGTCGTGGGTAAAAGCGCCAGAATTCGATTTTAGTCGTTGTCGAGAATTGTTCCGACGCCCTGCGAATTGGCGAAGAGAGCGTTGAGCGCGTTGCTGAGATTGAGCGAGAACGTCTTCTTGAGTTCGGCGATGGCATCTCCCAGGATCGATACGGTGATCGTCTTGGTGGTTTCGCCGGCATTGAAAGTCAGGCTGCCGCTCACGCTGGTGTAGTCACTGGAGGTGGCGGTGCCGTTGGCCGTGGCGTAGTTCACCGTCACCGCCTGACCGCTGGCGGCGGAGAGAGTCACCGTGAAGACCATGGCCACCGTGCCG
>JANMIF010000284.1:0-6919 GCA_031375695.1 Planctomyces sp.
AGGCACGGTCGCATTGACGCCACGAGTCACCGTCAGAGTCGTGCCGTTGACGGCTGTCACCAGCATTTCTTCGTTGTCGATGCGGATGCTGAACTGAGCGTTCGCCGGGAAGGCCAGCGTGTTCACCAACGACACCGTTCCCACGGTCGTGTCCATGTTCGCCGACAGCGCGCCGCCAGACGTGGCGGTCCCGGCCACAGTCGCAAAATCGACGGTCGCCGTGCCAACTCCGTTTTGACGAGTCACCGTGAAGGTCACTGACGAAACTCCATTCTGATCCCCTTCCAGAACCGACGTATCGGAGACACGCAAATTATCGGGAGTCGGAGCCGGATTCGCCGCGAACGACACGCCGGAGTTCAGCAGGAGATCATTGTCGAATCCCACATTCGTCGCGGCACCGGTTGCAGGATCTATCGTGAGGAAATCTCCCTCGCCACCATTCGTCAACACCAACCGATTGGCCGTGGCATCCCAATCCATACCGCCAAAGAAGAATGTGCCGCCCCCGAAAACGGTATCTAAATTGATTCCCAAGGGGCCGACCCGAGTGGCGACCGCCGTGGTCGTATTGATCGTGAACAGGGCATCGTTGAAGTTCGCATTGTTTCCCGTCACGCCGTTGGAAATGACTCCAAACAGGGCCGCTGGAGCGCCACCCACGACGGCCGGACGAAACGCGAGATAATCGAAATCGACATCGTCCGTAGCGGCCGCAAGATTGGCGGCCCCTACTTGGATGGCACCGACATTCGTCGCCACGCCGGTCGTCGCGTCGATACGGAACAACCGCGGGTTGCCGGTCGTTCGGAAGACGGCATAGATCACGTTGTTCGCGGTGTCGAAGGCGATGTCACCTTCATCATTCAGTCCAAAAACCTGCGGCAGTCCCGTCACCGGCAACGTCGAAATGGTGCTGCCGTCCGTGGTGTCGATCGTCACCAACGACGGATTCCCAAAGAAGAATTGCGAGTCGAGTGCGATCAGATTGCCTGCCGCATCCGCCGTAATATCGATCGGCTGAGTCAAGTTGGTAAAGAACGTATTCACGGTGTTGCCGCTCGCCGGATTCACGATCGCCAACTGACCATTCAGGTCGATCGAGAACAATGCGATGGGCGGATTATCGTCGTTGACGATCGTTCCAGCCGCCTCTTGGTTCTGCAGCCTGCCGTTCACGGGATTGCTCAGAATCAGCCGCACGGTTTCGTTGATTTCGTTCGTCGTATCGGAGGTGACTGCGACAACCACATTGATCGTTGTTTGGCCGGGAGCAATCGTCACGATCTGATTCACGAGCGGGACGTAATCCGATCCGGCGGTTGCGAAACCATCGGCGGTGTTCACCGTCACGGAAACCGGATTGAAGCTGGGGGCCGACAAGGTCAATGGGAAGACCAAGTTGGTGGCTCCCACGTTCCCCTCCGCGATGCTCACGGCTCCCACGGAAATTGCGATTGCCGCCGGTTCGGGAATCGCATCGCCGCTGTCCAGCAGATCGTTCCCGTCACCGCCATCCAAGAAGTCCGCTCCACCGGCGGCTCCGCCACCATTCAAGGTGTCGTTGCCACCTTGGCCGAACAGGCGGTCATTTCCCAGGAAGCCGTTGAGCTGATCTTTGCCGGAGCCACCGAACAGGGAATCGTCCCCTTCGTTGCCAAAGATCAGGTCATCGCCCGCTTCCCCGTTGATCGAGTCATTGCCCAACAGTCCCGACAGGCTGTCGTTGCCCGATCCGCCAAGCATTGTGTCGTCGCCGTCATCGCCATTCACCGTGTCGTTGCCGGTGCCGCCAGTGATCGAATCGCTCTCCGTGCCACCGGAGATGATGTCGTTGCCAAAGCTGCCATTGAGCGTGTCGTTGCCCGCTTCACCAGACAAAGAGTCCGTTCCGTCGCCGCCATTGATCGAATCGTTACCGATTCCGCCGAGCACGGTGTCGCTGTTGTTGCCGGCGTCGATCACGTCATCGCCGTCGCCCCCCGTGATGCTGTCCGCCTGATCGCCACCACTGATCGTGTCATTGCCGAGATCGCCCGTGAGGCTGTCGTTGCCATCTTCCCCGATCAAACTGTCGTCGCCATCGGCTCCAACGATCGTGTCGTTACCGTCGCCACCGTCCAGCGTGTCATTGCCACCTTGCCCCAGAATACTGTCGGTGCCATCTCCGGCCAGAACGCTGTCGCCATATGTCGGCGAGCCAGTGATCACGTCGTTGCCGTCATCCGTATCGATCAAGATGCTGGTCAGATTCGGATAGGTCGTGTTCGTGACTTCGTTCAAATTGATCACGTTCGCTTCGTCGCCACCTTTGACAACGATCTTCGTGACGGCACTCGTCAACACGTTCGGAGCGGTTCCCAAGATGGTCCCGTTCGCCAGGACTTCCACGCGAGCACTCGCGTTCTGACGGATGGTGATGCTGTCGCCACCATCCGAGCTGACGAACAATTCGCCGTTCACAAACAGAGCCGCCACCGACAGCAGTGAGCGATCCTCTACGCGTTCAATCGTCGCGGGGACACCGGGATTGGTTCGTGGTCGGCGAGCGGTCCGTCCAAACGTATTCAGCCAATTGTTCAGTTTCACGGCGGGGGTCCTTTCCCGATAAAGGCGCGTCCTTGCGACTTCTCTGTCCTGTGCCGATTCCACCATCAGCACCGATTCTGCAACAGAGTTCGCTCAGTCCTGAAGAACGGCATTTGACGTTTGTCGGATGCGGAAAAGCGTGAGCACACGGACAACCGACAGGACCGCCATCTCAGGCAAGACCAATACCGTGCCTACGACCCGTACAGCTTCCGCGCGACTTTTCCGGATCTGACGATGTTGCCAGATCGAACGGTTACAACAGTCGGGAAACCGGTCGCGATTATGCCAGTCCGCCAGACCAATCGCCAGAAACGGCGATGAAGAGATTTGAGATCTGCCCGAGAGGTCTCGGGAACCGACAGGACACACTCGTCCCATCGGTCCCATTCCCATTTCAGCGTTGTGGATCAATTCGCACTCAACGCCGCTCGCAGTTCGGCGGAGAGGATGTACGACTCAATGATCTCACCGGCTGCGGCCGCGATGATCGTGTCGTCGCCTTGGCCGCCGGCCAGCGTGTCGGTGCTGGCTTGGCCGTTGATGATGTCGTCCCCTTGTTCGCCGAGCACGACGTCGTTGCCGTCGCCGCCTAGCAGCGAGTCGTCGCCGTCACCCCCCACGAGCGTGTCGTTTTCCGTGCTGCCGTTGAGCGTGTCGTCACCATCGCCACCGGCGATCAAGTCACGTCCGGCCTGACCGTTGATGTTGTCGTTGCCGTCGCCGCCGTTAGCCGTATCATCGCCGCCGCCGCCGAGGATCGAGTCGTCGCCGTGATCGCCACGCAACTTGTCGTTGCCAGCTCCGCCGTTCAACAAGTCGTTATTGCGACCGCCGTCCAGCGTGTCGTTACCGTCGCCGCCGTTCAGGTTGTCACTGGCACTGTCACCCAACAGCGAATCGTTGCCGAGTCCACCGGTGAGCGTGTCGTTGCCGTCACCCCCACGAGCCGTGTCATTCCCCGCGCCCGCGTCAATCAGGTCGTTGCCACCTTCACCGCGAATGCTGTCATCGCCAGCATCGCCACCGATCGTGTCCGCTCCATCCGAGAGGAGCGTGTCCGTTCCGTCACCGCCGAACAACGAATCGTTACCACCTTCGCCGTTGATCGAGTCGATGCTCGCTCCGCCGAAGGCCACGTCGTTGCCGTCGCCGCCACGCAACCGGTCAATGCCCGCTTCACCCAGCAGCGTGTCGCTGCCGTTGCCGCCGATCAGACTATCGTCGCCGTTGCCACCTTCCAGGCGGATGCGAACCAATCCCGTATTCATTCCCTGCGCGGTGACCAAATCGTTCCCCTCACCGCCACGCACGGTCAGCGTCCCGCGAGTCACCGTGTCCAACGCCGTGATGTTGACGATGTCATTCCCGCCACCCGCATCGACCACGACGTTGGTGATCGAGCTATCGATCGTCAGCGTTGCGCCACCTTCGCTCACCGTCAGCAAGCTCGCCGACTGACCGATTGTGACCGTGTTGATCGCGTTCCCCAGGCTGACCAGAGCCGTATCTGCCCCGGACGAATTGGAGACGGTATCGTTGCCCGAGGCCGCGCCGCCCAGCCACACGGCCGTATCGTCACCAGCCCCGGTTTGAATGATGTCCGGTCCACCTTGACCGTCGATCGTGTCGTCGCCGTCACCGCCGTCGATCGTGTCCTGCGAGGCCCCGCCAAGAATGCTGTCATTGCCGCCGTTGCCGAAGATCAAATCCGCGCCGCCGTCACCATTCAGGAAGTCGCTGCCAGCTCCACTGATCAGCGTGTCGTTGCCGGTATTTCCCAACAAGGTGTCGGCCAACGGGAAGACGTCGTCATTCGTGATTGTCGCGACTCCCGATCCATCGCGGATCGCCGCGCCGACCACGTTGTTCAGTTGCAGAAAGAAGGTTTCATTTCCTTCCTGAGCGAAGTCCCGACTGACCGACACCGTCACGTTCTGAGTCACCTGTCCGGCAGTGAAAGTCAAGCTGCCAGAGACTGCGGCAAAGTCCGCCGATGTCACGCCCGCTCCTCCAACTGACACGATAGCTCCCGCCGCATGAACCGCAGGCACGGTCGCATTGACGCCACGAGTCACCGTCAGAGTCGTGCCGTTGACGGCTGTCACCAACATTTCTTCGTTGTCGATGCGGATGCTGAACTGAGCGTTCGCCGGGAAGGCCAGCGTGTTCACCAACGACACCGTTCCCACGGTCGTGTCCATGTTCGCCGACAACGCTCCGCCAGCCGTGGCGGTCCCGGCCACGGTCGCAAAATCGACGGTCGCCGTGCCAACTCCGTTTTGACGAGTCACCGTGAAAGTCACAGACGAAATGCCACCTTGATCCCCTTCCAGAACCGACGTATCGGAAACGGAGAGGTTAGCCGGTGGTGCGGCCGGATCGGCTGCGAAAGTCAGGCCGACTTCCAAGAAGAGGTCAAAATCGAAGCCGATCATGACCGCCAGCCCGGTCGCGGCATCCACAAAGTTCAACTGAGCGGCTCCGCCATCGACCTGTAGCAGGCGATTTCCGGTGGAATCCCACTCCATACCGCCTGTAAACGCCGAGAAATCTGTCGTCGACGGGCCGATTCGGGTGGCCACTGCAGTGGTTGTGTTAATCGTGCATAAGGCATCGTTGAAGTTGGCATTATTTCCCGTCACTCCAGCCGAAACGATTCCAAATAAAGCTGCCGGAGCACCACCGACCACGGCTGGGCGAAACGCGAGATAGTCGAATTCGACATCGTCCGCGTTCGCCGCCAGATTGGCGGCTCCAACTTGTATTCCACCGACGTTTGTGGCCACGCCAGTTGTCGCGTCAATACGGAACAAGCTTGGATTGCCCACGCCTGAGAAGACCGCGTAGATCACATTGTTCGCTTTATCGAAGGCGATATCTCCTTCACTTCCGAACCCGAAAATGTTGGGTGGCAGCCCCGTCACCGCTAACGTCGAAATTGTGCTTCCATCCGTCGGATCAATTTGCACCAGTTGTGGATTCCCAAAGAAATTGGTGTCCAGCGCGATCAAGTTGTTGGCCGCGTCCGACGTGATGTCGAGCGGTTGGAACAAGTTGGTGGAAGCCCGAAATGTTGTGGCACCAGTAGCCACGTTCACTACCGACAAATCGCCGTTCAAATCCATGGAGAACAACGAAATCGGGGGATTGTCATCATCGGCAATCGTTCCAGCCGCCTCTTGATTCTGCAACCTGCCGTTCACGGGGTTGCTCAGAATCAGCCGCACGGTTTCGTTAATTTCGTTGACCGTATCACCAGTCACCGTCACCGTCACATTGCTCGTCACTTGGCCCGGAGCGAAGGTCACCACTTGATTCGCAACCGGTAGGTAATCGGTGCCGGCCGTGGCGAAGCCGTCCGCAGTGTTCACGGTCACCGACACCGGATTGAAGCTGGGAGCCGACAGGCTCAGCGCGAACGTCAAGTTCACCGTTCCGGCATTCCCTTCGGCCACCGTCGCGGGAGCCACGGAAATGGCGATCGCCGCCGGTTCGGGAATCGCGTCACCGCTGTTCAGCAAGTCATCGCCAGCTCCGCCGTCCAGAAAATCGGCTCCGCCAGCAGCTCCGCCACCATTCAAGGTGTCGTTGCCACCTTGCCCGAACAGGCGGTCATTTCCCAGGAAGCCATTAATCTGATCTTTCCCCGCTCCGCCGAACAGCGTGTCATCCCCTTCGTTGCCAAAGATCAAATCGTCGCCATTCTCGCCATTGATCGAGTCGTTCCCCAGATTGCCAGACAGGCTGTCGTTTCCGGTTCCGCCACCGACTGTGTCATCGCCGTCATCGCCATTCACCGTGTCGTTGCCGGTACCGCCAGTGATCGAATCGTTCTCCGTGCCACCGGAGATGATGTCGTTGCCAAAGCTACCATTGAGCGTGTCATTGCCCGCTTCACCAGACAAAGAGTCCGTTCCGTCGCCGCCATTGATCGAATCGTTTCCGATTCCGCCAAGCACGGTGTCGCTGTTGTTGCCGGCGTCGATCACGTCATCGCCGTCGCCCCCCGTGATGTTGTCCGCCTGATCGCCACCACTGATCGTGTCATTGCCGAGATCGCCCGTGAGGCTGTCGTTGCCGTCTTCGCCGATCAGACTGTCGTTGCCATCGGCTCCAACGATCGTGTCGTTACCGTCGCCACCGTCCAGCGTGTCGTTGCCACCTTGCCCCAGAATGCTGTCGGCACCATCTCCCCCCAGAACGCTGTCGCCATACGTCGGCGAGCCAGTGATCACGTCGTTGCCGTCATCCGTATCGATCAAGATGCTAGTCAGATTCGGATAGGTCGTGTTCGTGACTTCGTTCAAATTGATCACGTTCGCTTCGT
>JANMIF010000305.1:0-9563 GCA_031375695.1 Planctomyces sp.
CCCCGCGCACATCTCCCACCTGCCAATCGCGTTTCGGGCTGTCCGGGTGAAAATTGTGGCAATCCACGCAACTCTGCTTCATTACGTCGGCCACCGCAAAACGCAGCGACGGCCGTCCGTTGTAAACTTCAAATCGAGAAAACGGCTCGCGCGGATCACGACGCAGCCGCAAGATCGCCTCCGTCTGAAAGTCATCCAATTCCCGTTTGTCGCGCCGATTCGGAAACGGGTAATCGCTGAACAGTCGCACATGCGCGCCGGGACGATCTTTTTCCAAACTCTCGCCAACGATCATCGTCAGCGTGGCTGGAAGTGGAACCGCTCGTTTGTTGTCGAGGTATTCATGGGTCACCTCAACATCGAGCGCCTTCAAACGGTCCACCACTTCAGTGGCATAAGCCTGACGGACTCCCTCAATCGTCTTGGCTTGCAGACCAGCTCCTTGCAGCGCCATTTCACGATACAGCCCGGTGGTCTGACGACTGAGCTGCCACATCAGCAGACCACTGCCAAGGATCACCGCGGGCAACAGCCAGAACATCGCGCGGTCGTTGAAATACCGCGATACGAATCGCCACAGCCGCCGGTCTTTCAGATCGCTCGGTCGCCGTGAAGATTCCGCCATTGGATTTCTTTGGTCATTGGGATTTGGAACTTGGGATTTCGTGGTCAAGCTCGTCGCTTGACCATCCGCACTTCGTTCCCTTGGGAATTGTAATGGACCTCGGACATGAACGTTCGCATCAGCATCAAGCCTCGTCCGTGAGGTCGTTCGAGATACTCGGGGGCGGTCGGATCGGGTAACGTCGTCGGGTCGAATCCCGGACCTTCGTCGCGAATTACCCAACTGGCTTCGTCACGTGCCAAGATGCTCGTCACGAAAATTCGGCGACTCATATACGGCATCTCGCCGCAGCGTTTCGTGGCCAAAGTGGTGTACGCTTCACTGCTCTCTTCACGCAGTTGCGAAGAGATTTCCAAGTTGCCGTGATAGAATGCATTCAGCAACGCCTCTTCCAAAGCGACCCCCACTCGTAAGCCGTCCGATTCGCCGCAGATCTTCATCCCCGCGAATTGCTGCTGTAAATACGACGCTAGCGTTCGCATCAGTTCCCGATCGTTTTCCAACTGAAACTCTGTGGTCGCGCGTTGCACTCGGCTGAGCAATCGCGTCTGCGAATGCCGAGCATGCGACATCGTGATCACTCGCCACACGGTATCGGCCAAATCATTGACCAACGAAGCCTTGGGAACATAGCTGGCGGCCCCCGCTTGCAATGCTTTGACCGCAATCTCCTCGCTTCCGGCAGCGGTCATCAGAATCACTGGAATCAGCGGGTACGCGTGCTTTAGAGCCTCGACCAATTCAAAGCCGTCCATCTCCGGCATCTGCATGTCCGTGACCACCAAGTCCGGAATGTGTGCCTCGATTTGGTCCAACGCGGCTCGCCCGTTCTCGGCATAGACCACTTGTGTATCACCAAGTTTTTCAATCAGCCGCCCTGCCAGCAGCCGGTCTACCGGAGAATCATCGACCACGAGGACTTGAGTCATACGTCACCATCAGGAAAAGAAAGCCGCGTATCGGAACGATGGAAGTTGAACTGCTATTTGTAAATTCGTTCAGGCACAAAGACCGAGGTTCGCTCAAACATTCTAGCTAATCGTGAACCAAGAAGTCGCCAGCAGGGCGGTCTCAAAAGTCCGAGTTGGCTAATTGATCGATTGATAACGATTTTGTCGTTGGCATCCCGTCGAGCGGCTTCTCGTCCGCGACGCCGAGGACGCCTAGCAACCGAGTGTCGCAGAACTTTTGGGATGAGTAGACTGACCAGCGATCAGATGGCCATTCTCCAAAACATCGCCGCCCCAAAAACGTTTTGGCGTCACAAATAGGTCGCGACGTGGGTTGGAATGCCGGTGTGAAAAGAAAAGGGAATCGAGGATGAATTGGGAGGCCCAAATGAAATTTGAAGACCTGATCCCGGATCACGCGAGCGGTCGTAACGATTGCTCGAAGCAGCGATTGCGACATGTCAGCGCGGATTCGTCATTCAGAGTTCGAGGTTCTTTCGTCATACGGATTTCTGAGTTCGTCATTGTTCTCTTGGCCTTGACGGGTTGCAGCGAACGAGCGCCCAAGGCGATCGCGACGGCTCGTCAAGCGTTGCAGTTGGACAAACCGCAGGCGGCGATCGATGCGTTGTCGGCGGACCCGACCGATGACACGGCCGAAGGTCATTACCTGCGAGCCGTCGCATTCGATCGTATGGAACGGACCGAGGCAGCGAAGGCCGAAGTGCAGATTGCGATCGAGAAAGCTCCGAAGATCATGAAGTTTTCGGCGTTCGCGCAGCGGCTGAAATTGTTCGGCGGCGACGAGAAGGCCATCGATTCATTGATTGAGTTGCACGAAGCGAATCCATCTTCGGCGGCGATCTCGCACCAAGCGGTCTTCGCGTATCAGGCCAAGCATGTGCGACTGCGATCGGCCAACAAACTGCGAGCGGCTCGCGTGCAGTTAGAGAAAGCTCAGGTCGCAATCAAAGTGGCACTGTCGCTGGCAGCGGAGATTCCGGAGTTTCATCGCGAGCTGATCGGCCAATCGCTGTGGTTCGAGCAGCCGGAAGATTCACTGAAATTGGTCGAGGCATTGCTGAAGGACAATCCGACCGACGCGGCCTTGCATCGCGACAAGATCAAGGTGCTGCTGTTAGCCAAACAACCGGCCGAGACGATTCGGGCTGCTGCGGAGTTGTATCGGCAGTCGGAACGGTCGGAAGCGGCAGCGATGGAGTTTGCGGCGACGTTGCATCGGTTGCCGGCCTCTCCGGCCACGATGGAACAATTCGACACGTTGCGAGAAGAGTACCCGGCAAACATGGCGATCTTGCTGCGGCAGAGTTGGACATTGGGTCGCGGCGGGCGAACGAAGGACGCCTGCGAATTGCTCAACGCCGAACTGGCACTTCACGACGACGTTCAACAACAGCGAGTCCTCGGACTGTCGGCAATTGCGATCCCGCTGGAACTCAACGAGCCAGACTTGGCGGAAGCGCAATTCACCAAACACCGCGACTTGATCGGCGAGGGAGCGGTTCGAGATTACTTCGCGGGGAGGCTGTCGCTGCTACAAAAGCACGAGGACGAGGCTCTCAAACATTTACAGGCGGTCATCACGAGTTATCAAAACGGCGGCAAAGTTTCGCGGGATTTGGTTGAAGCGACGCTGACCGCGATCCAGCGATTGTCGGCTCAAGAACAATTGGCCGATCATGTTCGCAAAGCCGCCGAACTGACGCTGCATCGCGCGGGCTTGTCACGTCGCGACGAAGGCTCGTTGCGCGACGAAGCGAAATCGTTGCTGCACCTGCTCGAAACCGAATCGCCTCCAGTCGAACCAACAAACCAGCCGGAGTTGAAATAGCACGACACGTAAGCGAGAGGTTTAGGCCGAAGCTGCTCGCTTATGCTTCTCGCTCAACTCCGTTCGTGCAACTTCAACCAGCGTGCGCGGCGGACCCAATAAAATCGGACGGGCAAAAACAGATCAACGACTTCGTCGGAGATCAGCAACCCACCGAGCACCGGCAACGCCATTGGGGCGAGGATTTCGCCACCGACGCCACGAGCGAAGACCATCGGAAAGATCGCGATGATCGCGACCCCTTCGGTCAGTAGTTTCGGCCGCAGACGATGCACGGCTCCTTCGATCACCGCTTGACGAAGTTCTTCCAGCGAAGCGATGTTTTCGAGGCCGCCGCGTTTCTCGATCGCTTCGCGTAGGTAAACCAGCATGATGATGCCGGTCTCGGTCGCCATGCCGAAGCAAGCGATGAAGCCGACCCACACGGCGACGCTGAAATCCATCGGCGGCGTGTGCCAGCCCTGCATGATTTTCGGGAAGAAGTACATGAAGAAGGCTCCGCCGCTGAGAGCTTCGGGGACGGCTAGCATCATCAATGCGGCGTCGGCGAGGTCGTGGTACGTCAGGTACAGAATCACGAAGATCAGCACAATGACCACAGGGAAAACGAACCGCAGCGTCCGAGCGGCGCGGACTTGGTGCTCGAACTCACCGCTCCATTCGATGTGGACACCCTCTGGCAGCACGACCTTCTCTGCGACGACGCGCTGGGCTTCATCAACAAAGCCGACAATGTCGCGGCCACGCACGTTGAGCGTCACGTAATTCAGCAAGCGGCCGTTCTCGCTTTTGATCATCGCCGGGCCTTCGACAATCTGGATGTCGGCGACGACCGACAGCGGAATCACGCTGCGACCGGACAATGCGTGTTGCGGCGTTGACGAGTGAGCGTCGCTGCCCAATGAGGTCGTGCGAGACAAGAACGAATTGCCGTCGTTGCCGCGAACCGCCTTCGCACCAGCCATCGCGTTGCCGCTCGATATGCCGCTGCTTGCGCCGTTCATGCCACCGGCCGACGAGCCGCTCGACGGCATTGAACCGGGGCTAATCAGCAGTTTGCCAATCGCCTCTTCGTCTTCACGGCTGGTGCGCGAGTAACGGATGCGCACGGGAAACCGTTCGCGCTTCTCGACGGTGTAGGTAACGACTCGGCCCGCCAGCGCGACTTCGATTTCGTTTTGGATGTCCTCGACCGAGATGCCGTACCGCGCGGCGGCTTGGCGCTTGATGTCGATTTGCAAATAGCCCTTACCCATGACCGGTGCGGCGATGGCGTCGCGCGTTCCCTTGATCGGTTTGAGTGCGGCTTCAATTTGCTTGCAGACCTTGTCGATGGCGTCGATGTCCGGCCCAAAGACCTTCACGCCGATGTCGGTACGGACGCCAGTCGAAAGCATCTCGATGCGGTTGATGATCGGTTGCGTGAAGATGTTCGACCATCCGGGAACTTGCAGCACGCGGCCCATTTCATCGTCCACGAGATCGCCCTTCGGTCCGGTCTGTCGAGGCCAGAGAAAGAGTGTCTTGGCGAACAGTGGATCAAGTTCCTCGCGAAGAGCAAGGAAGGTCGAAGCGGCGTGAGGTGCGTCGTCCTCTGTCTCACCTGACTTGCCGAGTTGCGCTGCAATCACGCGGGTAGCAAACTGCTTGGTCTCTTCACCGTGCGAGGCGTTCTTCGTCAGTCCTTTGACCTGCGCGGTCTTGGCGAGTTCCTCCAAGGCATACCAATTGAAAGCCGGAGTGGCTTGATCGAAGAGTTCGTAGTTGACGACCCCAGCACGTTCGCGCCAGAGCTTCGCGCGCTGAACGATGACGGCGTTGAGCATCTCGCCCGCGAACGTGCGGTGCTGGGTGCCCAAAGCTTCCAACGATTGATACCAGATCGTGGCCGGCAATGACTCCTTGGTCTGCAAGACTTCGGCAACGTCAGTCAACGTACCCATCGCTTGTAGCTCGCGGGCGATGGCTTGCGTCAGTTCTTGCAAGTCCTCCAACGATGGGTTGCGAGCCAGCCAACGTCCGAATCGCGGCGCGAGTTGTTCGGCGAGCCCGGCGGCGCCAACCCCCGGTTGTGTCTCCGATTCATTGGTGTCCGGGGCCTGACGACCACCGGCTCGCCAGTTCTCTTCTTTCAAATCACCGGCACGTCGCAACCGCGCGATCGTCTCGTCTATTGTGAACCGCACAAGCAGCGGGCCAAGCTCTTGCTCGAATTCGCGATAGCGACGGAGCGAAAGTTCTCGCAGCGTTTCGTCGAATCGTTCGAGTGCGTGCTGAGTCGTGTCATTCAGCAGACTGGCTCGCTCTTCGTCGGGAGTGGCTCGTTGCAGGAAGCCGCGCGATTCCAAGAGTGCCAGCACGACTCCGGCCTGATGCGCGGCCTCGTTGAATCGCAGCACTCGCTTCGGCCAGAGTTCTTTCGGGCGAAAGTTCACGAACGTCTCGACCATATCCAGCGGTGCGGGATCGGTGGGCGTGTCGGCTCGACCGGCTTTACCAATGACCGATTCCACTTCGGGGAAGCCGCGCAGCAGTGCGTTTCGAGCCTTCAGGTCGTCGGCCGATTGCGTGATGCTCGCACGCGGGACGGTGATCGGCATGTCGAGCGTTGTTCCCTCGTCCAACGCGGGCATGAACGAGACACCAATCTTTGGGAAGTGGTACGCCCACAGCCCAATCCAGAAGAGCGTTGCCAGCGACAAGGCTTGCCATTTTACGCCGCGCGTGAACAGAACCGTCAGCGATACAACCAAGCCGAACGTGACCAAGAAGGCTGTCCGCCAAGCGTTCTCGGATGCCCCCATGCCGACGATCGCCTGCAACGGAAACATCCCCGCCGCGAGGACCAGTAGCACCGCGAAGCCCCACATCACCAGATTGCGTCTCGGCAGCGCCCACGTCAGCAGCGGCTTGTAGATGTGGATGAAGCTACGCACGATGGCGTTCTCTTCTTCGCCGCGCAGCCGCCCTTTGAGAAACGTCGGGATCAGCGCCGGCACCACCGTCACCGAAATGAGCGCCACGCCGATCAGAGCGAAACTCTTGGTGAACGCCAGCGGATGAAAATACTTCCCTTCGCGGCCACTGAGCATGAACACGGGAACGAAGCTCAGCAGCATGATCAGCACGGAAAAGAAAATCGGCCGCCCGACCGTGCGGCAGGCGGGGATGACCAACTCCGTGATGTCTCCAGTGACTTTGTTGTCGCCGAAGTGGTCTTTCAGCGTGTGTGTGGCGTTCTCGACCATCACGATGGCCTGATCGACCAAGATGCCAATCGAGATCGTCAACCCGGCCAGTGACATGATGTTGGCTTGAATGTCGATGATGTGAAACGCACGCAGCAGCCACGTCATCAAGAACGAAAACAGCACGGCCAGCGGCAATGTGATGCAAATCACGAACACACTCCGCACATGCGTCAGGATCAGCAGAATGGCCACCGAGGCGATCAGCATCTCGTGCCACATGACTTCGACCAGCGTGTGTATCGCTCCGTGAATCAGCCGTGTGCGGTCGTAGGCCGGGACGATGTGGACTCCTTCGGGCAAGCCGGGCTGCAACTCCTGAATCTTTTCTTTGACGCGTTCGGTGACGGTCAGCGGGTTTTGGCCGTGTCGCATCAGCACCACGCCGCCGGTCATTTCGTTGCCGTCCTTCTCGTAAACGCTGCGGCGGAACTGCGTCCCCAACAGCACGCGTGCGACGTTGCTCACATAGATCGGAGTGCCGTTCACTTCTTTGATGACGGTGGATTCGATGTCGGCCTGACCTTTGATCCAACCGACGCCACGCACGATGTATTCGGCGTTGTTCTTTTGAATGACGCCGCCACCGGCCGGGACGTTGCTCCGCGCGACCGCTGCATACAGTTCGCCGAGCGTGATGCCATAATCTCGCAACGAATCGGGCTGTACGTCGATCTGATATTCAAGCGGCTGCCCGCCGACGATCGCGACATCCGCGACCCCCGCCGCCGCGTTCAACTGCGGTGCGATGTAGAACTTGTTGAGTGCCCACAGCTTGGAAGGGTCGGTGGACGAAGGAGCTGGGAAGTGGGGAGCGAAAGCGTTGGCGCTCCCCATCTTCACTTCTGGATGCGGATCAACTTCGACCGTGTACCAAAAGATTTGCCCCAGCGCCGTCGCATCGGGTGCGAGATACGGCACGACTCCCGCCGGCAAATACGTTCCGGCCTGGCCGAGCTTTTCGGTCACGCGCTGCCGAGCAAAATAGAAGTCGATGTTGTCGTGAAAGATGATCGTGATCATCGAGAAGTTGAACTCGCTCGACGACCGAACGGCCTTCACCCCCGCCAACCCTTGCAGCTTGCGCGACAGCGGGTACGTCACCTGATCCTCAACCTCGCGCGGGCTGCGGCCCATCCAATCGGTGAAGACAATGACTTGGTTCTCGCTGAGGTCCGGGATCGCGTCGATGGGCGTATCGAACACGGCATACAGCCCGCCGATCGACAACGCGACCGTCAGGATCAACACCAGGAACCGATTGCGAATCGAGGCTTCGATCAGTCTCTCAATCATCGTGACACCTTCTCCGCCCGTTTCGCGGTCGGCCATTTTTCCAAGGCGGAGTCGAGGCAACTTTCGCAGCAGAGGAACAGCGGTTGGTCGTCTCGCATGAGCTTGATGGGCGTGCCCATCGAGCCCAATTCGCTCTTGGGTAACAGAGCGCAGAATTCTTGCTTCTCTGCCGCCGCGCGGTCTGCGGGACTGAGCTTGGCCAACGCCTTCGTGATCTTTTCCTGTTTAGGAGTCAGCTTGGTCGAAGCTGAAGTCTTCTCTCCGACTTTTCCTCTCGCTCCCACTGAGTTCTTTCCCGCCCGCAGGTCCGCGACCTTTTTCAGCGTTGCGTCAGCCTCCTTCGCGGCTTGCTTCGTGCAGCCGCTGCAGCAGACGAAGACCGGTTGGTCCTTGACCATCACCTTGATGGGCACGCCCATTGAGCCGAGTCGGCTCTCGGTCAAGATTGGGCAGAACTTTTGTGACGCTGCAAGCTTGCGGTCTTCCGGTTTGAGCTTGGCGAGCGCGAGGTCGATCTTCGCGTCGGTGTCTTCCGGTGTGGATGGCCTCACGGTTTTCGATGGCGTCGAACCGCCGCCGCTGCTGCCGCCGATGTAGATGGAGCCGGCTGCGGGATTCAATCGGGTCTCGGCATCGACCAAGAAAGAACCGCTGGTGACGATGACTTCGCCGGCCTCCAGTCCGCTCAACACCGGAAAGAACGTCACGTCATTCGGTCCCGCCATGCGCGGGCCAAGTTGGACGAGCACGCCCTCGAACTCTCCCGGCAACGCTTGGCGATAGACGATCTTCTGCCGCCCGGTGTCGATGATCGACCCTTCGGGAACGGCCAGCACTTCGCCGCGCTCCAGCCGATCGTGTGAAGACGATGCGGTTGTCGCCTCGCCATTTTCTGCGGGCGATGTCTCTGCGTCTTGCCTCGCCGCTGATCGCGCAATGGCAGGCACTCGCGAGGGGGGCACGTCGATCATGACTTCCGCCGTTGTGCCGGGACGAAGCATGTGGCCGGGATTCGCAATCTCGAATCGAACCGTCACCGTCCGGGTCTCTTGATCGACGTGCGGGTAGATGAACGACAGGAACCCGTGGAAGGGTTCGTCCGGGAACGCTTGCGTTATCGCCGTGACTGGCAGCCGTTCGGCGGTCACGTCGCCATGCTGCTCGGCGGGGAGAAACCGGAAGTCGTGCTCGTAAACCTGAGCCTGAATCCAGACGGTCGAAAGGTCCGCGATGTCGTACAGCGGCATTCCTTCATCGACGTATTGCCCCTCGCGGACGTACTTCTTGACGATGTGCCCGGAGATCGGCGAGCGAATTCGCAAGTGCGTGTTCGCCTCGCCGGTTTTCAAGATGCGGTCGATCTGGTCGTCACTGATGCCCAGCAATCGCAGTCGTTGTTGTGAACTCTTCACCAAGCCGGCGTTGTTCCGCTTCTGAGCATCCACGAGCGTCTGCACGGTGACGTTCAGTTCGGGACTGTAGATCGCGGCGAGTTCGTCTTCCGCTGCCACGAGCTTGCCGGTCTCCGATGAAATCAGGCTGTCGATGCGACCCTTCACGCGCGCGGAAACAGTCTTGAAGCCGCGCTCGTT
>JANMIF010000334.1:0-3013 GCA_031375695.1 Planctomyces sp.
TCCTGAGCAACCGAGCATACGACGACTACGAGCACCTGCTCGATGCCGGAGCAGAGGCATGGCAAAAGCTCACGCCAGAGCTCCTCCAACGCGTCTGCGCATGCGGCTACCTTCCGCACGAGGTCGAGGAGTGATTCGTCTAATCCGAGTGCATAAGACAGGATCCGAACGGTTAATGTTTGGCACGGGCCTTGCCCCATGTCTTACGGCCAATCACGGAGGTATCTATGGCAAAGCGGTTCAACGAGTCGGAGAGCGGGGCGTCACGAGGCAAGATTCGTTTCATCATCGCGGAGGTCGAGGGTAACGACCAGACACTGCAAGACTTGGTTCGAACTATGGCCCCGCTGCTTGGTCGGCCTGTGCAAGTCCAGATCGCATCGAAGAGGATCGTCGCCACGCAGGACGCACCACAGGCCACGGGGACGCAAACTGAACCAACGTTGTTCAACAACGATTCAGAAGATCAGGAAGTTGGCGAACAGACACTGAACGACGCGACGGGAGAGTCAACAGGCCCCGGTGTGCGGCGCAAGCGGGGCGATGGGCCAAAGGTGGATCGAAACGCGGGGATTGTCCCGGTTGGAGACCTTGACTTTGTTCCTGAAGGAAAACAATCACTCAGGGCATTCTTTGGCGACAGGTCTCCCGCAACAGACATGGAACAGATCCTTGTGCTCGGATACTACATCCAGAATACTCTGGGACTGACCGGCTTTGGTCCCGGTCACATTCTGAGCGCATTCAAACACGTCAGCAAACCCGTGCCCGTAGATTTGAAGCAGACAATGCGAAACATTAAGCGCGACAAGGCGTGGATCTCGTTCACCGAAATTGATGCCACCCGATTGACTACCGAGGGAGAGAACGAGGTTGAGCACTCTCTGCCGCGCAGCACGGCGAAGCCGGCAGGAGGAAGTAAATAGGTATGCAACTTTCACTTGAGGACTTCGCGAAGCTCGTGAAACCGCTCGGGTGGTCCAACGCAAAGAAAGCGGTCGGGCTCTTGTGGTATCACGACTTGAAGGAGCCTGACATCGCCATGTCATCCGGCGAGCTCGTCCGCATAATGGACAACTACCACTTGGGAACTCCGAATTCCACCAAGCTCGCAGAGTGTATCCGCGACGAGAAGCTTGCTAGCGAAGCTGCCGGACGGTTCAAACTGAAGCCGGGTTCGCGCGATGTGATACGCGGCTGGCTGCCGGAGAGCCTTGACGGCATGCAGCCCGCGATGAATCACGCCGAGGGGTACCTCCCGGAAGCCATATGGAGTCACTCCCGCGGATACATCGAAGCGGTGTGCAAGCAACTCAACGGCTGCTTCCGCGCCGCGTACTACGACGCGGCGTCCGTCATGCTCCGCCGCTTGATTGAAACGCTCATCATCGAGGCATATGAGCACCTCAAGCGAGAGGCGGAGATCAAGGACAACGGAGGCAACTACTACATGCTCAAGGACCTTGTTGCACGTGCGAACGGTATTTCGCCGCACGCTGGGATCCACCTTGGCCGCGATGCGAAGAAGACACTCGATGACGTGAAGGCTCGCGGCGACAGATCGGCACACAACCGCCGCTACAACGCGTGCGCCGCGGATCTGACGGAAATTCGAGACGGTGTTCGCACCACGGTTCAGGAGTTGATCCAGATCGCGTCGTTGAAGAAGGCATAGATAGATTGCCTTCGTGGCCATGCCGAATCATACACGAATCTCGAGCAGCTTACCGGAAAGGTCGAAATCGAAACGCCCCGGCGCGATGGGGCGGCGGACAAATGCGAGCGCCGACGTTTCCGCCGGCGCTCGCGATGAAGTCAGTCTTCGTCGGGGCCATCCTCCCCACGGCTGTTCCAGTATTCTTCGTTGTTCGGATTGCACTGGTCGGCGTGGTTGTCGTTGTCAGACTGAATCTGCTCGGGGGAGCGATCGTCGTCGTTAGGATCAAAGTAGTTGCTGCTCGTACTCATTGTTTACTCCAAACAGGCCAATGGCCTGGTACAAAGTGCTTTACGAAGTCGGAATTGACTTCACGATGTCGCCGAGTTTGATCAACGCCTCTTCGTTGGTGGAGGCAACACGAACCAACAACGCGACCTGCGTCAAGAGCTTTTCGAAGAGCTTGGGCAGGCCCGAGAGCGTGACCGCTTTGTCCATGTAGGAGGACTCAAGCCACGGCTTGCGGCTCGGCTTGCTTCGGCCTCGTCGGTCGTTCATTTCGATGCCGAAGATGGTCCACTTGTAGATGGCGACTCGCCACTTGTCGTTGGTACGGACGATCGCGATGCTGTACTGCGTGTGTGGGTCCAGCACGCGATGTGCCCCAAACGGGCTACCCGAGCGACTGTAGTCGTCGCTCTTCGGCCAATACTGGAGCACTCCAATGTCCAAATGAACCGGTATGCACAACGTTCCCGGCCGGTTGAGAAACTCTTCGAGCTTTCGGACGAGCACGGCGGCCGCATCGATCTGCCTCCCGATCACGCCGTATGCGGGGTGTCGAGTATTCAGACCGGCCGCTCCGACTTTTTTGGTCGGGCCGTACCCGCTTCGGTGTCCATCCCCCAACGGAATGGGAGTAGTCTCGAAGTGGAACTCGTCGAGGATTGAACCGAGAATCTTGAAGTCTTGCGGGAGGTCTTGAGTCGCCATAGCTACTCGCCATTCTGCCCTACTCGGGCGTTGAGATTTGGTGTCCTACTCGGACACTGGTCAAGTATACCACGTAGCCAGTTCCTCCGCCCCAGCCGGGGCGGGTTTGATTCCGTGACTTGTTCCACAGGTTCCACGGGGCGCATCGAGTATCGGCTGGAGCGGATCACACAGGTTGAAATTCAGTCGCCTGAAGGCGGGCCAACGAAGGAAGCCCGTTGAAACGGAATGCCATTTACTTTGCGCCGACCGGAGGGCCGCGTAGCAGCCGTGCCTTGAGCACAGATCGGGGCGTGATCATCGCCGGATAGGCCTTGGGACGTCGCTTCTGCACACGCGGCTCGTAGCGGCCGGGACGCAGGG
>JANMIF010000337.1:0-10929 GCA_031375695.1 Planctomyces sp.
CCTACGGCGGCGCTAGCAACCCCAGCAATCCCAGTCCTGGAATAGGCTTGGTCTGCACCGGACGTGAATACACGCGATTTCTGATGATGCAATTGAGGTCAGGCATGGATGGCAGCACGCGCTTCCTGGATGCCGCGAGTATTGCCGCACAGCATGCCGATGCCTTCGGCCCATCAACCACGATCACTCACAGCGCCTATGGCTTTCTCGGCAAAAAGTATCATTACGGCTTGGGAAACTGGCTCGAAACGGAGAACGGGCAGGAGCCCACCCGCGACAACCCGGTCAATCGCTGGTCGAGCACCGGCAAGTTTGGCTGGGCACCGTGGATCGCCGCCGACGGCAAATACGCTGCCCTCATCATGACGCAGCAGGCCGATACGCCAACCGCCTTTGTTCCTTCCGAGAATCTGAAAGCCAAATTGGAGCCGCTCATTCGCAAAGCGCTCGTGAGCAATCCGCAACACATACGGCTTGTGCCAGAGGCCCGTTAGATTCACCCGCGCGGCCGATTCAGGCCGGGCGGCGCGAGTTGGCACCGCTCATCCCGGCCCCAGCCACTGCCACGCCTCGCGCAAACTGGATCGCCCCGGCCTCGGCTCGCCCTCACGACCACACCGGGACTGGCCTGATGAATGACATTGCGGAGCGAGGGCGAATCTTGTTGCGCCGTGCGGCCTCATTAACGAAATGTCTTCATCTGTGCCCCGGCTTTGCCATCCGTGCTATTCCGAGGAATTTGACTCGCACGGATGGCAAAATAATTTTTCTCAGCCAACCCATTTTATGAAAACGACTATCGTTTATGAAAACGACCATCGCACGAATGGCACTGCGGATTTTGTGGATTGAGTTTACGACGAGCATGCAGCCAAGAGTTCGGTTCGGGCGGCGGCACGGGGTTTGGTCAGTAGGTCGTGGGATGTGGGGCGGCGTTTGATGGCTCGTGGTTCGATGCGGTTGGGGCG
Source organism: Planctomyces sp. (assembly GCA_031375695.1). Classification (GTDB taxonomy): domain Bacteria; phylum Planctomycetota; class Planctomycetia; order Planctomycetales; family Planctomycetaceae; genus SXKJ01. The sequence goes on from JANMIF010000337.1 coordinate 969, forward strand.
GTCACCGCCGGGATGCGACGTCAGGTGAGTCAGTCGCAGTTCGATCAACGCAGTGAGGTCGCCGGGGTGAGTCGCCGCTGTCAACCAAGTCCCTGTCAAGAATTGCTGCGCGGCGCAGAAGCTGTATTGGCGGGCTGAACGTTTTCCTTCAGAAGGCTCGTTCCGTGGCACCAACGAATGTGACCGTGTGGGCGAGCGTTTCGGCTCCACACTGAACGCCGCTTGCAGCAACGAGTGGCGCACGAGGTTGTACGCTAAGTGGACAGAAACGGGTCCAAGGCTGAGACGGACAGTGCTGCTTTTGATCCACCGATCGTCTCCGAATGGGAGGCCGCGTTGAATGCAAGTCCGAAGCGATTTGAGTTCGTCGTCCGTCTCGGCTTTGTTGACCCAGGAGCGCCATTGACGCGGCAACGGCGGATCGATGAATGTGGTCAGCCAGGGAGATTTGTCGGCCGATTGTTGGCGAGCGTGGGCCGAACCCCACTGCCATTCTTCCGCCAAGTCGACGAAGTTCGCACGCACCGGATTCCGTTCCACAGACCGCATGACAATCAACAAATGTTCGTCACTTTGGATCGGAAACGACTTGAAACGACCTTGATACACGTGTCCCGTTCCAGCGGTCTTGTCATGCGCGTGATAACGCCTGGTGTGCATCACTGTGAGCCGCCGGAAGAAGTCACTGACTTGATCGTCGTGGGTCGGACGGACCACGAAGTGCCAGTGATTCGGCATGGCCACCAGCGCGACAATTGGCAAGGGAACGATCTGCCAAGTTTCATGCAACACTCGCAAAAAGGCGTCGTCGGCGGCGGGCTTCTCAAAGATCCTCAATCGCGCCACCGCGCGATTGAGAACGTTAAAGACTTCTCCCGCCAGACAAACTCGTTTCCGTCTCGCCATGATTCACACCGTAACCACACGACTCACTAAAAAGAGTCCTGACCCCTTTCTTTCCTCGTCCCCTTTTCGCTTCTCCTACTCACCTTCGACTTGCACATCCGAAATTCGGAAAGTGTCAAGATATTCTTCAGATTTCCCAAGTGGAGCGTCTTTTGATTCACAAAGCACAGTAAAGGAGAGACTCCACCAATTGCCCGTCGATTCAAAGAAGATGGATTTCTCGTACTTCCATCGTAACTTCCGATCTTTGAACTCCGTCCATTCCTCTTTACCTAAGCCGTCATGACCTTGGAATGTCAAAGGACATAGTCCACGCTCTTGCTTGGTCGGATCCCGTAGCCATTTACCTAAGACGAACTCAGCGTGAGACCGTCGGCTGCATTGTCCATCGCACGACTCAAACACGATGGAGCCTGCATGCACGACGCTTACCCCTCCGATACGCTGGTGCCAACCAAACGGTTTGACCATCGAGAACCCAGCGGGATTAGTAACACGCCACTTTTCATTCGGTACTTGCCGAAGGCTTTCGAGTTCTTCGAAGGGTGCCCCCGAGCCACATCCGGAAAGCACCACTATTCCTGCCAATAGAATGAGCCTTAGATGCGAGATTCGTTTTCTGAGCAGACGTGAAGACAAATTCGTTGTCCGTATCATATCAGCCATCCATTTATAGGCCCGCAAGAAGACCACCGGTGACTTTTCGGTATAGATCCCCAGCGCCAGGCGACATTGGACCACCAGTCATCCTCGCTTGAATATCATCCTTCCCCCCCGCAAACAGTGCTGCAATTCTTGCCCTCTCATCAACTGGTCGAGCATTCCAACCTGCAAAACTAAACGGACCAACCGGCAATCCAAGGGCAACGGCTGCTTGTGGAGTCGGACCATTTGCTGCGATCCGCGCAACCGCCTGAGCGAGCAGGTCTGTCGAAAGCTCTGGGTCCATCAACGCACTTCTGATCTTCCAGGCGGGCACGTTGTTCGCATTCCCTGCATTCCAACTCGGCAGTAACAAATTCCAATTCCGCACATTGTCGATCCGTAGCTGCGCAATACCAATGCTCCTCTTCTCTGGCCCCCATTCACCCCAACCGAGCATCAGATTATCGCCCGCTAGGAGAAATCAAAGCAAAGGGGTCAGGAGTCATTGTTTGTCCGGAGGAGAAATCAGAGAAATCAAAGGGATCAGGAGTCATTGTTTGTCCGGCAATCACAAATCATTGACACCTGACCCCTTTGATTCTTCCGCCTTTGATTCTTCCGGTGCCGGATTGGTCGCAGAAAATGCTGTGGCCGGAATGGGGACGGCACATTCGCTGATGGTGCGATACAGAGCCGCGTTGTCGAGATGAGGGAACAGCGTGACGGCCCAACTATATTCATTGGCATTCGGCACGCCGGTCGTCGCATTCACACTCGTCCCAAGTTGTTTCGTCAGCGGCGGCAATTGGCCGCGATTGGCGGTGGCGAAGCTCGTCACCGCCAGCGCCAGATTTTTGAGGTTGTTCTGGCACTCCATCTTCCGAGCGGCATTGCGAGCACTTTGAACCGCCGGTGCGATCAACGCAATCAGTGTGGCGATAATCGAGATCACCACCAGCAATTCAATCAACGTGAACCCTGCCCGACGATTTGCAAGCAGAACACTGGATTTCGTTTTCATGGGCAACACTCCCAAAAGAGAACGTGAAGACAAAGTACTTGATTCCAACGTGAACCACCTGAGGATGATTACCAATGTCTAGGTCGGCGGTGTGATGAACTCCGGCAACATCAGCGCGGCGGCGTCCGTGTCGTCTGACGTGGTGATGTCCGAAAGCTGACGGAACAGGATGACGTTTTTGACGATTCCCAGTTCAGGCACCATGTCGAGCTGTCCGTCGGCGCGGCGAATGGTGGGTGCCAACAGGAACTCGTTGTGCTTCTCAAATTCCTCCTTGAAGCTCGGTAGCATGGACGGCGTGCCGGGAATCGGGTAGTTGCGGTTCCATTGTCCCAAAAACGGGACGATGGTTGGATCGACGACGAAATCCGCGAACGTCGCGTGACCAGCCAGAGCTTCGGGATCGGCGCTGAGATGAATGCTGTAACCTGGTCGATGTTCCTGTCCGGGGACTGCGCCCTCAATGATCGCAATTCGGATTTCGTCGAACTCATCCAGATGATTCATGGACCGTTCGGCCTCCCGAAAAATCTTCAACCCCGCGTCCCCGTTGTCGAAGACGAGTCCCATCACCGGCGGTGCGGCACTCGTCGGATGCCACTGATACGTCGTCGCCGACCACTTGGCCTCTTCCCACAACGGATGCGTGGCAAACGCCGCCGCAGGCATTGCCCGCGCGTGCTGACGAACACGTTCGGAAATAGACTTCATCTCTTGCGCAATGGCCTCGGCCGATAATCCAAATTCGGTCTGCGAACAACGGAGAGGTTTATTCATGTTGGGATCCAGTACGTCAGAAACTCACGCTCATTTCGGAATATCGTCTCACGTCAGCTTGGCAAGTAACAATACGCCAAATGAATTCGCCAACTCACTCTGGATCACGCCCAGTCAACTTCCGGTATGCTGTGCGCGCTCTCGAGCCAGCGATCGTCTTACTAGCCATCCGAAGCGCTTCCAGCACATCATCAGAATCATCGCCTAAACATTCTAAAGCCCGTGCTGCGTACACTCCGCAACTGTCAGACGGATATTGCCTCACCGTCTCAACCAAATCCGCTTTGGCGGGTTTGGCAAATCTACAAAGGTCCAAGAGTGCGTGCGCTGCGTCACCGCGGATGAAACTGTCGGGATCGTGCAATAGGGTTCCCAACAAAGGAACAACGTCCTCGGCTTTATCTGACAACGTACGGATCATGTCGATCGCATAACCGCGTCGAAAGCTGTTTCCACTCTTGGTAGCGTCTATCAGGTGGCGCATCGCCGCACCGTTTTTGGGTTCCTCGCGAGCATTATCACGGTATTGCTGTAATTGGTCAGCAATTATCTCCCGTGACCAGTATGTGTCCTTAATTCGAGTCAAATACCAATACGCTGCCAACCCTATCACCAGGGTGGCAAACATGCCTAAGGATAGTTGAAGCTTTGTTGTGCTACGGAGAAGTGCCATGAAAGTCTCTTCTATTTTTATGGTCCGTCAAATCCTGGATACGGGTCCGCTGGTTTCCAAGGCGATGCTCCGGGCACTGATTGATGGTTGCCCTTAACGTCGTATGTAACGGTCGCTCCGTAGCAATTGACGTAATAATCGCGGATGTTTTTAAAATACTGCATCCAAACTGCATTTTGCGTGTCCCCACCAACAAGAGACATGCCAAATGCATTACCAGATCCTCGCGGGTAATCATAGGATTCAGTATGAATATGAACCGTAGTTCCAGACAGCAACTCAACATTCCATCTTCGCTGAGCGATTAACATGTGGAGCCCTACGGTATCGGCAACAACGAGCTTCTGTGATTTGCTGCTCCATAGTCAGGAGAAAGGGGTCAGGTCAGGAGAAAGGGGGGCCAGGAGAAAGGGGTCAGGACTCTTTGAATCATACAATCAATGAACGGAATCAATAATACGGATCGCAGAAAACATCTGCGCGTTGTCCCGTTCGGCTCGTCACGCGGAGCGGTAATGGCTACTTAGCCATCATTCTCCCGCGTGAGGAGTTGAACGCTTCACGACGCGCCGAAGTTTTCTGTGATCGGGATAAGTCCTGACGCTTTTCTGGACTTTCTCCGTATCCTGAGCGTTGCGCTGGCAACGTTTGCTGTTTTTTTGGAGCTTGAACATGCCCATACGCACCTCGGCTAGGCTTGGCGCGTTGGCGGGAACCCTGGCCGGCACTGTCGTGCATTTGCAGCTTGTGACTGTTCACTGATTTCTCAGGTCACAATTCGAGGGGCTGCACGCGATGTAGCCAGACCTGCGGTGAGGTGGAGAGTTGATGCTCGACGAGTAAGGCTAGCTGCCGTGCGGCGATCGTTTCCGCGACGGCTTCGTCTGCCGCGATCGAGTTGCTGACGACCAACTGAGCGGTTGAGTCGCGTCGCAGTGCCGTTGCCAATAGTTGTTCCGCCGTACTGACTGTGGCTCCAAAGTAGTCGAGGTGATCGTTCAGAGTGGCGACCATCGCCGGGCCGCGATGGATCGCGATGCTCAGATCGGACTCGCCGAGTTCCCGCATCGCCAAGCCGGCGCGAACGGCGCTGAGTGGTTCCGTGAAGACCGCCTCGATCCCTTCAGTCAGCGTCTTGACCACTGAGCCACCTTCTCTCTGCACGATTTGATTGAGTCGCTGAAAGTGTTCGTGAACTCGTTCGAATGCCCGTGCGTCTCCGACCTCAAAGTACAACTGCTGGGCGCGGTCGAGCCGAGTCAACAACAACGTGATTTGTTCGACGCGGATGAGCTGATTGCCGGAGAGGCATTCACCCGGAAACAACTCGCGGAACAGCGGTGTCGCGGCGGCACGAGCGGCGGTCAGGGCGTCGGCACGACTGGCGACACGCTCCAGTCGCGCGACCAACTCATGTCCCTGATCGTTGGTCAGCACGAAGAACTGCGTTCCGGCTTGCACGGTGCGGGGTGTGTCGGCCGTCGGACCGCGCGATAGATCCAGTTCCCATCGCGACACGCCGGAATCCGACAACACCCGGAACTCGACGGAGTACGGCAATTGCGGCCCCCGCACCCGATACAAACCTTCGCCGAGATTGAGATCACACGAGAACTTCTCGCCGGGCTTGAGCCGGACTTGCGCCACCACATGCGGCGAATGCGCCGGGCCACCGATGCAGTACACGCCAGTCTCACAGTCCTTGATGTCGGACGCGATGCGAAACACGAGTTCGATCGAGTTCGCGAAGTCGAGTTCAAAGTTCGTTTGGCAAGCCTGACAGTTGCCGTGCTCTTTGAGCAGTTTCAACGAATCCTGAGTCTGCGACGGGATGCGGCAGAGCGGGCAGATGATGTCCCAAACCAGCGACAGCAATCCTTCGCGTGCTCCGTGCAGGCAAGCGGCCACCATTTGCCGTTCATCCACCGACAGCCGTTGTGCAAGCGCGATCGGCCGGATGCGTGCGAGCTGCTGAACCGGTGCCGAGGCCAAGTACTCACCGAAGCGTTCCACCACGAACGGTTCAACGCCCAACTCGATCAGGCGTTTCAGTCGAGCGTTGAGTTTCCGCTGCTTGTCGGCGGGCAGATCGGGCACGTCCTCGAATGGATCGCCCAATGATCCCAGTTCCCCGGACAACGCCGCGTCGATGCGGTGATAGACCTGTTCGAGCGACCTGCGGCTCTTCACTCCGACTTCGATCTTGGCCGCCGCTCGCCCGATGAAATTGGACGGGACCATCCGGATGCGATGCGACAGCGTGGTGCCGCCACCCGATCGCGGAGTCAGCTCGACAACGCTCGTAAACCATTTGATTGGCCCCTCGTTGTATTCGCGCAGCACGCCCATGCGACGGCCTTCGATCCACTCGAACGGATGCTCCTGCCAACCAATCGTCATGCCCATCTTGCGGAATCGACCGAAGCGATGACTGCCTCCCTGTTCGTTGGCCGTGACGGTGTAATCCACCGCTGGCAGGCGGATGGCTCGATTCAGACGCTCGGTGTTCGAGACATGTGGCCAGAGCTTTTCCGGCGAGTTCCGCAGTTCCCAGACGAAGTCGAACGACATGACGTCGCGTGCGTCGGCTGGCGGCAGCGCTGGGTGGGCCAGGATGCTGGTCGGCTCGCCCCGCTGCAACCGTTCGAGTTCATCCAACAACTCACCGGCATGTTGGAAGCGAGCTTCGGGTTTCTTGGCCAGGCACTTGGCGACGATCTGCTCAACCGCGTCTGACAATTCGGGGACGATGGTCCTGATCGGCGGAGCCGGCTCATTGATTTGCTTGGCGATGACCCCGATGACGGTGTTCGCTTCGAAGGGGGGACGTCCCACCAACAAGTGAAACAACGTGGCTCCCAAAGAATAGACGTCGGCACGAGCATCAACCACCGCGGTTCCCGAACATTGCTCCGGAGCCATGTAATGCGGAGTCCCCAACACCGAGCCAGCGCTCGTGACCTGCATCGACTCCGAATCCAAAATCTCGCGAGCCAACCCAAAGTCCGTGAGCTTCACGCGCGGAGGCGCGTTGTCGTCGCCTGCGTTGCCGACCAGCAACATGTTTTCCGGCTTCAGATCGCGATGCACGACGCCTCGCGCGTGAGCTTCTCGCAGCGCTCGTGCGACATCGGCGACCATCGCGACAGCCTCGGGCTCCGACAACCGGCCACGCGACTTCAAACATTTGAGCACGTCCTCGCCATCGACGAACTCCATGACGATGAATTGCAGTCCGTTGTCTTCGTTGAGTTCCAGCAAGTTGGCGATGTACGGACTCTCGACCTCGGCCAGCATCCGCGCCTCACGGTGGAATCGTCGCAATGCGATCTCATTCTTGGCGAGTTCCGACCGCAGCACTTTGATCGCGACGTCTCGGCCATCCAACGGATCTTCCGCTTTCCAAACCGCTCCCATGCCCCCTTCGCCGAGCTTCTTCAACAGCTTGAAACGTCCCAGTTGCTGCCGGTCCAACAACGGATCGACACCGGAAGAGGACCGTGCTTGACTCCCCTTGGACCGTGACGCCCGCTGCGAATTCTCCTCGCTGCGGCTGGCGGAACTTGCCGATATCTCCTGCCGCTCACGCTCGATGGACTCGGCCATTTCCGCCGCCGACATGAGGTTCGTCCCGCCTCCGACTGGCGACTCTTCCGGCTCGGATGCTGGGACAATCAGCGTCCCTCCGCCGACAGACCTCTCCGAAGAGAGCCAGTTGTGCAATCGTTCCGACACATCGTCTACTCGAGGGCGATCCAGCGGGTCGGCTGCTCGCATCTTCTCGCGGAACGCGACCTGCTCTGCAGGGACGTCGCTGCCAGTCAGCCAGAACCACAACTCTCCCAGTTGCCGCACATCTTCTGCAAAGTCGTCGCGGCTGGGACACGGAGTTGTGGCAAAGCAGATTTGGCATGCGGACGGCTTTTCAGGAGCAGTCTCCGCCATTGTGACGTGTTCCGGCGAGATGCTGCCATGAGCGAGCCCGACACGATGCGCCGCGATCAGCGCCTCAGCAATCTGACTCACGATTTCGAGCGCACGCTTCGATCCTGGCGGCAACCCCGCTCCAAACTGTTCGCCCAACGTGCGTCCAGAGATTTCTGGCAGCATCAAAAACGGTGACTCCGCTTTGGGCTCGTAGGAGCGGATCGGTCGAATGCTCGACTCTTGCACCATCTGCGTAAGTTTCACGCGACGGTGGCAACGCCGCGAGCGATCCGGATCGCTCGGCTTGAAGACCAACACTTCCATCTGCTGATCGGAATCGATGTGAACGGCGCGATACCGGACGGCGTCTTGTGTCGCGGCGATTTGTTCTACAAGGCGATACTGGTCGAGCGAATCAGACATACCCACAGGTTACGGTCGATCCGTCGTTTCAGCCAATCAGCCTCATCGCAGGTCGACGGCGAATGTCGTACTGTTCGCGACCGGCAACAACGGAGAGTACCGATTGCGACGAGATCGTTTGGCCCCGCCCGACGGATAGACCACGATGCCGAGGTACGAATCGACGGCGCCTGTGTCCGCGGGCAAAATGAAATTGCCCTGACCAAAGAGAGCGACATAGTCGTTCAGCGGCACATGAATTTCCGCTCCAAAAACCAGCCGCTCGCCAGCCGAGCGCTGCGGCGGATCGCCGAGCAATGCTTCAAAGGCCAGATTTCGCTCCCCGTGACTTTCCGCGATGCCCAACCAAACCATCGTCTCCGCTTGATTCTCCCAGCGATGGTTGAAGTACACACTGCCTTGATTCAGCGAACGCAAAGTGATTGGGACTCCCGCCACGCGCTGTCGGTCACCGTCGTCCGAGACTGCAGCCAGAAAGCCAACTTGGTTCTGCTCCGACAACTGCCAACCGAGACGCCCTCGAAATTGGAAGAGGTCCGTACTGTCGTAATACGTCTGATGCAAGTAATCGACGGTCGCTCCCCACACAAGACCTGAATCTTGCCGCTGAAACAGTCCGGCGGTGGTGAAACTTTGAAACCGGCCTTTGGCTTCGCCAAATCGTTCGAAGACTTGCACGGCATTGTCGGTGTAGTTGAACGACGTCCCGACTTGCAGACCCAGTCCGAGTTCTTTGATCAGCGGAACGCCCATGTCCGCGGCGAAGCGTCCGCCAAAATGTGCGTTGACACCGAATTCCTGCGGCTGCTTCGACCCTTCGAGTCCCAGAAACAAAGACGAGTTGTCGAACAGCCCCACTCGGTCTCCGCAGGAGCAAGGTGATTGGCAACCACAACCGCAGCTCGCTTGCTGGCCAGCGGCGGCATTGACCGGTGGCACCAAATCAACCGGAGGAAACTGATCATCAGCGCGAGTGGAGACTGTCGCGAAAAAGTTCAGAAAGATGGTCAAACCTAGCCAGATCCGGCTAATTCGCGGCATTTCAGAATCCCTTCCGGAACCATCCACCGGACGACAAACTACCTCCCCGGCAAAGTCTTGCTAATTGCTACCATCGGCATTCTTTACCCGGACGCCGCAGTTGAACTCAGCACCGTCGAACGAGAAGCCGAAAAGCACTCCCAAAAAACTCGACGGTAAGAATCTCTGGCCCGCGATCCGCAGCGGAGTCGTGCAGGATCTCGGCTCCTTCCTGATCTCGACAACGAACTCTCCACCAGCTTACGCCGGCGCACCCCGACCACCTCAACCTTGCCGAGATCGAACTCAATGATCGGTGACTCATCTGCTCCGCGTGCGATATAGGCCGAATGCCAGCAGTTACCGTTCTCCGCGTACCCGTTGGTCGTCAACTTCTTCGACACATCGCCGCGCCCGCTGTCGCTCAACCTGAAGTGGACCCCAAGAGTTGGACAGTGGGAGACGCGATTTAAGAGAGAGTTGGCCGACGTGTTTTCGACCGTTTCGTCTGACGATCAGATGTTATTTGGACGCTCGCGGTGAAGACTTCGTGCGGCGTCTGGTAGTCC